>JANPHP010000544.1:0-44938 GCA_031424495.1 Bacteroidota bacterium | reverse complement strand
GCCAACCCTCACACCAGCCGGTGGTTAGGGTTGGCAAACGGGTTTTTGGTTTCCAAGGCTCACACCAGCAATTGGCTAGTGCTTACAAACTGCTGTTGGATTTTTATTTCGCAAACCAAGTTGCAATGGTTTGCTCGGCGGGCTTGTTTTGCGGTGTAAAATCAGAGTTTTTGAGGCCACCTGCCTTTTCATGATGTGTGTACCACTGCCACAAAAAAACACCTGCAAACCAAGGTTCATCCCAAAAAACCTCAAAAAAGGCCTGGTAGGCATTCGCCTGTGCCTGCAAGTTCACGGCTTCGTCGTGAGGTAAATTTTCCCGCTCCCACTGTTGCCAGCAGCAGATGTCTATGCTGCGGTAGCCAAACTCCGTGAACAAAATGGGCTTTTTGTAGGCCGAATACAGCTGCATGATCTTGCGCACATGCGCAACCCAAGCGATCTTAAGCTCTGTAATCTTGGGCAATCTGCTGGGCGTCAGCGGAAAGTAGGCATCGATGCCGATAAAATCCACTTTGTCCCAAAGCTTCACCGTCAAAAAATCATCCCAGTTGGCGGCGTATGTCACCTGGCCAGTGTACCGCTTGCGAACTGCATCGACCAGTGACCTGAAAAACTTGGGCCGCTTGTGGCAAGCGTTGTTGAGCTCTGTGCCGATGCAAAAGAGCTCCACTTTTTCTGTGACGGCGATGTCCACGAGCTTCAAGATGTATTCCTGATAGGTAGTCTCCCAGGCTAGCCATTCTTTTTCGGTAGCGAGATCAAATCCGCCTGCCCAGCTGCCTCTGACCCAGACCATCGGCTTCATCATGACTTTGAGGCCTTGGCTTCTTGCTTGATGAATGATGGTTTGGATGCCTTCAAATCGCTCCCCCCACCACTGATGATCCTGATCGTAGTGCAATGTGCTTTGCCCAGCCTGACCAAAGGCATAGGGCATCACGGCAACCCAATCAGCATTCAAATGCTTGACCGAGGTGGCCCAGCTCGCATCGATTTTTTGTGGAGGGCTCACCACGCTCACGCCGCCGATCTTGGAGCTCGCATACCCCAGCAGGTGCAATGATAAAAGTGCGAGGACGATCGACAAAGCGCGACAAGCGCGCAGCAATGGCAATGGACGGTGGATTTCGCGGCGTGTTTCCATGTATCAAGGGCAAAAATAAGCTGTATTCTTTGAAGTGGAATATTTTTGCTTTTGGGTGATGCCAATGACGATACACAAGAGCAGCCCGCAAAAAACATGCCCCCTGCAGTCTTGCAGGGGGCATGCATGTCTAGGAGTGAAAACACCAATTAGCGCGTGCGGATGTAGGCATCCAACTCCTCGATGGAGGCTTCAAAGGTGAAGGCATCGTTCACCTTGAAGTAGTTGTTTTTTTCCCAGCAGAAGTCGTAAGCATATTTGGCAAATTCCAGCTTGGTAGCCTCAAAGTCAAAGCAGCCCATGATCGCCTTGACTTGGCTAGCGTCCATGCAGTTTTTGCTGGTGATTTGCTTGGCCATCGTCATTTTGCTGTCTTCAAAGCTCTTGGCTTTGATCGAAGTCAGCGCCGAGTTGAAATCGCTGGTGTTCATGTGGGTGCAGGGTGCAGGCTGCACGATCACCGGTTGTGGATTGCCATAGACGACTGGTGGGTTGGAGTTACCAGTCGTGGTGGTAGTTGTCGTCGTCGTGGTGACAGCGGTGCCGCTGGTGGTACCCACAGTGGTGCCGGTGCCCATGCCATTCGTGTTGATATTCACGTTCATGCCAAAGCCATCAGTGGTTACATTCATGGAAACGTTTTCGCCGTTTCCAGTGTTCACGTTGGTATTCATGCCTGTAGGGCTACCGACAGTCGTCGTGGTTACCGTCTGCTCGGTCACCGTAGTGGAAGTGCCCACGGGCGTGACAGGATTAGTAGGCGTGACGACAGGGGTGATCACAGGAGCACCCCAATACACGACTTGTTGCTGTGGCGCGACTGGAGCCGCTTGAGCGATCGGTACAGAGCTGCGCATCGCCAATTTGTAGGCACCTTTTTTGTCCAGTTTCACTGCATACACGACTTCTGAACCACTCTCCAGATAGAGCGTTTTGTTCATTTCGCCAATGGTCTTGTTTTCAAAGATGACCTTGAGGGCGTAGTTGGGTTGGTTCAAGTCTTGGACCTTGAGATTGGTGACGGGTTCGTCGTTCATGCGCTGACCGTTCAAAATGGCGTAGAAGCGCTCGCCATTTTCTGTGAAGAGCACGCAATTGGACTTGGCGGTTTGGCCAAATAGCTGCACGCAGAGCAGGAGGGCGAAGGTTGCGAGTAGGATCTTTTTCATAATACTGATGATTTCAAATGGAGGGATAAAAGTGTTTGGCTTGAGTTTCCAAACCCTGTGCCACGCTTTTCAAAATTGAGGCTTTTTGGGCGATAAACAGCGCAATGTAAAGGTCTTGTATAGGTGCATTTTTGCAGAATGTGCTCCTGGATGCAAATTGAGGCTTAAAAATTTCTGGATGATGGGGTGATGTCAGGCTCGGTCATGGCGTAGCTGCTGCCTGTTGAGTGCTTCAAGCCAGTCATTTTCTTCGTCAATGTCATGGATCGCAGGCAAAAGATGCATGGAGAGCCCGAGTCGTTTGGCATCGGCAACGGTATCTGCAAGCACGGTATCTGTACTCCAAGTTTTGTTCAAGAAAAGTTCGGGATGGGGGGCGGTCATGCCAATGAGGCAGTAGCCGCCGTCGTGGGTTGGGCCCAAGACCAGGTCTTGAAATCCCAGCGCCCTAAAGGCTAGCGACAAATGCTGTACTTGCAGGTCGAGCAGGTCGCTACCGACCAAAACAACGCGTTCAAATCCCGCCGCTAACATTTCTGCCATTGCCCCATGCATTTTTTCACCAAGATCGCCCTTTGATTGGAGGTGCTTGGAGAAAGCAGGGCCTTCCCAAGCGTCTGATTCATCGATAAAATCAGAATAGTAAACTGCGCGGTGGCAATCAATACTAGCAGCTACAGCGCGCACGTGGGCCAGCATTTGCAGGTAGGCGTCGAGCGCCGCCTCATCACCCATGGTCTTGGCCATGCGGGTCTTGACCCTGCCCAGCTGCGGATTTTTGACAAAAATGATGAGTGCATGCTTGTTGTCTCCTGCTTGCGCTGCGACAAGTGATGCCTCAGGCTGTTGTGCAGCGCGCGCATTTTCAAGCCAGTCTGTGCCTATCCCACACATTTTTCGATTGCGTTTATTCGTAGACTTTAATGCCTTTGCGGAGCCATTTACCCCAATCTTCGTTGTAGGTATGTACCATCGTGGTGGGCTGCCCTTTTGCATCGACGATCGGATGACCCTGATTGACCCACTCAAAAATGCCGCCGTATAGATTGTAGACCGTTTTGAAGCCCATGCGTTTCAACTGCTCGCCGATGCGCTCGCTGCGGTAACCCACCGAGCAATAGACGACGACAGGCTTGCCGCGGTCCCAGCCCTCAGCAGCTGCACGGTTGAATTTGGAGTAGTCTACAAACTGTGCGCCTGCGATATGGCTCACTTCATATTCACGGGCCGTGCGGGTGTCGAGCAACAGCAATTGCGGATCGCCCGCTTCCCACAGCGCAAGATCCTTGGGCTTCGCCAGCGGCACTGACCCTTTGTATAGCGATTCCAACTTGTCGGCATAGTCGGGATCGGTGCTTTGCGCAGACATTCCGAGCGCCATGCCTAGCATCAACATCATCATGAGCAGCGTCTTTTTCATCGCGATAGCGGTATTGCTGGCACGCGGCCAGTTCATCAGCAAAGTTAAGTGCTTTCCTGATCTCGCGGCGGCAATTCTCATGCCACCTAGGTTGCAGAAGGGACCTTAGGCCATGGCAATCAATTCTTCCATCAATTTAGGAACGCCAGTCGTAGCGGGTTCCAAAATGAAGCGCACGCGCTGCTGGTACCCGATATCGGGTTTGGTGGGATCTATGATGTAGATCGGTGCGCCAGGAAGCGGATATGTGACCAGTGTATTCGCGGGGTAAACCACAAGCGAGGTGCCCACTACCATATAGATATCAGCGCTGCGGCTGATTTCGACAGCTTTTTGAAACAAAGGCACATCTTCTCCAAACCAGACAATGTTCGGACGCAATTGGGAGCCCTCGGCGCAGGTGTCACCAATCACGATGTCTTTTCCACCTTCCAGCGGATAGATGAGTTCGGGATTGCTGGAGCTGCGAGCCAGCAA
The DNA here is from genome assembly GCA_031424495.1 of Bacteroidota bacterium. Classification (GTDB taxonomy): domain Bacteria; phylum Bacteroidota; class Bacteroidia; order J057; family JADKCL01; genus JADKCL01. Next base: position 40,725 of record JANPHP010000544.1, on the reverse strand, counting down.
GATTTCGCCGTGGAGGTGCATCACTTGCGTCGAGCCCGCGCGCTCGTGCAGGTTGTCGATGTTTTGGGTGATGATCTGCACATCGAAATAGTTTTCCAATTGAGCGAGGGCGAGGTGCCCAGCATTGGGGGCACATTGGACCATCTGTCGGCGGCGCTGATTGTAAAATTCAAGCACGAGGGCAGGGTCTTTGCGCCATCCCTCGGGTGAGGCGACGGCGGTGACATCATGGCCTTCCCAAAGGCCGCCTGATCCACGGAAAGTCGCAATGCCGCTCTCGGCACTGATGCCGGCCCCAGTGAGCACGACGAGTTTTTTCTTTTGAGTCATTTTCGTTTTGGGCGACCACTGTTTGGGCGTGGTTGCAAGGGCAAATTTAGTGCAGCTGCGGCAAATAAGTTTAGTGAAAATGTCGCAACGGTAGGATTGGGCGCCTCAATGGGCATAGAAAGGGGATAAAAAGGAACCGGGAAAGGCTAGCGACCTTTCCCGGCAGGTACTGGCAGAGGGGTGCTATCGATTCAAAAAAATGATTCGCTGAGATCAAGCAACGAATTCTAACCTAAAATAGCTTTATGAGATAGCGCTCTTACCAAAAAATCAATCAATCAACAATGCAACAATTTTAGGCAAATTTTTGCCAGAATGCAAGTAGAAGGCCCTTTTTGGGCAAGAATGTTGGGAGGAATGGACGATCTCGGCGGATGAATAGCGCAGAATCCAATTTGCTGAATCTTTGGACTACAGGTGAGTAGATGCAAGAAGGGAACCCAAAACACCGCAGCGGTGTTCTGCAGGAAGCACGCCAAAAACGTTTGAGAATCCTTAATTTGCGGCATGCAATTGCCGCTGGAAGTCGTGCGTCGAAATCAATTTTGGGCTGGGGTGACCTTGGTAACTCTTTTGCAGTGGCTTTTCCTCGGCTTGGGAACGCCCCTGTATGAAATCGATACCAACTCATTCATCCGAGGCGGCTTCAGCTGGGACATCTACCACAACCCGCTGCTCAACATTTACATTGCTGCATGCACCAAGATCTGGCCCAATATCTGGTTCATGGTCGGGTTGCAGTGCCTGTTGTTTGCCACTGCCGCATCGTTTCTAGCAATGGTGCTCTTTCATGATCGCCCCGTTTGGCGTTGGGTAGCACTTGGCGTGGTAGCTGTAGAGCCGCTGACCATGTTTTACAATCACTCTCTGCTTTCAGAGAGCTTTTTCACGAGCTTCATCCTCTTGAGCATGGCGATGCTCATCTTGTGGATGCGGCATGGTCGGTGGCAGACCGCATTGTGGTTTGGGGCAATGATGGGGCTGTGTTTCATGTCCAAACTGAGCGCCATGATCCATATTCCCTTGTTTGGGTTGATGTTGCTGCGGTTTCGGCGGCCACTCCTGCTGCGGGCGCAGGGCCTGGGCATAGCGATCATGCCCTTTATCCTGTGTTATGCATTTGTCTTCACGGGGCAAAAACTCATCAATCAGGGCGATATCTATACCGTAGAAGGCCGCGTGCGTTGGGATTTTTCTTCTGCGCTTTATGACTCAACAGAGGTCTATGACCCTGCATTCGCAGGCTACGTTCACCCTTATATCTACCCGGGCGGGGAGCTCGTCGGGCACCGCGAGTTGCGCCGCGAGCTCAGCTACCTAGGCTACAAAGACTGCGTGGCAGACTATGAAAACCGTGGTTTTGCCGCCAACCGTGGCATCAACGCTTGTGACAGTATTTTCGGGCGTGTCGCACAAGGCATCATTGCAAAGCATTTCTGGCAGGCCGAGCGGCAATTTGTTGCTGACAATTTTCACTTTGCCCATACGCTCAACTACATCGATTACCGCTTCACGCCGGGACTCCATTATTATCACCCCGATCATGAGTACCAGTACATCGATAGTCTGATGTTGGTAACCTACAATTACAGTTTGGCCGATCGAGAATCGCAGATTCCCCACATTTGGCGCAGTTTGGATTTTGGGAATATCTATTTGCCCATCGTGTGGTGGACATGGTGGCTGGTCTTGCTGGTCGGTTTTGTGCTTTGGCTGCGCCGCCGCGACGATTGGGAGCTGATGGTCCTAGGACTCATCACGATGATCCCGATTGTATTTCACTTGGTCTACATCTCCTATCGACCGCGATTCTTGGCGCCTTACCTCGTGCTCATGCTGATGCTGTTGCTCTGGGAATTGAGTGAATTGCAGACCATACGCCGGCTCACAAAATGAATGGGCCACCTCTTGCGAGGCGGCCCATCCTTCCTAAAATCCCTAATGTCAAACTACAATTCTTATTGGAGCACGAGCTTGCGCACCATGCGCTGCCGTGCATTCATGCATTCTACTAGGTAGACGCCGCTTGGCAACTGTTGCAGATCCATTGCCACTTCGCTTTTGGCAGCGGGGTTCACGACCTCGCTGTGCAGCAATCGGCCACTCAGGTCACGCACCGTGACCTGCGTCTCGCCGATCCAGCTATCGCCAAGGGCAACCGTCACCCGATCCGTCGCCGGATTGGGATAGAGACCGAAGGAAGCATTGGTCTCCACTTTGGGCTCCACAGCGACGATCCCCAATGCATTGACCGTGGTATTGGTGAGCACCGGGACATTGTAATCAAAGTAGATTGCGGCGCGGTTGCGGATCTCGGTACCAGGGCTCAGGTTGTCTTTGAGCTTGATGCGGTAGATGATGTGGCCGTGGCTAGCAGGCTCGTCGACGAAACTGTCGGGCAGCATAATGTTTTCAAATTTGAAGATCACCACGCCAGGCGCTTCGGCAGTCAGGGCATAGGGGTGGCTCGCCCCCAAGACCTCCAAGCTGAAAATATCGAGATCGGTATCAATCGTGTCTCTGATAGCCACCGTGAAAGCGGTGTCGTTGCCAGTGTTTTGGAAGCGCACGGTGTAGGTGAGCACCGAGTCATTGGCTGAGATAGTACCAGCAGGCACGACTGACTTGTCATTGGGGTCATAAGCGGCCACCACTTGGTCGGTTAGACTGTACTGATTGTCGCTGGGCGTAGCATCATTGATGATCGGGAGAATCTCGGCAGATTGCGTGTAGCTCGTGCCGAGCGTCGTCGTGGTGGGGATGGAGAAGTAGCAATATACCGATCCCGATGCTCCTGGATAGACAGGCCCAAGGTTGTAGGTGAGTGTGCGTGTGCCGGAATTGTAATTGGACAAGTTCCAACCGCCGGTATAGAGGCTCATGAGTGGATCATGGACATAATTGATCACTGCGTTTTGCATCGTTGCGCCATTGTTGTGGTAGTAAATCGTGACATATTGCAACGATGTCGGGCGCGCAGGGCTGGCATAGACTGAAATGGATAGGTCGTTTACCGTGGACGAAGTTGCATTGAAAAAGTCTAGATTGCCGACGTTTTGTCCTGCTACGAGATTGGTCACGGTGTAGGTGCTCGGTCCAGATGGGCAGGTTTGGGCATAATAATTGGGAGGCGTAGGCTGAGCGATGGTGTAGGTGCCCGGCAGCAAGTCCTCGGAATAGTCACCGTTTGCATCAGTGATGCCATAGCCGCCTGCACCCAAGTCGATCAGTCTGTTGGCGAATGGATAGTCGGAGCCATCGTGCACGCAGTTGTTGTTCACATCACCAATCGACGAGCCAGATACGTTTCCATAACAATTGGGGGGCAAGACGAGATAGGTGTAGTCATGGTCAAAGCAGCCATTGGCGTCGGTAATGGACACGCCATAATATCCAGCGCTGAGGTTGCCGATACCGCTTGTGGTATTGCCATTTCCCCAAATGTAGGAGTAGGGTGGAGCGCCGCCAGTGACCACTACGCTCAAAGACCCATTTTGATTGAGGCACGACGGAGGGGTGTGGTTGAATGAAAGCGTCATCGGGTCAGTGCGATTCACCGATGTACCCGTGTACTTTGGGCAATTGTTGTTGTCGGTGACGGTGACATTGTAGTAGCCATAAGACAATCCGGTAATGGTGGGCGTGGTCCCGCCGTTTGACCAATGGTAGGTATAGGGCGCGGCGCCACCTGCAATATTCACCGATGCACTGCCATTGGACTGTAGGCAGGTTTCTGCATTGCTGCTGGTCGAGGCCGACAGACCATTGGGCGCTTGGCCCACATAGAAATATTGCGCATAGGTGCAGCCCATCGCATCGGTGACCACCACCGTGCCATAGCTATTGCCTGCAACCGACGTTGCCGTCGGGGTAAATTGTGCTGGCGTCGTGCCCCAGACATAAGTGTAGGGGGCTGTGCCGTTTGTAAGGTTGATTACGCTCGCCGTGCCATCGGTGCAAGTACTCGGCGTCGTGGCGACACCAAACGTGATCGGTGAGGAATCCCTCACCGAGGCAAACGTATTGCCATAAAGTGAGTCATGGACAGACGAGGCAAAACAGCCCGCGGCATCAGTAATTGTAATGTCATATTCTCCTTGGCTCAAGCCCGTGATGACTGGAGTCGTTGCGCCAGTATTCCAAAGGTAGGTGAATGGACCCACTCCACTCAAAACGGTCGCAGTAGCTGTGCCAGTGCCATTTCCACAAAGTTCAGGCGTGCCAACAGCACTAAAATTGAAGGCTGATGCTACAATCGCTTGTGTGTATGCATAATTTTGGTTTTGATCTTGAACCGTGAGGTAATAGGAGCCTCCGCCTAGGCCAATGAGCGCATTGGTGGTTTGCGGGAGACTGTTATTTGCGCTATACCATGAGTAGATGTAAGGAGGTGTGCCGCCCGTCACAGTGGCCGTGACGGAGCCATCAAGGCTACATGCCGGCGTTGTGGACATGGAGATCGAAAGCACGGATTGTCCATAAAGGACTTCTCCAAAAACAATACAAATCAAGAGCAAAAAGACATTTAAGATTTTTCTATTTCTCATTTTCAGAATATTTGATGCTAAGCTCGGGCACTTGGAATAGATTGCATAGTCAATCTCCCCGAAGAATTACGTATTCAAGTAAAAAAATATTCTTAAGTATTTGGTAGCGTGAGATATAAGTGGGCTATTTTGGTTTTGTTTATGCTTGCGTACGGCAGGAATTTTGAACGTTTGACCCTTGATTGCATACGATTACGCCCACAAATGGCAACTTGAACACAGGATTTCTCAAAATCCCCCGCTCACACACAATGGCATCTCACACATATATATGTGTCTCAAAAACGAACGCCTACATTCACCTGCGTGGGCACGGCAAAACCTTCATAGTGAAAATTCCCCTCTGAAAACTGAACCCATCCAGGGCCAGTGCCTATCACAAGTTCTCCAAAAAAGCGTTTGCAAAATGTTTGCGTGTATGCAAGGCTCACATAGGCACTCATGCTACGCCGTACAGACACAAGCTTGGCTTGCTGAAAAAAAATTATGTAATCAGGAATTTCAAAATTGTCCCGTCGCTTATAAGCTTGGTAGGCGACGGTCGGTTTCAGGGAGAGTCCATGCAGCTTGCCCACGGGGATGCCGATGCGCATCCCAAGATACGCCCCACCCAACGATGAAGTGTATTTGAGGTTCGGCCAAAACCCTTCACGCAGGTCGACGATCGGTGACGCCATTCCACCGCCTGCGAGCACACCCAGCCGATCAGAAAACAGATATTCGACTTCGCCAATCGCGTCGAGATTGGCTGCTCCCAAAAGATTGAGCCGCACTGCAAAACGATGGTCGGGTTTGGAGGATTGCGCATTCACCCCGACAAACAGGCAAAGTCCGATCAGAGACAAGGTAAAAATGCGTAGGGTTGCTTTCATCGCGAGTTAGTATTTTGATAGTTAAATCATTAGGCGAAAGTTAGCAAACAGATTGCATTGGAACAATATTGTCGGCAGAACATATTTCCAAGCCAATGACACACTTCGCGATCAGTCCACCAGCGGTTTCAGGCCCTGCGCCGTCGGCAGGGCTTCTTGATCTACCGTCTCTGTGACCGACAGCTCAGCCTCCCATGCACGCATGCGATGAACGGCTTCCTTGGCTACCACCATGTCTGTATAGATAAGGAGCAACTGCCACGCTTCACTGCCCGGCGCTTGGTAGGAAAGCAAACACAGCGACTGCAATTCGGCTTGGCAAAATTGAAAGCGCACCGTACCTTTTACATCAAAGACCCCGACGGCATCCCAAGCTGACAAGCGCCTCCCGGAAAAACCTGTCGCTACCAAGATTTCACCCGTATGGCGGTCGAGCGCAAGGTAACGCGCCCGTAGCAACGTGAATCCACCCACCAATCCTAGGGGAGCAAGGAACTCGATGGCAATTGCGATTGCCGAGGCTTTTGCAGTGTCATTGTGCAGTATTTCCGGCACCACCAAAGCAATCATCAAGAGCAAGCCCGCGCAGGCAACCGCCAACCAAGACAACAAATACCGAATGAGATGGTCAGGCGCAAAAAGCAGCTGATCATTTTTGGATTCGGGAAGGCGATGGGAATTCATGCGACAAGTTGGAGATTTTATCGGATGAATGCATTTAGAATGAGGCAAATGCAAACGAAATTTTTTGAGAAATTTCAAACAAAACGCGCTTCTTGGTGTTAGCTTCTTTCACAGCTGCATACTCGCAGTCGATCAGCATCAGGCATCATGGCAGTTCCGGTAGCAGAGCTCAAAGGCGCTTCCAAGCGGTATAAAACAGGTGATCAAATCATCACCGCATTGGAGCCAACTGATTTTCAGTTGTATTCCAATCAATTGACCTTGATCATCGGTCCATCCGGTTCCGGCAAGACGACGCTTTTGTCCATGCTCGGCTGCGTGATCTATCCTACCGATGGCGAGGTTTGGGTCGCCAACCGCAAGGTCAATGACATCAAGGAAAAACAATTGGCGACTTTGCGCTTGGAAACGATCGGGTTTGTCTTTCAAAGCTTCAACCTGATCATGCCCCTCACCGCCGAGCAAAACGTGATGTTGCCTTTGGAGCTGCAAGGTGTACCCAAAAAAGAAGCCAAGGAACGTGTAGCCGAGGCCATCGCCAAAGTGGGCATGACGGATCGCCGCAAGCAGCTCCCAAAGGCGCTGAGCGGAGGGCAGCAGCAACGCATCGCCATCGCCCGTGCCCTCGTGACCCGCCCGGCCATCATGCTTTGCGACGAGCCGACGGCAAGTTTGGATGTCGACAGCATGAAAAAGGTCATGACCGAACTCAAAAGCCTGAGCAATCAAGGGATAGGCATGGCTGTTGTGACCCACGACATGCGTCTGCGCGAGTACGCAGACAGGATCGTGTATGTGAACGAAGGCCGCGTTTCAGAATCTCCCACCACCGAATTTGACACCCATGAATAGGAATCTAAAAATCGCGGGCACGCTCTTTTTGCTCTCGCTCATGGTCGCATGTGGCGGCAAGGAGACCGACCCAAAAGCCGCAGGCGATGCAAAAGGCAGCGCTGCAGCTGCGGCAAAGCCCGATCCCAACGTGACGCAGGTAAGTGGCATCGGGCGCGTAGAGCCTGAGGGGCAGATCATTCCGCTCGCGTCCAATGACGCTGGCGTGGTCACAAAAGTCTTTTTCAAGGAAGGCAGCATCGTGAAAACCGGCGACATTCTCCTCGAATTGGATCACCGCATTCTCGATGCCCAAATCGACCAAGCGCGTAGGCGATTGACCACGCAGGCAGCGCGCATTCGCACCGATGAAAAATCGCTGATCGACGCGCAATTGCGCCTCTCCAATCTCAAATCCAACCTCAACCGCACCGAAAACCTCGTGAAAGGCGGCGCCGAAATAGGCCAGAACCTCACCGATCAGCGCAACGAGCAGGCTCTGCAAGAGAATGCCATCCTGCGTTGGCAGACTGTGATTGAGACCGACCGCGCGCAGTTGCGTGAACTCGAGGGCGATATCACTGTGCTCGCCCAGCAGCTGGAAAACAAGAGCGTGCGTGCCCCGCTCGACGGCCGCTTGCTCACAGTCAGAGCGCTTCCTGGCAGCTTCGTCAGCAGTCAAGTCGCCTTTGCAGACTTCGCCCCTCAGGGCAAGAGCATCGTGCGCACCGAAATCGACGAGATGTATGCCGGCAAAGTGCAGATGAATCAAGCAGCGGTCATCACCGAGATGGGGACCGATCGCGAGCTCGCGAAGGGCCATGTGATCTATGCCGCAGATTTTCTTAAGCGCAAGTCGCTCTTTTCCGAACTCGCCGGCGAGATGGAAGACCGCCGCGTGCGCGAGGTGCATGTGCTCATCGACAGCGGCGATCCTCTGCTCTACAACAGCCGCGTCGAATGCACCATTACCCTGTCTGCAACACCTCAAAACTGAATTGCCCATGGGAATGCTGCGCACATCATTACGATTCATTCGCTACGACAAAGCCAAAAGCATCGGCGTCACGATCGGCATTGTGATCAGCACCTTTTTAATCGGGCAGCAGATTGGCATCTTCACCTTCCTCACCAGCCTCATGTCTGCGATGGTCGGCAATACCGATGCTGATATTTTGATCGTAGATGCCCGCGCCATCAATGGAAACGCACTGGGAACGCTAGACGCCCGATTGGTTTCCGAGGTGCGCAGCATACCTGGCGTGGCCAAAACCTCGCCCATGATCATAGCGCCAGCGATGGCAACCTTCCCCGATGGCACGACTGCTACCGTTGAGATTCTCGGTTCCGATGCTCCTGACTTGCTCGCAGGTCCAGCCGCCAAAGACGTTCTCCAAGGCAGCCGTGAAAACCTGTTGCGTGAGGCCAACGTGAGTGGTGATTTTTTTGACCGCAACCTGTTTGGGGGTTCTTCGGATGTCGGGCTTGAGTTTGAGATCAATGGCAGGCGGGCGATTTTTGGTGCTACGACCAACAATTTGCGTGGATTTGCCGGCTCCCTCATGTACACCACGACCGATCGAGCTCGCTTCTACAGCGGCCTCCCCGCCAATACCATCAACGCTGTCATTGTCAAAGTAAGCCCTGGAGCGGATCCAGCAGAAGTGCGGGACCGCATTAACCGCGAATTTCCGCAATCGCGGGCTTGGCTGCGCAAAGACCTCGCTAAATCCACGATCGATGACACGCTCAGCAATTCGGGAATCGGCATCAGCACGGGCACGCTGATTTTGTTTGCCTTGATTTCTGGCTTCTTCATCATCGGGCTCACGATGTATTCAGCAGCGCTGGATCGCATCCGCGACTACGGCACACTCAAGGCCATCGGCGCCAGCGGCGGATTTGTGCGGGGATTGATCTTGACGCAAGCATTTATCTTCGCCACGGTGGGTTTTTTGGTCGCCTTCGGCTTTTTGGAGGGCTTTAGGCGGGGATCGCGGGGCAATGGGCTTGTCTTTTATTTCCCGTGGTACACCGTTTTGGGCATCTTTTTGGTCACGCTGCTCATCTCGGTCGGCGGAGCCATTTTTGCCGTGCGCCGCATCAATCGTTTGGAACCTGCAGCCGTGTTCAGAACATGAAAAATCGCCCTATCATCCTTTTTGTCCTTATTGCCATTCATTGCTTGGGCCTCCATGCGCAAGGGACTGAGCCGATTTCATTGGAGGTCGCCGTGCAAAAAGCATTGGCAGCAAGGCTGGAAATGAAGGCGCTGGAACAACGCGGCTTGGGTACCGAAAAAGAGCTAAGGGCCAATCAATTGCGCTACATTCCACAAGTGAATGCGCAGGCCGATCTACGGTACAATGCGATTTTGGCAACCAGCATTGTGCCCATCGGGGCGCTTACGGGCGGCAGCTCCGACCAAACGGTGGCGGTGCGTTTCGGAACCAATTGGGCAAATGGAGCTGGTCTCAACCTGCGGCAAACGATTTTTGATCCCTCGATCAAAGGCACCCGCGAGTTGGCGATTTTGAATGGGAAATTGTTGGATGCGCAAAAGGAACAGACCGCCGAGCAAATCACGGTCGAGGTCGTACGCGCCTACTATGGCTTGCTGATCGCCGAGGCAGAGGTAGCCAATGGATTGGCCGACAGCGCATTGGTGAGGCAGCAGCTGCGCGACTTGCGGCTACGTGCGGGTGAGGGACGCGCATTGCCGATCGATGTAGAAAGCGCGCAAATCGACAGCGCCACAGCCGCCCTGCGGCTCGCAGACATCAGGCGCAATGCCGCAGATTGGCAGGCAGTACTCGCCTACCAAATGGGCATCGGCGCGGAAAACGGACGCATCTTGCACACAGCAACATCGCTTTCAGACTTACTAGGTGACAGGACCTGGCCTGCAAGCGCACTTGCGCCCACTGAATCCGCAGCCTATAAGATAAAGGCACTGCAAGCCGAGCAAACGATGCAGCTACAAGCCAATGAAAAAGCTGGCTTCAAGCCAGATTTGAGCATCAATGGGTACATTGGTGCCAATCATTACAGCAATACTTTTGACATTTGGAAGGGTTCCAAATGGTTCCCGACGAGCTATATCGGGCTCAATCTCACGGTGCCGCTCACAGAGGGATTCATTCGGCAGCAACGCGTCGAGAGATTAGGCATCACGGCCTATGCCGATGAACTCGACCGGGAAGCCGCCAAGGCGCAAACGGAGTTGGAGTTTGAGCGTGCAATGATTGCATTGCATGGCGCAGAGGATGCCTTGCGTTCGCAAGATGCTCTGCTGCAATTATCTGCCCAAAAATTGAAACTCACAGAGATGCGTAATTCGCAGGAGCGCGCAACCGCAACGGAGGTGGTTACTGCGCGCAATGATTTGCAGCATGCGCAGGTGATGCATTTGCGCAGGGTCTATGATCTGCTGTTGGCAGATCTTGAAATGCGTCGCATCTGTGGATTGCTGAATTTTTGAGTGGAGGTTACGAGAGAATAGGCGATTATTGGTCTCCGAGTTTCCGCTTCAACTCCTCGATGAGCCTGTCTTTCTCGTCTAGAGCCTTGTCTTTGTCTTCGATCAGCTTATCCTTCTCCTCCAGCACCTTGTCTTTGAGATCCAATTTATTGTACAAGTCCTTGAACCATAGATCAAAAATCCGTAAAGCTTCCTGCTCGTCTTCCAGCTTCTTTTTTTCGGCGGGCTCGGTGCCGAAGTAATGCAGTCGATCGACCATTAGGCGAATGTTCTCGTCGTCGGCCTCATGATTGAATTCTTTGAGCGTCCCATACTTATCGATGAAATAGTCCTGCTCAAACACGCTGAGCATCTTTTCCAATTTCGATTGAAACTTTGGTTGGATGCGCTTGAGTTGGACGACGTAACAATCGTGTGATAGCTGCTCGATAAAGCTGTTTCTCTTTTCGATGACTTCATGTGTCACGAGATCGAGGTATTGGCGACTCACTTTGACCACACTCGTGAGAATTTCATCGAGCTTGAATCCCAACATATAGATGGTGACGATCGGCAGCACGACCTGTTGACCATCGATCTCGTCTTGTTTCTTGTATTGTTCGCCCAAATAATTGCGGAATCGCATTAGGTCAAGCGGGTTTCTTGCCTTTTGGATCTCTACCAACACCTTTTTGCGCTCACCTGTTGCAGTCTTGATTGTAGCAATAAAATCAAGCCGAAAAACCGCAAACCCTAGCCCACGCTCATCCTTATAAACATACTCCTGTGGCTTGAGTACGACTTCCTCGATCGTCTCCTCCAAGAGCGTACCAATGAAAAACTTGGCCACGCGGTCATTTTCCATCAGGAATTTGAATACGACGTCGTAGATCGGGTTGGCGATGACCATAGTTCTCTTTTTTGCAAATTTACCGCTAAACAGATTTGTAGTCAAGCCTATCACAAGATATCAGCAATCGGGAGGTATCGGATTTGAAGGATCACTTTGAATGGTGTTTGCGTTTTCTAGGAGGAGCGTTATCTTCGGAGAACCATCCGCTAGTCCTGATTGTCGTTGCTCCATTAAAGTTTTTGCACCATGCATCACCGTTTGATGAACCCCTGGACCAGCATTGCCCTGATTGTCGGAGGGATTTTTATGGGAATGTCGGGTTGCACGAAGCTTGATGAGCCATGGCGGGGCTCTGCCGAGCGAGATGAGCGCACCGCACTCGGGATCAAAGATCAGAGCCTGCTTTCGATTCAGGAACAGATCTGGGAAAGTGATTCAATTCGCCCAGATTCACTTTCAAAACTACCTGCATTGACCACTGTTTGGGAGTTTTACGGGGACGGGCAGCTCAAGCGTCTGCGCAAACTCCAAAATGGAAGGCTGGTTTCGGAAATGAGTTATGACCTCAACGATCACGCGCAATTGATCTATTCTGAAACACGTGGACCCGATAGTTTGCTCCTCGGCATTTCGTCGACAAGCTATTCTCCAGACGGTCAGATCGCAGAATTGCAACGGTTCAATGGTCAGAAGAGACTCACCGATCGCACCCAATACGCCTACGACGCCCAGCATCGATTACTCAAATGCACGCAACTATCCTATCGACGAAACGGCTCAGACGACTTGGTATATCAAAAAACGGAAAAGGAGTATGTTTATACGGATGATCCTGATCGCTACCACATCGATTACAAATACGATGGCGAGGCGAGTTTGACCGAGTGGTATGCTTATGGACGAATCGATAGCTCCATGATGGTCAACGGTTACAAAACCCTATATTTCTTTGATTTGAAGGGGAGATTGACGGGTTTTGAGACCACCGATGCGCAACGTGAATCGATGGACAAGCGCGATTATGTTTACGATAGCCTTGATCGCAAGGTGCTGGAAGTGAGTTTTTACCCCGGCCACGCGTTTGCGTGGAGCAAGCGATACCGATACGATTCCCTTGGCAATCTCGCAGCACTTGAGGAACGCTACAAGCTAGAACGCGAATATGGTGATTCCATCTTCACCGACCAGTTTGCGTACCATTTCGAAAGCTTTGACAGCTTGGGAGCGTGGTTGGGAATGTCTGAGTTCAAAAACGGAAAATTACAGCGTCATCGCTTACGAAGGTGGTCACGCTAATTCGTGCCTGCATTTTTCGCCCGACTTCCACAAAAAAAGCCGCCCCCATCGGAGCGGCTTCTTGAATCATGTGTGCAAAACGGTTTGTGTCGCTATGGCTTGTAGGTCAGTTGACTGTAAATTCCAAGACATCTAAAACGTCACCATTTTCGCTCGTGATTTCTACCGTCCAAAGGCCTGTTTGGGTGGGGTTCATGGTTTTGTAACTGCTTGTGCGGTAGGTCGGTCCTTGAACGAAGAGGTCTTCGCGATGTTGCTCTACGCCTTGGTATCTCCAAATGTGCTGGATGATGCCAGATTTGTCCTTGGGGAGGGCAACTTGGCTGAAACAAAAGATGCGTATTGCATCACCTTCAAAGGTGTTGGTGGCACCCTGCGGTTCGTGGGCCAGAATGGATTTGCAAGTAACCGCTTTCAAAACGCTGATCTCCGTGCTATGGTCGTCTGTCAGGAGATCGTGGCCGAGTTCGCTGGCAAGCAGGAGGTCAGCTGTATTGTAGATTTGATCGCTGTCGGTTTCCATTTCGGCAAATGCGTTTTCAAGTGTCAAGGTTTGTGCCTTGCCTTCGATGCGAAAGGTTTCCGGTTTGCTGTGTTGGGGCCGGCTGTAAGCGATGGCGTTTCGGTCAAATCCACCTGGGGAGTCGATGGAATAAACCAGCGTCGTGGGCACGACAGTGAGATCAGCGTTGTTGGCTTGGTCTTGTGGAGCGGCACAGCCGCCAAACAGCAGCGAGATCAAAAGGATTGTGATGGTGGCAATGCCAGTTGCGAAGAGGGCGGAAATCGTTTTCATTTTTGCGTAGGAAGAGATCATCGAACAAATGTTGAATACCTCTTCTTACGCCTGTGAGTCGCGCGGTTTGGTGGTTTTGAGACATCAAGTTTTGAATTTGGGACAATTCAAAAATAAACGGCCGATAGACAAATGCGATGCCTGCGCATCCCCATAACAACTAGCCTCGGAAATTTCTGATCAACCAGGCAACGTGATGATAAAACAAGTACCATTTGCAGTGCTGCTCTCGACCTCGATTTGGCCCTTGTGTTTGCGCACGATCGTTTCATGTGCCAGGCTCAGGCCGAGACCTGTGCCCTTGATCGGTGGTTTGGTGGTGAAAAATGGGTCGAAAACACGTTTCAAATCAGCATTTGCAATTCCTGGCCCATTGTCTCGGATAGTGATGCGCACGTTGTTTGCGGTACGCGCAGTGCCAACAATAACCTGCGGCCGATAGGACGTGAGCGTTCCATCGTTTTTGATTTGCACCGCCTCAAATGCATTCACCATGATATTCAGCAATGCGCGGCCGATTTCTGGGCGCAGGCCTACGATATTGCCAGCCAGTGGATCCAATTCAAAAACCAGATCGCAATTGGCATTTGCGCCACCTTGTTGGATCGCAGGCTGACTGTGAAAAGCCACTTTCATATATTCCTCGACCAACTCATTCACCCCAAACTCAGATTTTTCGCCCTCGACGAGTGCTGAGTGCTGCAACATGTCGCGCACGATGCGGCTCGCCCGCTCGCCATGTTCCAAGACCTTTTGAGCATTGGAGCGAATGTCATCAAAATATTCCTGCAACAAAGCGGACCGCTTCGCGTCTACGGCTTCGCCTTTGCTCGCCTCCAATTCCTCGCTCAACTCGGCAATCATGTCCACGCTAAGCCTGCTCAAGTTGTTTACAAAGTTCAGCGGATTGCGGATTTCGTGGGCGATGCCAGCTGTCACTTGGCCAAGTGAAGCCAATTTTTCAGACCGCACGAGCCGATCCTGTGCCGTGTGCAGGTCGCTGAGAACTTGTTGCAGGCGGCGATTGGCCCGGTTTTTTTGAATGAATGCATAAGCCAAGATACCCCCAAAAAGGAAGGCGAGGCCCATTCCCGCCAAGATGAAATAGGATCGTGTTTTCTGTCGCTTGAGTTCGCCATCCCGCACAGCGAGTTGGGCGACTTGAAGGGCATTTTGCTGGATCGCCTTCTCCTTGCCGAGAATGGCTTTTTCCTTTTCATATTGCAAGACGACCTCCGAGAGCTCGCGTGCACCCACGGCCCCGGTGAGGCTGTCACGGATCAGCGCATTCAATTTATAATAGTCGGATGCCTTTTCGAAATCCCCTTGGCCGTCCATGATGTCGCCGAGCAAGAGGTAGAAATCCATTGTGAGGCTGCGTGAACCTGTTTCCTGCGCCAAATGTAGCCCAGCTTGTGCATCGTCGAGGGCGATCTTGAATTTTTTCTCGGCGACGCCGACCTGAGCGAGACCTTTGTAACAGCGTGCACGGTCCTCATCTTCACGGCCTTTTTCGAAATGCATTAGCGCATTGCGGAGGTGCTGTCGAGCCAGTGCAAACTCCTGGATTTCAACGTAAAGAAAGCCAAGTTCAGCATAAGCCATAGCCGTTTCATGCGCTGCGTATGAACGACGGGCGATCTTGAGACTTGTAATGTAGGCCAGTCGCGCTTCTGCATTTTCTTGCTGTGCTGCCAGCGCATTGCCTTTGCGTAGCATCGATAGCGCCTTTTGCGGCTCTTGGCCAAGTGCTTGCCACTGCACAAATGCTTCGTCAAACGCCAATACAGCATCTTGAAAGCTGTCAAGGTTCAGGCAAGTTTCCCCCACCCACATCCAGGCTTCTGCTTCGGCCAGTTGCTCAAGGTGGACAGTGGCCATCTTCTGACGACGTGTAAAATCTCGGAGTGCTTCGCGGTAGCGATTTTGATGAAAGAGTGCCTCGCCACGCAAAAAAAGTGCCTCGCCTAGCAGGGTATCATTGCCCTCAGATTCAGCAAGTTTCAACCCGGTATCTGCATAGAAAAATGCCGAATCCCGGTTATTGGGCATGAAATAGGCCGCTCTTGCGATGGTGCTACGCGCATCAGCCGCAAACAGATTTTGCGCGACCATCAGCAAAATGAGGATTGGAAACCAGAATCGAATTCTTGGTTTCCCTTTAAATACCAATTGCAAGCTCCTCCTTATCATGCCCATCATTGATCTCAGCTGCACTTCAATTTTGGTGGATGGCTTCCTTGGGGCTCTTCCCAAAATGGTCTTTGAAACATTTTGTGAAGTAGGATGCGCTTCCAAATCCTGTTTTTACAGCGATCTCCCACACAGGTGCAGTATGGTCTTGCAGCATTTGGAGCGCACGTTCTAGGCGGTATGTGCGGATGAATTTCACGGGTGCCTGACCAGTGACCGCCGTGAGCTTGCGCATGAGGGTGCGCCGGCTCATTGCGAGTGCATCGGCCATGGACTCCACGCCAAATTGCTCATCCATCAAATGCTGCTCCATCACCCGTTTGATGTCGCTGATGAAAATATCTTCCATCGAGCGACTTGGCATTTTTTCAGGATGGAGCATTTCCTTCCGGAATCGCTCGTGCAGGCGCTCACGTTGCGAGAGCAGGCCATGGAGCACGGCAAGCAATTCTTGCGGCTGAAATGGCTTGGGCAAGAAGGCCTCTGAGCCGGAGGCGATACCTCGTAACTTGTCTTCGAGCGCTGCTCTTGCCGTGAGCATCACTACCGGTATATGTGTGGTATCTCGATCCAGCCGCAGATTTTGCAGGAGTTCCAAGCCATCCATTTCAGGCATCATCCAATCGGTGAGGACGAGATCGGGAATGAGGAGTCGCGCCTCATCAAGGGCAAGCCTCCCATCTTCTACGGCAACGACAGTGAATTCGGCTTGCAGGATTTGTCGCAAATAATTGCGCAGGTCGGGATGATCCTCAGCGAGCAAAAGCAGTGGCTTTTCCGAGCCATCATTTCCTTGATCCTCCATTTGAAATGAAGGGGATGCAATGGAAACTAAGTCGTAGATATGCGTTTCTTGTGTTGCGCCTACCTTTTCGGAGGCCAATTTCATCGGTAAGATGACCTCAAAGCAAGTTTTGCCAGCATATCCATTTGCAACTGCAATCGTGCCGCCCAAAGCATCCACCAACGATTTACAAATCGAGAGCCCCAATCCTGAGCTTCCATAGGTATTTCCATGGATCGAGGAAATTGGCTGGAAACGCGAATACAACCTATCGGTTTCTGTCAATGACACACCATGTATGTTTGTATTGTCGATCCTGATTTCGATGCTGGAATCGCTGGGATATACCTGGCAAACAACCTCTTGATGTTCAGGGGAATACTTGATTGCATTGGACAGCAGGTTGAGCATGATGCGCCAGACCATGCTGCGATCGGTAATGCCTACAATTTCACCTTCGAGGTAGATTTCCAAGCGGATCTGCTTTTGTGCTGCGATTGGCACAAAAGCCTCATGCAGCGCTAGGAAAAGCTGGTTCAAATCGGTGGCTTGCAGATTGGGTTTGAGCTTTTGGGTATCGATTTTGGCAAAGTCTAATAGCTGATTTACAAGGTCTTGCAATTGGACTCCGCCTTTTTTGGCGAGGTGCAGGTAGTCTAGCACCTGCTTTTCAGAGCTCAGGCCAAGTGCAGACTCCAAAGGTGCAAGCAGCAAAGTCAGCGGCGTGCGAAACTCGTGCGTCATGTCCTCAAAAAACTCCTTTTGGAGTTCCTTGCTGCGCTGAATCAAAATACGATCTTGCTCAGCCGACGCGAGTCGCTGCGCCATGCCGATCGCCTCCAATTTATGATTGATTTCTGTAAGTGCCTGATTCAAAACCCGTTCCAAATCGTCTAGGTCGATGGGTTTGGTGACAAAGTCCCAGGCACCTTGTCGCATTGCCTCCCTGATATTGGGCATGTCGTCGTAGGCGCTGACGACGATTGCGAGTAAAACTTGACGATTCAACGCCTTGATTTCCTTCAGAAAGGTGAGGCCATCCATGCTCGGCATCCTGATGTCGGTGAAGACGAGCGAGATTTCGGGGTCGGCCTGCAATTGCTCCAATGCAGAGCGACCGTTTTCTGCAAAACGAAACTCAAACTCTTCTGCTGCAACGCGTTTCCGAAATTTCTGCCGGAAAATCACTGCCACATCGGGCTCGTCGTCCACTACCAGGATCTTGATGGCCATGCATTGAAATTAAGGCTATCGCCGGCAAATGCCAAAGGGATTTTGTTGCCAACGCACTCAGGATGCTCACAACTTTCCATAGCGTGTTTCAAAGTGATCGAGAAAATCTTGCTTTCGATCGCGGGAAACGGGCAAAATCGTACCATCGGTCATCTCGATTTCGCCACCTCGGCCTTTGATATACCGCGCAACTTTGGCCAGGTTCACGGTATAGGACTTGTGAATGCGCATGAATCCAAATTCCTTCAAAAGCAGGTCATATTCTCCCAATGTGCGGGAGGCAACGATTTTACGGTTCCCCTGAAATTTAAAGATCGTATAGTTTTTTGCAGCCTCGCAATAGTTGATCTCATCGGCGCGCGCGATTGAGAATCCATCCAGCTCGGAAACCAATACCATCTGCCCAGGTATTTCATTGGCATCGACGGAGTGTTTCATCTCGGTAAATGTTTTTCCCGACATGACTTGTGGTGGCGCTGAGGCGGCTACACGTTGCACGGCTTCTTGCAAGTCGGCGATGCGCACGGGCTTGAGGAGATAGTCAATGGCTGCAAATCGGAATGATTGCAGCGCATACTGCTCATAGGCCGTCACAAACACAACCTTGAAATTGATCTCTGAGAGGCCTTGCAAGACGTCAAAACCGGTACCATCCTGCATCTCGACGTCGAGAAAGACAAGCTCGGGGTTGTGCTCAATGATCGCGTTGTGCGCTTGCTCGACAGAGCTCGCCTCAGCGATGATTTCTACTTCGGGAGCATAGTTTCTGAGCATCGCAGACAGCGTGCGGCGGGCATTCACTTCATCGTCGACTATGATGGTCCTGATCATGTTTCTTTTCTTGTAGCAAATGTGATAGGGAAATACAGGGTGACCTCGGTGCCAATACCTTGCCCCTGGGCGTCGAGGAGGTCTTCGATGGAGAGCTCAATCTTATGCTCGATCGATCCATTCATCAACTCGATGCGCTCTTGCATGATGGTGGTGGCTAGGCTTTGGTGCTTCTTGCCAAACTTTTGTGCCCGCTCGGCGGCCATCTTGCGGCCGATGCCGTTGTCGGTGACTTTGCAGATTAGGTGCTTTTCGGCCAGACTGAAGGTCGTTTCGATCGAGCCCTTGCGATCGGTCAAGGGAGCGACGCCATGCCAGATTGCATTTTCCAAGAGTGGTTGCAGCATCATCGTGGGGATGCGCAGTTGCGAGGGGACAATGCCCTTGGAGGTGCTGATGGTAAATTCAAAATTGTTGTCTAGACGCAATGCCTCGAGCTTGAGGTAAAGATTGAGAAATTTGATTTCTTCAGACAATGTAATCGTTGCGGAGCGGCCATTGACCAAGATCGAGCGCATCAATGCTGCAAAATCAGCCAGGTAATTGTTGGCGGTTTCCGTTTCGTGATTGAGAATGAAGCTTTGTATCGAATTGAGGGAATTGAAAACAAAGTGGGGATTCATCTGATTGATGAGGGCATCGTGCCGGGCTGCGGACAAGGATTCTCGCAATGCGCTTTTTCGGCGGGCATTGAGCAAGATGGCTCTGATAATGAGCCCGATCACGATCAGCGTGAATAACACGGCCAATGACCTGAACCACCACGTCTGCCAAAATGGGGGCTTGATATCGATCCAGATCGCTGCAGGCTTGGTGCTCCAGTTTCCCATAGGGTGCCGCGCCTGAATCTCGATCAGGTATTTGCCGGGACTCAATTGCAGCAACTCGACGTACTCTGCGGTTGAGATTTGATACCTGTCGCCGCCCGCCAAGATGCGGTAGCGATACTCCACGGTCTTGGGATCGACAAAGGTGGTCGCACGAAATTGAATGCGCACATAGTTTTGGTCGTAAGGCAGTCGCAAAGTATCTCCAAGAGGTTGTTGAATATTGTTGGCCCAAACGCGCAGGATCGACACCGAAGGTGAGATTGGCAATTTGTCCATCAATTGGGTGGGGAAAAAAACATATCCGCCCTCAGCTGCGGCCCAAAGCGTATCGTTGCAGACCGTGAGGTCGTTCACGATATTGGTACCAAAAAGGTCGATCAATCGCTTGGAACTTACGACCCGCGCTCCATCCGATGTGATACGCGCCTTTGAAAGTCCCTGCGAGGTGATGATCCACACAAAACCTTGCTGATCTTCGTAGATTTTGACGATTGTGTTGTCGAGGAGTCCGTTGGATTTGTTGAGCCATTGCTGCCAATGCTTGCCTTGGACGCGCAGACCAATATTGGTGGTGCCATACATAAATTGTCCTGATCTCGTCTGGGCAAATCCTGCGCATTTGTATCCATTTTCATCCAAAAATGCATTTCGGATGGTATCAACGCGGTTTCCATTTACCTTGATCATCTCTCCAAATGTAGAAACCCAAGACGATCCTGCATTGTCATAAGCGCAATGCAGCCATCGGTTGGAGCGCGACGATTGCGATTGCGCGATCGTCTGCTCCAGTGTTTGCATCCATTCGCCTTTCGGGTCGATCTCAAAACGCGTCCAATTGGAAAATAGGCAGACTGTGGCTTCGTTGCCGCTCACGGCGATGTCGCTGACTTTGTAAGGCGTAACAAGGATCATTTTTTCGCCTTTTAATGCCTTGATGCCACCATGTCCAGCGATGATGAGGCTGCCGTCTTTTGCATCAAAAAAACGGAGTACCCTGGGTTCCAAAATGCTGGAGGTATTGGGAAATGTGCGGGTGACCTTGAGCGTAGCCCGGCTCACTTCTTCGACTTCGCCAAAGCCATAACCGACGTATATGCGGCCATTGGATGATGTATAAATCGCAGTGGCCTCTTTTTGCAGCGCACGCTCTGCTGGCGCTGAAACCCTGATTTGTTCATCTTGGCAATGGTAGACACCATCTGCCCCGGTAAACCAAAGTCCGCCCTCATGGTCGCGTCTCACACAGGAAATGTTGGTGCCCTCCAAAAACAATCTTGGCGATTGCAGCAAGCTATCACCCGCCTTGAATTGCAAAGCACCTGCTGTGGTGCCGATCCAAATATCGCCGAGATAGTCTTTTTCAGCGAAGATGATGTTTTTTTGAGGGATCAGGATTTGATGAACGGTAGTCAAGGTATCCGCGGACCGCTGCACAATTGCGATGCGATTTTCGACTGCATAGATATACCTACCTGGACCGATGACCGTCGTGCGCAGGCTGCCATAAGTCCATCCAAGCAGCAAGGATTTGAAGGTCTTGATTTGCAGATGCTCGTTTTTCCAGATGCCAAGCGCATTGTTCTTGCTGAAATGAAACGCCAAACTGCCGTCGGGCAAGTTTTCGATCATTTGGACTGAGCCCCAGTCACTCTGAAACAAGATGCGGCACTTGTCATCGCCATCGATCATGGCGGCCCTGCCGTCTTGCGTGCCATAGACGATGCCGCCATCGGCAAGTGGGGCCGAGGTTTTCATAAAATGCGCTCCTTTCATCGCCGCCATGAACTCCGGATCCCAATCCATTTTGAGCGATGGCCCGTCCAAGCGCATGGGGATGCCACTGAGCGTGTGAAACCAAATCCTGCCTTTGCGATCCTCCGAAATTTTCAAGACCGAAACATCCTTGTCTTGCTCGATGCCATGAAAATTGCCACCATCGTACCAGACCACACCGTGGTCTGACCCAAACCATAGCTTGAGTTTAGAATCTTGGAAGCAGTAGAATTGGCTGGTGTTGCGCAAACCCTCTGTTTTGCCAAAATGCTCCACAAGATGGTTTTGGCAATAGCTTGCCTGCCATTGCCCCATGAGCAGGGCCATCACGGCAAACAGATGCCACCAAAAGCTTTTCAAATTCATTTGATTCAGAGAAACAGAGAAAGTTGGGGAGATTCAAATCCAAAAGCAAATCTGGTGAAATGGATTTGTCGATACATGCAAAATTACGCACCTTGGTCATCAAATGGAGGATGGTGCGCTCATCGATGCTGTGAAGGCCGGGGACCAAAATGCTTTTGGCCTGTTGGTCGATCGTTATGAGCGACGGGTCTTCAATGCCTGTTTGGGATTTGTATTCAACCGGGAAGATGCCCAAGATTTGGCCCAAGAGGTTTTTTTGGAAATATTTCGCTCGATTCACGCGTTTGAGGGGCGATCAGCATTGGGCACTTGGATACATCGAATTGCCGTGACGAAGTCGCTGGAGCTGATCCGCAGTCGCGGCCGCAAGAAGCGCGCTGCACAGTTATTGTCGCTCATCGGCTTGCAGCAAGCAGGCTGGGACCCACGGGCCGACGAGGTCGATCACCCGGGTATCCGCTTGGAAAATAAGGACCGCGCCCGCCACCTTTATGCCGCGATCGACTCCCTCCCTGAGCAGCAGCGTATTGCATTTACCTTGAGCAAAATCGATGGTCGTAGCTATGAAGAGGTCGCAGCCATCATGGAATCGACAATCCCTAGTATAGAGTCGCTGTTGTTTCGGGCTAAAAAGGCACTGCAAAAAAAGTTGACACATTTTTACCAGCAAGATTTATAGCGCAAGTTTTTGAAAGCAAGGGCATCTAAACAATTGACGAAATCTATGAATAGCAAGATGACGGAAGACGAAATTGCAGCTCAAGTACAGGCTACGCTCGCACTCGCTGAGCAAGTGGAGCAAGTCGAAGTCCCCCTTGGGTTCAAGGATGGCGTAATGAAGGGCATTGAGGCGACGGCTAGCCCTGTCCTGCGCCCGCTTTGGCTCAAGGCAACTTTGGCTGCCGCAGCCGCTATTTTGATCTTGGCTGCCAATACACTCACGATCAGTCACTTTGTCGCGGATCGACATGTAGTGGCGGTTGCATCGACAGATCCATTGGATCAGATTCGCATGGATTATTCATTGACTGACACCGATATTTGATCAGATGAGCACTCCATCCACCACACGACTGCCTTGGATTCTGGTCACGCTTTTGGTGGCCGTGAATGTAATTGTATTGACTTTGGTTTGGTTCAGGCCTCCGCCCTGTGCTCCGCATCCGGGCGGCGGTCACATGGGGCCACCACCAGGAAGAGGTGGTCTTGCTGGCGAAATCGGGATGAATGAAGCGGAGGCGCAGGGTTTGTTTGCACTGCAAGATGCGCATTTCGAGAGAATGGAAAACTACCATCTCGAAATCGTCGCACTACGCAAAGAAGCATTTGCCCAATTTGGAAAACCTGAAGCTGACACAGCGGTAGCCATGGCTGCATTTGACAAAATCGGTAGCGTACAGATTGCTGCCGAAAAGGAGCGCTACAAGCACTTTCATGAAGTCCTTGCGCTCTGCAATCCTACGCAAGCCGCAAAATTTCAAGAAATATTGCCGCGCATCCTTGAACGCAAGCGCCAACCTGAAGACGGGCCGATGCCTCCGCAGTTTCACGGAGGGCTACCGCCCAGGTAGTCGGGCTAGGTACAGACCATCGGCATCACCAGTGGTTCTTGGCACCCATTTTTGTTTCTGACTCCGGCTTTTCTGGAAAGAAATTCCCCAAAACCAGGATCAATGCGAGGGCAAAAAGCAACAGGAAAAGGCAGGGCAGCAAATAAGCCAGCGTTGCCGAATATTCACCGCCTGTAGGTCCAGTTTGAATTTCGGCCACCCACAAATAGGGTCCAGAAAAGTTCATCGCCCAATACCCTGGCAATGCAAAACAGGGCAATATCACCAACAATCTAATCCAAACCGGGACGCGCATCGAATAGCTGCGCAAAAAATTCAATGCCTTTTCGATCTTATTCATGGGGAGGAATCATATTGTCCAGCAAGATAATCGCAACACCCACAGAATTGCAAACGCATCATTCCATTTCCCATCCATGTCAAGCTTGCAGCCGCTTGGTTGCCGATTGGGACCATTCGCGACCGCCTCGGGTGCTTCCAACGACTTTTTCTTGTAATTGGCAGCTTCAATAGATAGTTATGTTTCGTTTTTTCTCCATACCGAAAAGCTAGTGAAACGGGCGCCCCGCGCGCTGCCTTGCCTTTCATGCACCTTGCGGCCCATTCCTTGCGCCGCACCTAAAGGCGTGTGATTCCCTTTCACGATACTGGACTGGACCGCTCCTGAAGCGGTCCCAACACAACAATTTTTTGGCATGAACACTGCAGATTTGGGCGGGTTGATGGCCATTCTTGAGCCTCAGATGACTCCGTTCCATTATTTCAAAGACAAATATGCCCTGCAACTAGCCGCTTGGTCGGTGGGCGAGGGGCAAAAGATGGCCGCTGTAAAGCAAAGCCGCATCGGCTCATTGCTGCAAAAAAACATTTTGAAGCAGCATTGTGCACGGCACGCCGTCTTGCGCGCCGCTGATTTGATGGCCATCGCGCCGGCGGGCGGTTGGACATTCAGGCGCAGCCTCGATACTTGGGGCGAAGATGAGGACTGGGGCTGGACGCAAGTCTCTCGGCCGGGTGTGAGTTTGGTCTTGCGACTCGATTTTGGTCCGGGCCACGATCAGCAGGCCGCCAAGCTGCGGTTGGGCAGCACCTTGCAGCGCCTGCATGACTGCAACCACATGTATGCAGGAGACCATTTTAACCTCGCTTGGGCTCGGTTAGACTTTGACATGGAAACTGGCGAAGTGCTCATCGAGGAGATACAAAACGATTGGTTGCGCACAGCCCAAAACTATCTTGCAAATGGCCACGACAGCGGCGATGGGAGCCACTGGTATCGCCAAGCTAGGCGGGGTGCCCTGAAAAATGATTTGCGGTTCATTCAGTACAAGGCCGAGATTTTGGCGCCTTTGGAGAAGGTCTGGTCCGAGGCCATGTTGTCGGCCACCTTGGAATTCATTCGTGACGTTTTGGGCTTGCACACCGTGTACATGCACACGGTCGAATGCGGCCCACGCATCAAGGACATGCAATGGAGCCAACCGCCAAAATCGCTCTATTCTGACTTGCCGAGGCGGTTTTGCTTTGAAAAGACCGAGGAGGTGCCCAGCTTTTTGTCCCGCAGTTGGGGGCAAATGGCCCATCTGAAGCAAGAGAGTGGCGGCAAGCGGTTTGCGCGGCCGATCTACTTCTGGAAAATGGCTTTGTAGCTGGGAGCATGCGATCAAGATAAGCGAGGATGGTCGATTTGGCCATCCTTGCTTATCTTTTTTCTTTGAGTTGCAGCATGCCCTCGTCTACAGTTATGACGGGGCGATAGCCCATGTCCAAAAAGGCCTTGTCGCTGTCGATCGTGCAGTGCGACGACATGATCGCAGCCGAGAAGCGGGTCACAGGTGGCTTTTGGCGGATGCGAAACAGCTTGTACACGGCCTCAAAACACCAGGCAACCGTCCTGACGAGTTTGCCGGAGAGATTTTTCCTGCCTGGTTCGCGGCCGGCTGTCGCCAACAAGTCGGTGAGAAACTCGCGCATGACACTGGTTTCCTTGTCCACGATGAAGTAAGCTTCGCCCGCCTTGCCTTTGTCCATGGCGAGCACCGTGGCCTCCACGAAATTAGCGACGTGGCAGGTGCTCGTGAGGTAGTCGCCGTCGTCGATCCACCTGAATCTGCCCTTGTCGACCATTTCGATGAGGTTGGCGAGGATGGTTTCGTCGCCCGGGCCCCAGACCAAGCGCGGCCGCAGGGCAATGGTTTCGAATTTGCCGGGTTCATTGGCGCGGAGCACGAGCTGCTCGGCGATGCGTTTGGTATCGCTGTAGGGGAATGGGCTGTTTTCAGGGTAGGGGTAGTTTTCGTCGATGTCGATCATGTCTTGGCCATAAAACAGGACCGACTCCGTGCTCACGTGGATGAAGCGTTTCACCCCAGCCTTTTTGGCCATTTCCAGCAGGCGTTTTGTGCCCTCGACATTCACATGAAAAAAGTCATCGTAGCGGCCCCAAGGCTCCACGTAGGCGGCGCAGTGGATGATCACATCCACCTCTTTGAGCAGCCCGGCCTCGATCGATTCCAAGGTGCAGGCCAGCGGTCGCGCCCCGAGGGATTTGATTTTTTCACTTGCTTTGGGGTTGCGGGCCATGCCCAGGACCCAGTGCTCCTTAGCCAATCGTTTGGTGATTTCGCCGCCGATAAATCCGCTGCCGCCTGTGATGAAGATTTTTTTCATGTGAAGAGATAACGTGTCGGGGCCTGCCTTGTTTCAGATCACCTGCAGGGTACCCAGGTTAAAACATAGGTACATGAAAACAGGAGAATTTTTTGGACTTTTCTTTTCCGAGCTTGTTCTAAGATCCGATCTCAGCTGTTCGCACGGTAGCCGACCGCGATGATGGCGTCGAGGTTGGCGCAAGCGACTTCTCTTGCTACCTCTCTGCTCCCTTCCATTTGAACTATCCGGAAATTCCGGATAGTTGCCTCCCGATCCAATTCTCCTGTTGCATACACATTTTTGAGGTGCCCATTGATCGTCGGGACTTCCACCCCAAAGAGCTCGGCCATGCGTTTTTGGCTGAGCCAAAACGTCTCGCCCTCATCGATGACCTCCACACGGGTGTGGCCCTGCAGGCTCGAGTAAAAAATGATGTCACTGCTGGCTGGGTTTTCCATCTCTTCAATTCAATTGATTGTTCTAATTACTAGGCGATTGTCTCCAAATTGAACTATTCGGAATTTCCTAAGAGTTGCTTCACGAGCCGATTCGCCGGGATCATATACATCTATGATGTACTCATTCGCCGTGCGCGCATCCAACCCAAATAGCCCTGCCATGCGTCGCCGACCGAACCAAAATGCCTCACCCGCACACATAGCCTCCACGCGGGTGCGGCCCTGCGGGCTTGCGTAAAAAATCATGTCACAGCTAACTGGATTCTCCATCTCTCCGATTCAAATGTTTCGTTGAACGCCCGCTCTGATCCTTGTTTACCCGTTCCTGAGTAATACTGAAGCAAAGCTAGGAAAAAACAAAGTATTTTGCAACATTTAGTAGTAAAAAGTTTGAAAAGGGTGAGCTTTGTCGGCGCCCTTGATCATTTTATTGGAGTTGGTTTGATCAATTCCTTCGCCTGATGAAACCAAAAGCCATCCTTCACCTGCCCCACGAGTCGGTTTTTGCAGTATTCCAGCGAGACATGGGTGATGGGGAGTTCGTTTTTCTGCAAATATTCCACGTAACGATAATAGGCAAAAAGACCCTTGTAACCCATTTCCAGAGCCGTGATCAACATGGACTCAAACATCAACAAGCGCTTGATTTCCTCGCTCATTTCCCGCAATTCCAAACCCTCGGCCTCGGTCGGGAAATTGATTTCCTTCACGACGCCATCACCGTCAAAACCAGCCACTTGGTTGCCAAATTCCTTTTTCTTGGGCAGGTGTTTTTCGCCGCGCAATGTCCACTGCCGGTCGATGCCAGCGAGGCCATGCTCCAACCATAAACCTGCATTGTCCAGTACCAATCCAAATTCTTTATTCGTCGCAGGATTGGGTCTGAGGCAGCGCCCCACCTGCTGCAGATACAAACCCAGGGATTTCGTGGGCCTCGCGAGTTGCACGCCGTCGCAATCGGGCACATCAAAACCCTCAGACACAATATCGACATTGGAGAGCACTTTGATTTCGCCGCTCCTGAATTTTGCCATGATGGCGGCACGCTCTTGTTTGGGTGTTGTTGCGTCGATGTGCATGGCGTCTATTCCCGCCTCCAAATACCGCGCGACGATCTTTTTGCTATGCTCAATATCGACCGCAAACACAATGATTTTTTTGCCGGATGCATGCTTAATATAACTGTCGATCAAATTGGCCATCAGGGAGTTGTTGAGCATCACTCCTTTCAGACTCATCATATCATAATCTCCCTTGCTTTTCTTCACATGCGAGACATCGGGATTGGAAACGACGAGGTGTTTGGATTTCACCAAATAGCCATGCTTCACAAAATCTGAAATCTGACCAGCTGGAATGAGCACATCAAAAAGATCGTCAAATCCCTCCTTATTGAGCCTGATCGGCGTCGCCGTGACACCCAGAAATCGCGCATCCGGATAAATCTCCCACAATTTGCGGTATGATGCAGCCTTTGAGTGGTGGCACTCGTCGATGATCACCAGATCGGCGGGCGGAAATTGCCGCCGATTCAGGGTCTGTATCGACGCCACCTGCACACTTTTGCTATCGTCGCGTTTCGTGCCCGCGATGATCACGCCAGCCGCAATATCAAAATGCAACAGCCGATCCACAATTTGCTCCACCAACTCCAAGCGATGCACGACGATCAAAACCTTCTTTTGCTTGAGCTCCGCCTTGCGCACAATCTCCGAAAACAAAGTCGTCTTCCCCGTGCCCGTCGGCATCTGAAACAAAACATTGCGCAGGTCCAGCCCCTCAGGTTTCAAAGCCCAAGCCTTAAAAATCTGCCGGATCGCATTGGTTTGGTAGGGACGCAGCTCGACTTTCATGGGTGCAGTTGTGCTTGGGCATTATGGTTGAGCAATCGCATCACTTGGAATCACCAATCAAAACTTCACACCTGCAAATTTTGGACTGTGTACATCTTGGTAAAGTTATGGAAAGGAGGGAAAAATGGCAAGGACGGCATTGCCCAACAAGTCGCTCGTATGCTTCTGGGACATCGCCAAAAGCACGTCGACTTCGGTCAACATTCCCATCCCCACATCCCAAAAAACTTCCCTAAATTTGCAGCCAGATTCTAAAAAGCTCTGAATATGAAAAAACTGATTCCTATCATGATCCTTTGTGCGGGCCTTTTTGCCTGCTCCAAGACGGCTAGCACGACCGATACCGGCGCTGGTCATGGCGAAATGGTGGCTGACTCTGCCAAGGAGGTCGCCGCCGAAGAAGAGGCACCGATGCCCGATCCAGATGCTACGGGCGCTTTTGGCGCTGCGGTTACTGCCGAGGGCGCGATTGCATCTGCAGAACTGCTCACCCAACTCAAAAAGGCTGACTCGATCCGCGTGAAAGTCAAAGGCAATATCGCTTCCTGCTGCCAAGCCAAGGGCTGCTGGATGAAAATGCCCCTCACCGCAAGCCAAGAAATGACCGTCAAGTTCAAAGACTACGGCTTTTTTGTGCCCAAAAACGCTGGCGGCAAGGCCGCTGTGATCGACGGCTGGGCTTACAAGGAATTGGTTTCCGTGGACGAACTCAAGCACTTCGCTGAAGACGCCGGCAAATCCAAGGAGGAGATCGCCAAGATCACCAAACCAGAGGAGCGCGTGACCTTCATGGCAGACGGTGTGCTCATCGAGCCAAGCGCCGAGAGCGCCCACTAATTTTTCTCCTTTATATTAATAGCATTCCCCAATATGACATCGGTCAAAACTGAAGAATTTCTGAGCCGCCTCGGCATCGCCGACCAGAACCCTTGCTGGATCACGGGTTTGGAGTCGGGCCACGCAGCCGCTGGCGAATACCATGCCATTCACTCACCCGCCGACAGCAGGCTGCTCGGCAGTGTGCAAATGGCCGGCACCGCCGAATATGAGGCCGTGATGGCCAAGGCCGAAGCGGCCTACCTCACCTGGCGAATGGTGCCCGCACCCAAGCGCGGCGAGATCGTGCGCCAAATGGGCGACGCCCTGCGCGCTTACAAGGAAGACCTCGGCAAGTTGGTGACCATGGAAATGGGCAAAATCTACCAAGAAGGCCTGGGCGAAGTGCAAGAGATGATCGACATCTGCGACTTCGCCGTCGGGCTCAGCCGCCAATTGTATGGCCTCACCATGCACAGCGAGCGCCCTGGCCACCGCATGTATGAGCAGTACCATCCGCTTGGTGTGATCGGCATCATCTCGGCATTCAACTTTCCGGTCGCGGTCTGGGCTTGGAACTCGATGTTGGCTGCGATTTGTGGCAACGTCTCGATCTGGAAACCCAGCGAGAAGACTCCGCTGACTGCCGTCGCCTGCATCCACATCATCCAAGATGTGCTCAAGCGCAACAACCTGCCCGAGGGTATCATGAGCGTGATCGTGGGCGACCGCGTGATCGGCGAGAGCATGTCACATGACAAGCGCGTCGCGCTCGTGTCTGCAACCGGCAGCACCCGCATGGGCAAGGCCGTCGCCATCGCCGTGGCTTCCCGCCTCGGCAAGTCACTGCTCGAGCTCGGCGGCAACAACGCCATCATCATCACCCCGAATGCCAACCTGAAATTGGCCATCCCAGCCGTCGTGTTCGGCTCGGTGGGCACCGCTGGTCAGCGCTGCACAAGCACGCGCCGCCTCATCATCCACGAGTCGATGTATGACAGCGTGAAAGACAGCTTGATCAAGGCCTACGGTTCGCTCCGCGCCAAGATCGGCCACCCACTCGAAAAGGCCACCCTAATCGGGCCGCTCATCGACAACCATGCGGTCGCGATGATGCAGCACAGGTTGCACGAAGTGCAAAAAGAAGGCGGCAAGCTCCTCTTCGGCGGCGAAGTGCTGAGCGGCGAGGGTTTTGAGAACGGCAATTATGTCGTGCCAGCCATCGTCGAGGCGCAAAACGGCTACGAATCTGTGCAAGAGGAGACCTTTGCACCGATCCTCTACCTGCTCAAATACAGCTCGATCGACGACGCCATCGCCCAGCACAACGGTGTGCCACAGGGCTTGAGCTCCGCAATCTTCAGCGAGAATATGAAGGAAGTCGAGCTGTTCCTGAGCCACAGAGGCAGCGATTGCGGCATCGCCAATGCCAATATCGGCACGAGCGGCGCCGAGATCGGCGGCGCGTTTGGCGGCGAAAAGGAGACAGGCGGCGGCCGCGAGTCGGGATCCGATGCTTGGAAAGCCTACATGCGTCGGCAGACGAATACCCTGAACTGGAGCGAC
Source organism: Bacteroidota bacterium (assembly GCA_031424495.1). Lineage (GTDB taxonomy): Bacteria > Bacteroidota > Bacteroidia > J057 > JADKCL01 > JADKCL01. Next base: position 10,130 of record JANPHP010000544.1, on the reverse strand, counting down.
GACCTGCCACTGGCGCAGGGCATCGTTTTTGAGTTCTAAAGACTGCTTCAAAGGCAATGAAAAAGCCGTGTAGGGGTTGCAATAGTGCACCGCTACGCGGCTTTTTGCATGCTGAAAATCTACCTGCAAACTTTTCTCAGCGGGGAGCGTATCTTTTGCTTTGCTTTCCATTCTGCTACTAGACAATTCCCGCTGAGGATGCGAAAACTACTCTTGTTGTGTGCTGCATTGCTGCCAGCCTTGCCTGCGCTGGCCGCCGGATCCTACGGGGATTGGGTCAACTATTCGCAATCGATTATGTCGGTCACGATCTTGCTGCTCATCGTGATCGCGGGCGGCATGGCCCTGCGCTTCTCCTACAAACAGAGCTACCGTGGCAAGCTCAATTTTTGGGGCTATGCAATCAACAATCCCTTGGTGCAGTTGGTCGGGGGCGCCATCGCCTTGGTGCTGCTGGTGAATCTGTTGATGCCTGATCCCTATTCCGACAACGACCATGACAGGGCGCGGTTTGCGAAGTATCGGCAGATGCCCAACCTCGCCGAGGATGCCCATCAGCGCTTGTCGCAACGTTATCCCTACATTCTGCCCTATCATTTTGAATACATCTCGGCGCACTATCAGCAAGAGGAATGGGTGACCAACGATGGCGAGGCCGACATCGCGCCGGGCGACGTGAATCCCGTGATGGCCTACAGCCAAATGGGGCGGGAGCGGAGCCCTTACCTCAAGGACATTTCGCGACTGGGCATCGGCATGTGCGAGTATTACGAGTACTCATTTGACATCGCCATGGATCAGTTCAGGGCGATTCAGACCAAATACATGCCCTACCGCAACCTGTTCATGGGCCGCATATTTTTGCTGAAACATCAGTTGGATTCGGCAGAATATCACTTTCGTCGAGAGATCGCCATCGGGCAGTCTGGCGACTTGGCCACGGTGGCCCTGGCGCAAATGGTGTACACGTATGAGCGAGACTCGTTGGCCAAGATGAAGCGCCTCATCGACGACCCTGCATTGAGTGCGCAGGTGCCGCTCTTTTTGAAGCGATTTGTCCATACCAAAAATGCAGAATTGCTGCCCTATCTCGCCGCGGTGGTGGCAGATTGGTGGGTCCATATCCAATGGATAGGCCTGTTGGGCGCCTTGCTGGGCACGCTTGTGTGGATGCTTTTTTTGCGCCGGATCGATGCATTGGGAGCAGAGCCTTGGCGGCCGGTGTTGGGAGTCTTTGTCGGGGGAGCCATATTCAGCTTTTTGGCCTTGATCCTCTATGATTTTGTGCGCTGGGACCTCGATTTTTACCTCAGCAACAACGGGGCGGTCGGCCACGATTTCCTGTATTGTGTGTTGGGGATCGGGGTGATTGAGGAGTTGGTGAAGATCATTCCCTTTTTGCTGCTCATGCAATTCACCAAGCGGGTCGACTCGCCGGTGAGTTACCTGTTGTATGCATCTGCCTCAGCCTTGGGCTTTGCCTTCGTGGAAAATCTCATGTATTTCGACGCGGGGCATATCGGCATCATGCATGGCAGGGTGTTGGTGTGCAATGTCTTTCACATGTTTGCCACGAGCACGATTGCCTTTGGCATGATGCTGGGGCGCTACCGCTTTGGCAAGCTGCAATGGCCGTTTTTCTTTCTCTTTTTCCTGCTCGCGGCCCTCATGCACGGGTTTTATGACTTCTGGTTGATCAATGAGACCGTCGGGCTGCTGGTATTCCTCACCTACTCGCTCTTCATCTACGCCACCTTTCAATATGCTGCCTACCTCAACAATGCGCTCAACCAAGGGCAGGTTTTTCGGGGCAGGAGCATCTTGGATCCGGGCAAATTGGCGGTCTTCCTCACAGTGGGTTTGGTGGGCATTTTGTTGTTTGAATACTTCGGATTGAGCATCGTCTACGGTGCCACGCTCGGCAATTATTCGCTGATCAGGTCCTTGGGCATGGGGAGTTTCCTCATGTTTTTTGTGGTGCTCAACCTCAGCAATATCGACATGGTGCAGGGCGAATGGATCTGGATTCGCTTGTGGAATTTTGGCACGCGCACGACCTACAACCGTGCCATTGGGCAGCGGTTGCGGCTGCTTCCCAAGATCAAGGACAGCATTTTGAACGCCATGCTGCCCGCATCGGGCGAGGTCATCGCCCGGGTCTCGCTCAATGGCGACAACCGATTTTTCCTCTTCCAGTTTGACCAGGCATTGGAGTTGAATGGCTTTCAGTTGGAATATGTATTGCTCAAGGCGCGGCAGGATGGCGAGATTCCCGAGCCTCGGCAGGGCGTCGAGGCTGTCGTGATGGCCTTTCGCGACAAGGAAGCGCTCATTCGCCGCATCAAACGCAAGACCGATTTCAAGCTGCTCGACACCGTACAGATCGAATAAAAGCAGGCCAAAATATTCACCGACGTTGTCATACAGTGATTTTGCGGGATGGTAGCAACTTGTAGGCACCGACTTGCAAGGAACGCAGCAATGGAAGCCTCAAAACAGCATGAATTCACTTTACATTTTGATAGTATTGCTCTTCATTTGGAATTCTTCCCTATTATTGCCCTAGAAACTGAATTCAAGATGGAAGATGTCTATACGTCGCTCCTAACGGGCAATCGCAAATGGGTCGCAGAAACCAATGAGCTGGATCCAGGATTTTTTGACCGATTGGAAAAAGGTCAGAAGCCTCAATTTTTGTGGATCGGCTGCGCCGACAGCCGCGTGCCTACGAGCCAAATCACGGGCACGCTGCCAGGCGAGATTTTTGTGCACCGCAACATCGCCAACATGGTCGTGCATACCGACATCAACATGCTTTCTGTGTTGCAATATGCCGTCGATGTCTTGGAGGTCAAGCATGTGATCGTCTGCGGGCACTACGGCTGTGGTGGGGTAGATGCGGCCCTCAGCAACAAAAGCTATGGCCTCATCGACAACTGGCTGCGCAACATCAAGGATGTGCATCGCCTGCATCACAACGAGTTGATCGGTCTCAGCGGCAAGGAACTCTCCAACCGCATGGTCGAGCTCAATGTCATCGAGCAGGTCCACAACCTCTGCAAGACCAATATCGTGCAAGAGGCTTGGTCCAAGGGCCGTTCGCTTCAAGTGCATGGCTGGGTGTACTCCCTCAAAGACGGCGTGATCAAAGACCTCGAACTCATGGTCGACGATGAAGACCACCTAGCAAATATCTACCGTCTCGACGGCCTTGAAAATGACTGATATTACCAAAACAGCTTCAAAATGAGCTTTTCTGTGCGCATCGTATTGAGCGAAAAGCTCTGCCTACGCGACCCCAATCAGACTGAACTGGGACGCAAGATTCTTTCACAAGGCATTCGCCTGATCGATGAGCTGGGCTTTGAGGCTTTCACCTTCAAGAAATTGGCGATTGCGATCGGCTCGACCGAGGCGTCGATCTACCGCTACTTTGAAAACAAGCACAAGCTGCTCATCTACCTAGTCGCTTGGTACTGGGCTTGGCTTGCCTACATTATTGATTATCAGATACACAACATTGTAGAGCCCAAGCAGCGACTGCGATTGGCCATCGAGGTCCTCGCCAACGCCAATATCGATGATCCGCGCACGGCGCATATCAACGAAGCGCTCCTGCACCGAATCGTCGTCGCGGAGTCGTCCAAGGCTTTTCTCACCAAGGCGGTTGATGGAGAGCAAGCCGCGGGGCTTTTTCAAGGCTATATCCAACTGATCGAGAAGTTTGCGTCGATCTTGCGAGAAATCAATCCAAACTATGCCTTTAGCAAGGCGCTTGCAGTGACTTGCATCGAGACATCGCGCAAACAACTGTTTTTTGCTGAGCACATTCCGGTCGTGACCGAGGTCACTCACACGGAGCAGGGGGCGCACGCGCTCTGCGATTTTCTGGAAAGGCTCGTGCACGCGACCTTGGCGGGCGCATAAGATTGCATCCGAAACAGGGGCAAAGGCTACAAATTCAGCAAAATCGGTTCGGGACGAATCTGCCCTAAAACGTAATTTCGTGCGGATTTGTGCATTTGGGTAGGGACACAATGCATGGCGTCCCTACCAAAACGCACGGACACCCCCCACAAAAAAATTCAGGATTGACGCCGAGTCATCGGCTTCAATCCTGAATATGTCATCATCCCAAAAACCCGACTACAAGGTGCGGATAAAGGGAGCGTTTTCGTAGTTGCCGGTCGGGAAATCGATCGTGAGCGTTTGCGTATTGAGCTTGCCGTGTGCGTGGCTCACGGGATAGCAAAGGCAGCAGTCGGTCACGTTGAGTGGATCTTGGTATTCCCAAGTATCTAACGTGATCACATCATGAACGGCTGGGCTCGTGCTCACTACGTGATAGGTGACAGAGTCAGCGATCAAGAAGCTCACATGGCAGGAATCGCTAAACGTGTAGGAGTAGAGCGAGTCGCCCGTGCGGCTGTGCAGGGCATACACCCTTGCAGAGGCGTGAAAGGACGGAACGCATTGGCCCGCGCTGTCTTGGTACTCAAAAACGATCCTAGAGCTGGGGCAGGGCAGGCAGACCTCTGTTTCACAGGGGTCTTTTTTGCAGGCACTCGTCACCATGACCAGAAGTAGGCAGGCAAATAGAGCGGCTGACAGTGCTGAAATTTTAGTGCGCATTTTCTATCCTTTGCATCAAAAATGGTAAAAATTGCAATCAATGCAAAACTTACAGTTGCTCTTTCAACTTGATCAGTGGCAATGACAGCAGCTCAAAGTCAGGGTAGGTGTGCTTGAGCATTTGAAATTTCTCGATGTACATGTCCACCGATGTTTTGTTCTTGGCCACAAAGGTTTGCACCTTTCTGAAGAACTCCTGCACTGAAGGGTGTGCCTTGTCGATGATGAGGGCCAAGATCTTATTCACCTCAAACTCACGCTCGATGGCAAAATAGGTGATGAGCAAAGACTTCATCTTTTTGCGCTCCTCTTCCTCAAAGCCTGAATTCACAAAGGCCTCGACGATTTCAAACATTTGTGCGCGGTTGCCTTGCTCACCGACGAACTGTGCCAACTCGACCCACATGATGTAGGGAATATAGACGCCGCCGCAGACAGACATGGCCTCAGCCGCGAATGCCCGAAACTCGGGGAGGCCTTGTTGGAGGGCTGCTTTATGCATCACAGCAAGCTCTGCGATCACCGCGTCGCGGTCCTCGTCGAGCTCGTCGTAGTAGCGTTCCTCTAGCTGTGCAAGTGTTTTTGCCAGACTCATAGTGCTATTTGAAAATTGTCCAGGTAAAAAATGAAAGGGCTAAAATTAAGTAAGGAAATCGGAATAAGGAAAGGAAAATGCGGGAGCGTGCAAAAGAAGCTCAAAAACTACCCGATTTCATTTGCTCGCCTCAAACTCCTTTTCCAAGACGGCATAGGCTGCATAGATGCGCAAGAAATTGAAAAGATCGTTGTCTTCGCGGTTCGTGACGAGCAGCAGTCCTGAGTGCGATTCGGGATGGATGTAGAGGATGGTCATGAACCCATCCCATCCGCCTGCATGGCCCACAAAGCTGTATGGCTGCAGGTTGTGAAATCCCAAGCCCACCCATGTGCTCTTATCGGGTCCCTTTTGCAGTGGGGCCATCATCGACAAGAGTGCAGACCTTGAAAGCACCTGATCGTAAGCTGGATTTTTGAAGTCGCCGAGCAAAAACTTCATGAATTTGCGCATGTCGCGCATCGATGTCTTGATGCCGCCATCGCCCGTCGGGCTCGGGCTCTCGACCTCGTTTTCATGCACATTCAGGTAGCTGCCATCGGTAAGCCGGTAGTAGCCCCAAGCGAGCCTGCCCAGCAGCGAGTCGTGGGTTTGGTAGTAATGCGAATCATTCATCTCCAAAGGCACAAAGATCTTGTTGGTCACCAGCTGCCCGAGATTGATGCCCACGACCTCCTCCACGATATAGCCGAGCAAGACATAGTTCAGATTGGAGAAATGGTATTTGCGCTGCGGATGGTGGTCGATGCGGGCATACATCAAAAATCGCTCCTTGAAATCCTGCATGCTCAGAAAGGCCCTGAAATTGAAGGTATTCTCGTAAAATTCATCCTCGTTTTGCAAGACATCTTTGCCAAATTTCTCTGGAAACAGGTTTTCCATGCTTTGGCTGATGCCCGAGCGGTGCTCCAGCAGATCCATAATCGTGATCTGCGGCGCCATGCGGGTATGGCCTTGCACGTCGAGAAATTCTGGAAAATGATAGTAAACCGGGTCATCGAGCTTGAGCAAGCCTTCATCGGCAAGTTTCACGACGGCGATGGCTGTGAAAAGCTTGGAGACCGACCCGAGGTTGAATATCGTGCTGTCGCTCCAGTCATACTTGTTTTCATTGTTGGTGTAACCGTGGCTGAAGCTCCAGTCGGGCTTGCCCTCCTGCACGATCTCGCAACCGAAGCCCAAAAAGGGCTTCAAGTTGGCATCGTTGCAAAAGGTGGCGACCGAGTCGGCGATGGAGCCTTGGGCCTGCGCCGGCAATGGCGCAAGCAGGCGAGAGAGCAGGAGCATGCCGAGGCATGCCTGTGTGGTCATGCGAAGTGCACATGCAAGCAAGCGCTCTGCGCGCGAGCAGGCACGAAGCGGTTGATTCCCTTGAAAAGCAGGGATTTGCGACAGGTGAAAATCAGATTTTCCTCGGATCAATTGCCCACTTCTGAGATGAACTTCGCACGCACAAGCTGTATTTCCTCGCGTGAATATTCTCCACCGAAATGGTCCTCGGCTGCGTTCAGTGCATCGGTATCACCTTTCATGAAGTAATCATAGATCTCATCGACCACCTCTTCGTCCATTTCGTTCTTGATGTAATAATCAAGATTGAGCTTGGTGCCTGAGTAGATGATGTGTTCCAAATCCTCCATGAGCTCGGCAAAGGTGATGCCTTTGAGGCGCGCGATCTCGTCGAGCGGGGTCTTGCGGTCCACGTGCTGTATGAAAAACAGCTTGTTCATGGACTTGTTGCCCGCTTTTTTCACGATCATCGAGTCTGGACGCTCGATATCGTTTTCCTCCACATATTTTTTGATCATGGCGAGGAAGGGTGCGGCAAACTTCTCAGCCTTGCCACGGCCCACGCCGATGATATTTTGAAATTCCTCGTTGGTGATCGGGTATTTCACGCTCATGTCTTCCAGGCTCGGGTCTTGGAAAATGACATAAGGTGGAATGCCTTTTTTGGTCGCGAGCTCTTTGCGCAGCTTCTTGAGCTTGTCAAACAGCGCCGGGTCAAAGGCCTCACTGATCTCAGATTCAGACAGTTCGCGTTGCTTTTCCAGCTCTGCGAAATCTTGGAACTTGAGCAGCATCACCGTGTCAGGCTTGGCGAGGTATTCATTGCCCTTTTTGGAGATTTTGATCACTCCATAGTCGTCAATGTCCTTTTCCAAGTAATCCTGTACGAGCACTTGTGCAAATACAGCCTTCCATTCCTTGTCGCCAAGATCTGCCCCGCGTCCAAAGATCGGCAGGGTGTGGTGCTCGTTGAGCACCACTTGTTGGCTGGATGTGCCACGCAAGACCTTGACCATGTGGTCAATGCCAAATTTTTCCTTGACCTGCTTGGCGGCTGCCAATGCTTGCTTCACGAGCTTGGTGCCATCGTAGCTTTCCTTAGGATAGCGGCAGTTGTCACACATGCCCGTGCACTTGGTGGCGTCAAAAAACTCGCCAAAATAGTGCATCATGTATTTGCGGCGGCACATGCCCGACTCGCAAAAGGAGGCCATTTCATACAGCAGCAAGCGTCCGCTTTCGCGCTCGCTCACAGGCTTGTCCTTCATGAACTTCTCCAACTTGATGATGTCGTTGAAGTCATAAAAGAGCACGCAGTGACCTTCCAAGCCATCCCGGCCAGCACGCCCAGTCTCTTGGTAGTAGCTCTCGATGCTTTTGGGCACGTCATAGTGGATCACGTAGCGCACATCGGGCTTGTCGATGCCCATGCCAAAGGCGATGGTCGCCACCACAACCTCTACATCCTCATTCAAAAACATGTCTTGGTGCTTCGTGCGCACCTTGCTGTCTAGGCCAGCATGGTAGGGCACAGCATTGATGCCATTCACCTTCAGGACCTCGCTCAGCTCCTCCACCTTGCGGCGGCTCAGGCAATAGACGATGCCTGACTTGCCCATGTTTTTCTTGATGTGCTTGATGATGTCCGTGACCGGGTCGGTCTTGGGACGCACCTCATAGTACAGGTTTTTGCGGTTGAAGGAGGTGATAAACAGCTTGGTATCCTTGAATTGCAGGTTTTGCTGGATGTCGAGCTGCACCTTGGGCGTGGCAGTGGCGGTGAGTGCGATCAAGGGCACATTGTGGATGTGGTTCAGGATCTCACGGATGCGGCGGTACTCTGGGCGGAAATCGTGGCCCCACTCCGAGATGCAGTGTGCCTCGTCGACTGCGACAAAAGAAACCTTGGTTTGCCGCAAGAAATCAATGAATTCTTCCTTCACCAATGACTCGGGGGCGACATAGAGCAACTTTAGGCTGCCGTCGATGGCTTTGCGTTTCACTTCATCATAGTCGCCACGCGACATGCTGGAGTTGAGGAAGCCTGCCTCGATGCCCAGGGCCATCATCTGGTCCACTTGGTTTTTCATGAGCGCGATCAGTGGAGAGATCACGAGCGCAGTGCCCTCCATCACGATCGATGGCAACTGATAGCAGAGCGATTTGCCTGCTCCAGTCGGCATGATCACGAAACAATCGTTGCCTGCGAGCAAATGGCGCACTACTTCTTCCTGCTTGCCTCTGAACTCGTCAAACCCGAAGTACTTCTTCAGGGCGCCTTTTATATCTGTATTTACCAATACTTCCATTCTCAAATCTTGGGCAATAGCCTTCAGGCATTAGGACCTGCCGACTTTGCATACATTAAGATAACAATTTAACTCGAAAACACTCCCTAGCAAAGTAGATTTTATCTTTATTTTCTACAGATGGGTCTTCTCTACGCCGCAAGGAACTGTGTCTGGTGCTACAGTACCGTGTTTGCATCAAAAAGGTTTCCATCTTCATTCTCTAGCGTCGCGTACAAATCTATCGCATGGACAGGATTCTATGTAAAGAAAATCGTTTTTTTTGCCGAATCTTGAACTTTTCGACCAAGTCACGTGCTGGACGAATGAACGTTCGGTTTGCGATTGTCAAATGGAAAACGATATGCGAGTACACGACTACGTGATCATCATGGCTGGCGGGATCGGCAGCAGATTCTGGCCAATGAGCCGCACCACCCTCCCCAAGCAGTTTCACGATATCTTGGGCATGGGCAAAACCATGATTCAGATGACCTATCAGCGGTTTGTGGACTTTGTGCCGCAGGAGAATGTGCTCATTGTCACCCACGAGCGCTATGCCGACCTGGTGAAGGAGCAATTGCCCGGGATCCGTGACACGGAGATCTTGCTAGAGCCTGTGGGCCGCAACACCGGCCCCTGCGTGGCCTATGCCGCGTTCAAGATCAGGCAGCGGGACCCCGAAGCCTGCATTTTGGTTGTGGGCAGCGATTACCTCATCCACAATGCCGCCAATTTTCTCAAGGACGCTGCGCTTGGATTGGAGCAAGTGCGGCAGCAATCCATCATCATGACCCTCGGCATTCGCCCCACCCGTCCCGACACCGGTTATGGATACATCCAATATATCGAGCAAGAGCGCCCCGAGTCCCACTTCAAGGTCAAGATGTTTACCGAGAAGCCCGACTTGGAGATGGCCAAGACCTTTCTGAGCAGCGGTGACTTCTTGTGGAATAGCGGCATGTTCATCTTTTCAGTGAATACGATCATCGACGGCTTCGCCGCCCACATGCCCGACATGTACGAGATATTCTCGGCCATTGCCTCCGAGCTCGACACCTTGGAGGAGCAGCAAGCTGTGCGAGGGGCTTATGAAAAGTGCCGCAATGAAAGCATCGACCTCGGCATCATGGAAAAAGCCGACAACGTGTATGTAATCCCATCCTCATTTGACTGGAGCGATGTGGGTACTTGGGGTTCGGTCTACGAGCAGATGGACCAAGACTACGTTGGCAACGCCGTCGTCGGCGACGTGATGGCCTTTGACGCCGCCAACAACCTCGTGCAGATCAGCGATCCCAAAAAACTCGTTGTCCTGCACGGGC
>JANPHP010000543.1:0-7491 GCA_031424495.1 Bacteroidota bacterium | reverse complement strand
CCGCTTTTCATGACATGGAAGGGGAAATGCTGGAAAAAATGCGGATGCAAGCCGCAATGCTGGGGCTGGAGCGAATCGACTTGAACTTGCAGGGCACGAATCCTGATTTTGAGGTCGTGACTAGTGAGGCGATGCCGTCCTACGACAATTTCTACTATGCGCACTGCCCAGATGGGATCACGCAAGTACCTAGCTTTGGCGATATCACCTACAAAAACATCTATCCCAAGATCGATTGGCATATTTCTACCCGCGAAGGGCAGCTCAAAACAGAATTTATCGTGCATGCCGGAGGTGACCCCAACAACATCCAATTGATCGTCAAGGGTGCCCAAAGCCATGAATTGCTGCCCGATGGCAGCTTGGAGATCACTGGGCTCACAGGACATATCAATGATGCAGCGCCCACTGCCATCCAAGGAACAAGGCAAGTAGACGTGGGTTATGTAAAACATGGTGCGGCGATTCATATGCGCGTCGGCGATTACGATACCCAAAGCGAACTCGTAATCGACCCATACACACGGGTTTATTCGACTTATTTTGGTTCGTCCGCAAGTGAATTATACCTCGGTCATGTCACCACAACCGATCTCCTCGGCAATGTTTTTTTGGCTGGTCATACTGCGGGCACCACTTTCCCGGTCACTGTCGGTATGTTTCAAACGACGAACGCAGGATCGAATGATGGCTACGTCGCAAAGTTTGACAACAATGGCGCTCGCCTTTGGTGTACCTTTTATGGTGGGAGTGGGAGTGAAGGCGGCATCGCCTTCAAGGCAGGCCTTTGCGTGGATCCTAGCAACAATGTTTGGTTCTCCACGGTCACGTCGAGCAGCAATTTTCCGGTGACAGTTGGTTGTTTTCAGTCGGCGCTGTCGTCAGGGCCAGATGCTACGCTGGTGAAGCTGAGCAGTGCAGGTCTGCGCCTCTACGCGACCTATTTTGGCGGAAACGGCAATGAAAGCCCTGGCCTCTCGCGGTGGGGCGCCAATTCAGCACCCGCGATCGCAAGCGATGGCAGCGGCAACATTTTCATGACTGGTCTCACGCAAAGCACAAATTTGCCCGTAACCGTTGGCTGTTTTCAAGCGGCAAGCGGTGGTGGGGCTGATGCATATTTGGTAAAATGGAGCAATGCTGGGGCAAGATTATATGCTTCTTACTACGGGGGAAGCGGAAATGAGGAGTCTGCCGCCGTTGGAATCGCTGTAGATGCTTCGGGGAATGCATGGATGACTGGCTGTACGGGAAGCGCAAATTTCCCAGTGACGCCCGGCGCTTTCCAGACTGCATTTGCTGGTGTTTTTGATCAATACTTGGTCAAATGGAGCAATGCCTGCACCCGCTTGTATGCAACTTATTATGGGGGAAGTGATGACGAAGGCATTTTGTGTGATGTGGATGTGACGGCCTCAGGCGATGTTTGGCTCGGTGTTTTCACGTCGAGCTCCAACTTTCCCGTCACCCCTGGCGCCAATCAACTCACCAATGCGGGCGGTTGGGAGTTTGGGGTTGTGCGATTCAACAATGCTGGCAACCGCTTGTATGCATCGTATTACGGATCGTCGGATCAGGAAGAGCCTTGGGATATCAGCGTCGACAAAATCACGGGCAATGTTTGCCTCACTGGCGCCGCCTGGGGGGCTAGTTTTCCGACTTTGGGCTCTCCTTTTCAATCTGCAACGGCTGGAAGCCAAGACGGAGCCATCGTCGTGCTGAGCCCAACAGGCATGCCGATCTACGTCACATACTACGGCAGCAATGGCCATGACGAGGTTTTTAGCAGCGTTTTTGACATCAACCAAAATCTATGGGTGGCAGGCATGGAAGGGGGCACCAACTTCCCGGTCACCGTCGGCGCATTCCAAACGAGCAATCAAGGCAGCACAGATGCTTTTCTCGCGAAATTTCAGCCGCCTGTGATTCTCGATCAGCATCAGGTACAACTGGCAATTCAATCTGTTGAGGGCGATTTGGTCAGGCTTGTTTGGTCGAATACGCAAGATGCCAACGTCGCCCGCTATACGCTGGAGCGCGACTTGGGCGGGCGCTGGGAACCTATTTTGGAAAAGGCCGCCGATGGAAGCGCGAACTATGAACATGCCGATCTAGTGACCGTCCAAGGAATGGTACAATACCGATTGCTGCTGCACCTGCGAGACGGCTCTGAGGCTTACAGTCCTATGGTCAGGGTCGAGGTGGCGATCACCAAAGACCAACTGATCAATGTGTGGCCCAATCCAATTGCTACTGGCCAAGACCTGCACCTGGCCTACCAAATGAAGGCTTCAGGCACACTTCAAATCGATGTTGCTTCCTCGGATGGGAAAATCGTGTCCCATCGACTATTTACACTAGCTGCTGGACGTTCGCGCCATGAAATTCCAACCAAAGGATGGGCACCAGGGACCTATACCTTGCAGTCACGCACTGGAAGTTCCTCAGAGACGTTCAAATTGGTCGTTTTTTGAGCGGATATTGCATTTCGGGACCGCATTGGGCAAATTAAGTGTTTCAATAATTTACTGATCAGCAATTGTTTATCGATTGGCAACATCTTGCGACAAAAACAAATCGCAGCATTTGCTGTTTATCGTACTTGAGCCAAGACCAATGGGGGATAACTTGGGCAGTGAATGCAGCTTTCTTGCTTTTGCATTCAGGATTTAATCCCTATTTTTGGCCGTTAGGGCCTAGAGTCAGAAATACAATAAAAGATGTACAATAGCGAGTTTGAGAAGTTTGCGGTGAAGGATCAAGGAATCGGTAGCATGACCATGCACCGGTATTCTACAGCCTTCAACAACCAATTCACGAACATGACCCCGAATATCATCGAGGAGCGCCAACTCAACATCGCCAAGATGGATGTGTTTTCGCGTTTGATGATGGACAGGATCATCTTCATGGGCATGGCCATCGACGACGAGGTCTCCAACATCATCGTCGCCCAATTGCTGTTTTTGGACAGCACCAACAAGACCAATGATATCTCTATCTATGTCAATTCGCCCGGCGGCTCGGTTCATGACGGCCTTGCGATCTATGATACGATGCAGATTGTGAGTCCAGACATCGCGACGATCTGTACAGGCATGGCCGCCTCGATGGGCGCTGTGCTTCTTTGCGCAGGCACAGCAGGTAAACGCACAGGCTTGCCCCACTCGCGGGTGATGATCCACCAACCCCTTGGCGGTGCCCGTGGGCAGGCAAGTGACATTGCAATCGTGCACACCGAGATGCAAAAATTGAAAAAGGAACTGTATGACATCATTTCCAAGCACTCGGGGCAGCCTTATGAAAAAGTCGAGAAAGACAGCGATCGCGACTATTGGATGATTGCCGAAGAGGCCAAGGCCTATGGACTGATCGATGAGGTCCTCGTGAAACCCGCATCACGCTAATCATTCGCGGCAAAACCTATTTATTACCGTCTGAAAATCAGGAAAATGAATTATAACGATTTTGAGTCCTTTGCGGTAAAGCATCATGGCATCAGCAGCATGACCATGCACCGCTATACCAGTGCGATCAATCGCTCATTTTACAACATGACTCCCAACATCATCGAGGAGCGTCAGCTGAATGTAATCGGCATGGACGTGTTTTCCCGTTTGATGATGGACAGGATCATTTTTATGGGCACGGGCATCAACGACTACGTGGCCAATATTATCGTCGCGCAACTGTTGTTTCTCAACAGTACCGACCGCAAGGCCGATGTGAGCATTTACGTGAACTCACCCGGCGGCTCTGTCTATGATGGCTTGGCAATCTATGACACAATGCAGTACATCGATCCAGATGTAGCGACCATTTGTACAGGCATGGCCGCCTCCATGGGGGCCGTGCTGTTGTGTGCAGGTGCAGCAGGCAAGCGCACAGCCTTGCCACACGCACGTGTCATGATCCATCAGCCACTCGGTGGCGCGCAAGGTCAGGCTTCTGACATCGCCATCGTGCATGAGCAAATCCAGCGCATCAAGACTGAGCTTTATCAGATCATCTCTCATCACAGCAATCAGCCGATTGAGAAGGTCGAAAAAGACAGTGACCGCGACTATTGGCTCATCGCTGAGGAAGCAAAGGCATACGGCCTGATCGATGACGTGCTCAAACGCTAAATTATCAAACCTATCATCATGGCCGAAAAGAAGCAACCGGCTTCCTGCTCGTTTTGCGGAAGAGCTAAAAAAGACGTCGAAGTCCTGCTTGCAGGCTATGGCGGAGCGCACATCTGCAACTACTGCGTAGACCAAGCCCATCAAATCATCAAGGAAGAGTTTCGCAAGAAAGCACCTGTCAAGCAACTGAGCGTATTGAAGCCCAGTGAGATCAAGGCTCACTTGGACGACTACGTCATCGGTCAAGACGATGCCAAACGCGTGATTTCCGTTGCTGTCTACAATCACTTCAAGCGTATCAATTCGCGTGGTCTCACCGATGATGTCGAGCTGGAGAAGAGCAACATTTTGTTGCTGGGTAGCACCGGTACGGGCAAGACTTTGCTCGCCCGCACCATCGCCAAAGTCTTGAATGTGCCTTTTTGCATCGCGGATGCAACTGTGCTCACCGAGGCCGGCTATGTCGGCGAAGACGTCGAGAGCGTGCTCGTGCGCCTGTTGCAGGCTGCCGAGTATGATGTCGATGCCGCTCAGCGTGGCATTGTGTACATCGATGAGCTCGACAAAATCGCTCGCAAGAGCGATAACCCATCGATCACGCGTGATGTGAGCGGTGAAGGCGTGCAGCAAGCTCTCCTCAAATTGCTCGAAGGCACCGTCGCCAACGTGCCACCAAAAGGAGGCCGCAAGCACCCCGAGCAAAACATGGTGCAGATCGATACCAGCAATATCCTATTCATCTGCGGTGGCGCATTTGATGGACTCGACAAGATCATCAAGAGCCGGATGACGGTGCAGAGTGTCGGTTTCAAAACTGGGGAGACCCAACATTTTGATCCCACCAATATTTTCCAGTACACGCAACCTGCCGATTTGCGCCGATTTGGCTTGATTCCTGAGATCATCGGGCGCTTGCCTGTGCTCACGAGCATGAAGCCGCTCGACAAGTTTGCGCTCAAGAAGATCCTCACCGAGCCCAAAAATGCCTTGGTGCGTCAGTACCAAAAGCTTTTTGAATTGGAAGGTAAGGAGCTGGAAATCGATGAGTCTGCAGTGGATTACATCGTGGAACTCGCCGACAAACTCGCACTTGGTGCGCGTGGTCTGCGGTCCATCATGGAAACCATCATGCTCGACCTGATGTATGATCTGCCCGATAGCAAAAAGAAGAAATTTGTGATCGACGCTGAGTTTGCAAGAGAAAGATTTTCCCGCATCGACCCTGTCAATCTTAAGATTGCCAGCTAGTTAGGTGTCGTCAGCTAAAATAAAGCGGGAAGTGAGAAATTGCTTCCCGCTTTTTTGTAGCTTTCCACATGTTCAAGTTTTTGACGCGTTCCATTTGGATTCTTTCGCTTGTGAGTCTCTTTGCCGACCTTGCTAGCGAAATGCTGTATCCGATCATGCCCCTATTTTTGAACGAAATCGGCATGACGGCGGCAGGAATCGGCTTGTTGGAGGGGCTCGCAAGTCTCGTGGCAGGTTTTGGCAAGGCTTGGTTCGGCAGCCTGAGCGACAGGCTAGGCCGGCGCAACATCTTTGTGCGCCTCGGTTACGGATTGAGCGCCGTCGCCAAGCCCTTGATGGGCATATTCCCGACAATCGGCCCCGTTTTTCTCGCGCGCCTGGCCGACCGTGTGGGCAAGGGCATGCGGGGGAGCGCGCGTGACGCGCTGCTTTCGCAAGAGTGCACGCCCGACAACCGAGGCAAAGTATTCGGTTTTCACCGCTCGATGGACACGCTTGGCGCTGTTTTTGGTGCTGGCTTGGCGCTTGCTTGGTTGCATTTCAAGCCAGAAACACCGCTTGCCGCATTGTTTTTGGTTGCGGCAGGGCCAGGTTTTTTGTCCGTCGCATTGGCGATGCTTTTGCCAAAAGAAGCCGAGCCTGCACCTTCCAAGGATCCAAAACGCCCATTCAGAGGCATTTTTCAATTTCTCAAACAAGCGAGTCCCGAATACAAGCGCCTCTTGGGAGCGGCCGTGGCCTTCGCGATCCTCAACAGCTCCGATATTTTGCTTCTCCTCAAGGCCGGCGATGCAGGTCTGGGAACTCAGACAGTGGTGGGACTCTACCTGTTTTACAACATTATCTATGTATTGGCGAGTTTTCCATTGGGTGGACTTGCCGACAAAATCGGTTTCAAGCCGGTCTATGCGGCTTCGATTGTAATTTATGGATTTTGTTACCTCGGAATTGGTTTTGCGAATGAAACGTGGATGTATTGGGCCCTGTTTGGACTTTATGGATGCTTCACGGCGGCAAACGAGGGGATCGCAACCGCTTGGCTGACCAATGTAATTCCCAAGGCGTCCAAGGCAACAGGTCTCGGAATGTATTCCTTCCTGGAAAATTTTGCAAAGTTTGTCGCGAGTCCATTGTTGGGGTTGTTGTGGCTGGCATTCACAGGGAATGTCGCATTTCAAATTGTGGGCTTGGCGGCCGTGAGTTTGGGCATCGCATTTGTTTTCATTTTACCCCGCAAAACGGCCTGAAAGCGCTGGTTGCGCTTCAGGATTCGCCTCATACGTCCGCAATACTGTGCATAACTCAGAAATCTGTGTGGACAACGGTGAAGGATTCGTTTAGCTATCCGTAGATTTGTTGTTGCAAAAAACTGCAGGTGGATTTGTGGAATTCGCAACCCGTGTGCACCTCCATGCGTAGCCCACCTTAGGTTGGGTGATTATAGAAATTTGTAAGCCTGAAAAATTGAGCACTATGGACAGTTTGTTGAATCGGAAGGTAGGCGTTGAAAGCGCTGGCAGAGTAGTAGGGATCATTTCTGCAACCGGCATCAACGATCTTTTGGGTCGATTGGATCAAATCGAGAAAAAAGACAAAGTGACTGGGATCATTGCATCCAGCGTCATTGCTGTGATGTTGTTTTTGGCTTTGCTCTTTTGGTTTGCCAAGGCTGGACTCGTGATGGGCATCGAGGAGCCTGAATGGCAAACGGTAGGGCTTATCTCGCCTGGGGCCGACTATGGAACCGACAACTTGGGCAGCTCAGATGTCAACAATTTCAGGGATCCAAGTCCAACGCCTGCTGATCGTCCCAAGGCGGTATCTGCAAATAATGAAGCAGCAGCTGCAGCCTCTGACAATCCCGCAAGTGGCAATCCTGCTGCACTTGGCTCAATCACGCAAGACAAAGATGACGTGAAATTCAATGCGACTAGTGGTAAAGAAAACGGTAGCCCAACCGCAGTACCCAGCCCGACGGCAAGTGGCAGCGACAAGCCCAAAACCAATCCCACCGCTCCTTCAGGTGTCAACACGGGCTCGAACGATGGTGAGACCGACCAAATCGGCAATACCGGCAGCCCAACATCAACCGTCTTGAATCCCAATGGTTTGTTTG
>JANPHP010000542.1:0-6608 GCA_031424495.1 Bacteroidota bacterium | reverse complement strand
TCCTGAGCGGCCGCCTTGCCGACGGGCAAGTCGTGCAGACTAGGTTCATGAAACAATAGGCGACAGCCGCCTCCAATCAAACGCGACCGCGTCGTGATGGGCTAAACGCCGATCGCGACGCGGTCGCTACAATTTCGCCTCGCCCCAATTCCAAAGCTCATCCGCCCCCATTCCCCCAATTAAAAACGTCGGACACTCCATAAGCATCCGACGTTCTTAATTACCATTTGGGCTGATGGGCTTATTGCTTGAATCCGCCCTCGGTCTCCCAGTAGTTGAGTCCTTCTTGGTACATCGACATCCATTCGGCAGGCACTTTTTCCAAGCCATACTTGTCGAGGACTTCTGTCGTGAGTTTAGTCTCGGCGTCCAATCCTTGGTCTTCGTTGCCTGAGACGGCCATGTTGATTTCGCTTTCGATGCGGTTGGCGTCGAGCAGGCTCGACTTCACGATCGAGACGACCCAGCCATGGTCTTTGTCGAGCGGCTTGATCTTGCCGATCTCCTTGCCGTCGGGCCGCGTCTGCTTGTTGAGCGAGCCAAAGTTCGGATCTTGGTGATCGACAGGGATGCCGGCGGTCGCCTGTTCTGCCTTGTAGTCGTCCTTGGCGGCGCGGGCCTCTTCGACCTTAGCCATTTCTGGATTGGTGAGGCTTTCGAGGTATTTTGCAGGGTCCATGCCTGCCAGCGTGAAGAAGGGCAGTATGATCTCTTTTTTGCTCCAGTTTGCGGGGATGTATTGCATGAAGCCGCCGCCCTTGGCGAGTTTGGTGGCCTCCTTGCGCATGTCAGGCTTGCTGAAGAGCTTCACCATGAGGGCACCCTGGATATTGCCGCCAACAGACTTGTTGGCTTTGTCCATGGCGAGCTTTTCTGCTTGTTTCAAGTCAGAAAACTTGTTGCCCTTGCCAGCGACGGCATCCCAACTGTAGGATTCGGGTGGCAGTTCGCGCTGCACGACCTCGACGCGCACGGCGCTGCCCTTACTGTTGCCAGAGATGTAATAGATGCGAGAGATGGTATCGCCCGGCTCGTAGCCAGTGGGTTTGACAGGCGCGACCGTTTCCTCTTTGATCACGGTGGCGACGTGCCCGCTCAGTGGGCTGCTTCCCGTGATGATCGAGATGTGGTCGCCAGATTCCAATGGAGCCGTGTGGGCAGTCTTGCCGGTCACGGTACGTGCCTTTCCTTTTTGGGGTGCGGGTTTGTTTTTGCCATAGCCAGGTCCTGCCGCAGGTGTTGCGCTTTGCTCAGGCTTTTGCGACTTGGTCGCCCAGTTGGCCAAGAAAAACGCGCCTTGCTTGGCGACTTCGAGCCGAACGGCGTCTGCGATGTCAAACTTTTTCATCTTCTCGCTGTTCGCGATCGATTTTTCCTGCATCTCGGCGAGCTCGTCAGCGCGCTTATTGTAGCCTTTATATGGCTCTGGATCTTTTTTGGTCAATTGTGGGATCACGGCAGGCACCCGCTTGGTGGGCATGGTCGGGCCCTTGCCAGTTTTGAAGCGGAAGCCCTTTTTGAGCAAACCGAGGGAGATTGCAAACTGCGAAGCAGGACCGCACCAGCCATAATAGGCGCCCGGTGTCTCGCCGATGATTTGTGCGCGTTTGTTGTTTTTGGAGCTGCCGACGCGCTGCATCAGTTCATCGATATTGCTCGGCACATCCATTGCCATATTGGTTTCGCCCTCGTCGACCGTAGCCGCGTGGATATACCAGTCGCGGTAGTAGGCAGCGACCAATTTCTGGGCGAGGGTATGGTCTTCGTTCCAAGTCTCGCCTTGCCCCTTGTACACGTTGACGCCGTCAAGCCCGGGTGCATTGGGTGGGGTGTCGATGAGGCGGCGGGTGACTTGTTTGACCCAGATTGGCGTGCCGTCGGGATCTTGGCCAGCGCTGTCGCCGATTTTCTTGGCGTCTTTGCCGTCCTCGGTGGGCTCTACAGCGGTGAGGCTCCACTTTTTGGTGAAGTAGGCCAATCCTTTGTTGAATTCGGGGTCGTTGTAGGAAAAATCATCGCTGAGTTGTGGGCGCTCTGCTTCAGCGGGCTGTTGCGCGGCCTGCGGATTGGCAGATGAGGCTTCAAGGCTGAATGCAGGAGCTTTGAGGGTAGCGCCGAGGCCTGCGCCCTGAGCACCGTCTTTATCTTGTGCAGCA
Organism: Bacteroidota bacterium; assembly: GCA_031424495.1. Classification (GTDB taxonomy): domain Bacteria; phylum Bacteroidota; class Bacteroidia; order J057; family JADKCL01; genus JADKCL01. Next base: position 4,452 of record JANPHP010000542.1, on the reverse strand, counting down.
GGAGCAGCTTTTACCGGGGCAATGGGTAATTTATCCATGAAAACTGACTTTAGACTTAAGTGGAGCAACAAATGTCGATGCATTCCACTTCCCAAAAAGTCAGCTGAGGGTAGTCGGTAGAAACGTTGAGTAATTGGCAGATTTTGTGAGGGGGATGGGGAATTTTGAGGGGCGACGGCAATGAAAAGCCTATACCGAGACGCACATTGCTCCCAATCAGGCCCCAAGGCCTACAACATTTGGAGGGATGTGAATGTGGTGGCCCTTGGTTACAAGGAGATTTGAAGGGGCATTGGCTTACGTTTCTTGCCCAAGCCCCGTCTGCTTGCAGCCTGAGCCCTTGCAGTGGCTTGCACAATCTGAGCACGGATGCTGGCATCCAGTTGTTGCGTGGTAAACCATGCTGCTCCAAACACTTGCACCGTGCCACGGTATAGCGTTGGCAGCCATAAGGAATCTTGCGGCCAAGCAATGCCGGCGCGTGCAAAACCCCAATAAGCACTGTTGGCGGCATACATTTTTTCCAGTTCACGCTCCATTCCTTCAAAAAAATGGACATGACCTCGACGCGCCAACACGAGCCAAGAGGGAGCCCGATCGTGCGGTAAAAAATGGTAGGTCGTAGCCCCTGATGAGAGAAAAGGCCCATTCAAACAAAGGGTTTTCTGCCTGAAAGTTGCATCGATGCCATAAGGTTCCATGCGCATCTGCCCGAGATCGGGCTGTCGAGAACCCAAGATTTGTTGTAAGTAGGCGCGGTAATCGAGCGGCTCGCCGTCGGCCCGCCGCAGACTCGCGCCGACGATCGGATCCACGATGATCCACAATGCCCCAGTGTCGCGTGGCACCACGAGCATGCCCATGGCATGCCCACCGTCGTACTTGGGGTCATCGACAATATCTCCCATCGAGAGGATCGCAAAAGTGGTCGAGTCCAAAACCTGCTCCACGAGCATCCCTAAGATGTAGTTGAATCCGCCACAATTGGAGACCTCGCCCCGGCTGTTGCGCAGCACCAAGGAATCCCAAGGCAATTGCAGGTCTTGCATATACGTTTGGTATTCAGAATCACCATAAACTCCCACGGCATGGACCTGCCTCGAGGCCTCCATGGCAATCTGCCATTCGGGCACACCTTGCGATTTCATCTCCATGAGCAAAGACCTGCAATCCTCCAAGTTGGGCATACAAAAATCGCCTGCCTTTGGACAAATGGCCATAGCCACCGATTCCACGTCGAGATTGCTCTCTTGCAGCTCGATCCTCACACCCGCACCGATCAGCGTCGAGGGTGCCACAAACCTGAACCTCCCAGAGAGCTTGGCGGGGTCGGGGCTCAGTTGAATGTCGTATCCGCCTGAAGGGAGATCGGTGATGCGCAATTGGTGCTTGCTATGGCGGATGGGCCAAATGACAGTGATCATGGAATCCTCCCAAAACGTGAACCCTCTCCCATTGGCGGTGTCACTCATCATTGTGGTGTAGCCATCTTGCGTAATACTCAACACCAAATATTTGCAATTGGTCATGCTTGCGTGGCAAAAACCCGCAAAAAGGATCAATGCAATGCCGATCAAGATGCTATGAGATTTCGTTGTGTTCATGGCAAGCAAACTACTGGTCCGGCTGATTGTTTGGCAACTAGGCAAAAGCATCGCTAAAAATTGCCCCGCTTCGCCTACTGTGCAGATGATTGCGGCGGTTCATGCAGTAGCGGTCGTGCTTCCCAGCACAACCACAGTCTACTACAGCAATATGCTCACGTTGGAGAAGTCATTGTCAATTGCCAATTGTCAATTGTCAATTCTATCAGCCTTTCTTTTTGAATTGATCGATCCCCAACACAACAATAGCAACCAATGCACCCAGAATCGTCATGTACAAGGTGAAACTTTATATGCTTATCGGCTACTTTACCAGTAAGGACGCATAAGGTTTGTCATTTCGACCGGAGTGATCGAGGGAGCGAAGCGAGCCGATCACGTAGCGGAGAAATCTAGCGCTGCCAGATACACCTCCTGCTTGAAAACTTCTATTTGCAATTCCCGCTAAGAGCTGCTCATGAGAAGGGCAATTTAGTAGGAGGTGTATCGAAAGGCGCTAGATTTCTCCGCTACGTTTTTTGGCACTTGCTGCGGCTCTTCCAGAGCCTTGCAAATACCAAAAAACTCCGGTCGAAATGACAATGAATATCGTCTACTGGTAATCATCCCGATAAGCATAAAACTTTATGTTCCCAAATACAATCCGTTGTAATAGGGAAAATTAGTGGCCCTCGAATGCGCACTCCCCCACCACGGGTCGTGCAGTTGCAGGCGCTCAGCGATTGCGATCTTGTCCCAGACAAAAGAGGAGATATGGATGAGCTCGGCAGGCAGGTAGAGCCAGTATGCTGCCTTGCGCTCGGCGTAGAGCAGTCCTCCGGCTGCGATTTTGATGCTGGCCAGAGCCGCCCAAATGAGCAAGGTACCCGCCGCTGTCAAATAAATGGGCGCATTGTCCCATAGCAATACATAGCCACAAGCGGTGCAATAGAGCATCGTGAGTACACCGCTCGCGATCACCAACATGCCAAACAGGCGTGCCCGCTCACGTCGTGGATTGCGTGTGGCCATGGATGGCGACAGGGGTTGTGGATTTGCGATAAATTCCATGCGCCAAAATAGCAATTGAGATATTGGGAATGGTGTAGTGCATTGCGAATGGGATGGTCATATTGCGCTTGGGAATGGGGGGATATTGTGGGGGCTTGAAAATATTAACCGCAGAGGCATCAGCTATCTCTGCGCCCTTTGTGCTCTCTGCGGTTGTTTTCTTAAGCGGCGCAAATATGGGATTCAACACCACAAATCTAAAAAAGGGAAAGGGCAGCGACTTTCGTTTGCACGACTGTCGTTGCCCTTTTGCCATCGCCACCGGCGGTGAGGAGACGGGGGGATTCGAACCCCCGGTACAGTCACCCATACTTCGCATTTCGAGTGCGACCCGTTCGACCGCTCTGGCACGTCTCCGCTGCAAAGATAGGAATTATCGTTTACGTGGGAAATTTTCTTTGCGCTCAGGCCAAAATCCTGAGAATGGGCCATTGCGGCTTGCTAGAGGCCTATTGCCGAACCAGATGCAGGTCCGGGATCGCCTACCCGATGCAGCCCAACTGCGCCGCAAGCGCATTCGATAGCGGGTATTCGCGCTCCAAGGGCACTGCGGGAAAGTCGCTCCTACGCGCCTTCGCGATGGGTGCGATCGCCCGCGTGAGGGGCGTCACGTCTTCGACGCGGATGATGTAGCGCTCGACATAGTGCGGCAGCATCGGTGCTTTCAGCCCCAATTGGATCGCTTGGCGACCTGCAGGACGGCCGTCGAGGCCACGCTCTGGATCCCATTGGCAGACGACGTCGGCCCGCTTGAGCGCCGACTGCCAAGCCAATTCGTCGGCATAATATTTTGCATCAAAATGCGATTGCACGCTCTTCTCCAAGATTTCCAGCCAAGCCCAGTGGTGCAATTTGATACGGGCGATGGCCTCCATGCGGTGCTTGGTGGCATATTCAGAGCGATGCAAGGTCCACGCGAAGGAAGGTTTGATCCAACTCGTGCGGTCCAAGCCAAAACCTTTGCCAAAGGTTCCGTGGGCGACTGCAAATTCTACGATCTTGGGGCTGAATGCTTGGTATACAAACACGCCTTCCTCATCGTAGGCACAATAAACTTTGCGTATGCTTGTCTCTCCCATCGCCCTCCTCCATCATTCAGTACCGCGCACCACAACCCAACCGCTCTGCCAGCTCATCTTCCAATGGATATTCGCGCTCCTCGGGCACCACGGGAAAGTCCCGACGGCCTGCCCGCGTATAGGGCGCGATGAGGCGGGCGAGGGCACTCGCATCTTCGACTTGGATAATGTAGCGCTCCACATAATCCTTCAAAATCGGCGCCTTCAATCCCAATTGGATCGATTGGCGACCGAGCGGATTGCCGTCGAGGCCCTTTTCAGGATCCCATTGGCAGATGACCTTCGCTTTTTTGAGGCTGTTTTGCCAGAGCATACGGTCGCCGTGGAGGTCGTCGTTGTAGTGGGACAACTCGCTGTTTTCCAAGATCTCCAACCAAGCCCAGTGATGAATCTTGACGCGTGCGACTGCCTTCATATTGTGTTTGGTGCCAGCGTAGGTGTGCTGCAAGATCCAAGAAAAGGATGGCTTGATCCAACTCGTGCGCCCTTGGTCAAAATTCTTGCCAAAGGTGCCCTGCTCCACCGCCAAGGCCACAATCGAGGGATTCAAGGCCTGGTAGACATAGACCCCGTCGTCGTCAAACTCACAAAACACACTCTTTTTCATCGCTGTACTTTGCGCAAAACTGCAATTATTTTTGTGGAATCAGGTGATATACTTGGCGGAGGCCTAATCCTATTTTTTGTTCAAGCCCTGAAAGGGCGCTAGCAGTCAGCGT
>JANPHP010000541.1:0-8299 GCA_031424495.1 Bacteroidota bacterium | reverse complement strand
ATAGTTGAGCAGGTAGTTGTAGAGCTCTCTCCGCTCTTGGTCTTCAAAGCCTGAGGCATGTGCCTGCAAATGGGCAAAAAGCCGCAAAAATTCCGCATTGCCATCCTCTGACCGATACAACTGCAGGGTAATCCAATAGCTCAGTGCCAAGGCATCCAGTCGAGCTGAGGCTTGCGCCCATTCCATTTGTGGCAAAAGGAGCAAATGCTCAGGCTCATGAGGCTCCTGCGGCGGATTGAAAATAAGGCGGGCATTGGCTTCGGCGCATTCGAGCCTGAGCTTTTGCAAGACAAAATAGCGCTCTGTCGCCACCTGCAGGTGATGGAAATTCTCCTTCCAGACATTTTGGGTTTCACGCGTATGCACGCGGTCCTCGGCTTCCTTCCAATGTAAGTCCATTTCCAGCCGGAACTTCTCAGATGATTGAGGCATCTCCTGAATGAGTCCAGCCATCCTGGACCGCATCGCTTCGATTTCCTTGCGCGGCGCCTGTCGCGCTGCCAGTGCCTGCAAGCCCAATTGCAAGTGCGAAAGCTCATCTTGCATGTAGGCGCGCCAAGCAAAGAAGTCGAGCAAGCGCTTGTGAAGGGCAGAGCAGTACTTGTCAAAGCGTGAGGGCACCAATCCGCTGCCTTCAAGCAATTGCTCCACGGTCGGGTCTTGGGAGCTGACCTCGCTGTGCCCAAAATGGCCTTGCAGGCAGGTAAGGAAGCGCTGCATCACCTCGCCCTGCTCAAAGAGCACCGAACCCAAATAAGCCTGAAACAACTCCTGCTCCTCCCTGTCCAACAACATCAAGAGCCCAAAAACCTTTCTTTCACGCATGATTTGACCCAATTCATTCTGCCAGCCCGGCCAAGTATAGAACGGCAGAATGCTGCTTTAATGTTCCTGCCTACGCCGACTAGCCTGCCTAGCTTGCCATCGGTTTTTCAATTTAGAAGTCAAATTTAAATCTATTAAAGTATGAAAAAGTCTCTTTTTGTTTTCAGCATTCTTCTTGCCTTCGGCTTCCTCGCCAACTTTGTATCCGCTCAAACGGTCATCGGTGGCGGAACCATCAATGTGAGGAACCTCACAGGATGCACCATCTGGGCACAGGCAACGGCTCTCGACCTGAATTGTGACAACCCTTGCAATTCGGCAGCCGTCATCATCAACCCCTTCACATCTGTTTCCATCCCTTTTGCCTGCCCAAGCATTGATGCATTCCTCGCTGGCAGCTTCACCCTCGTCGGAATCAGGGACATTGCTGCCAACGTCGGTCTCAAAGTAGGCACCGGCTGCGGCGTAGGCCTCACCGGCAACTATGTCGACTGCCAAGGCAACAACCGTACAGTGACCTTCACCCCACCGAGCAACGTGGTGGTGCAGTAAGCAAGCCCTCAGCTTTTGTCCAGCATTTGAAGAAAGCCGACCCGCTTGGGTTGGCTTTCTTTTTGGGTGCAACCGTGGGAGCGCTATTTCGTGGCTGATGGATACCAATGGGATCCTTTCAACCCGCAAATTCGCTGAAGGCAAATTAATTTTTGCTAGATTGCCTAGATATGAAAGTTGAAAGTCGTCGATCGGGAGGCCTCGCCTTACATCATACGACCACTCGCATGCAACAGCTTGCAAGTGGCAACAGAAGCTGAGCTTCAGACGCAACGATAAGAAAGGCATGGAACAGTATGAAAAAATATACCTCTATCAACGCATCGTGAAGGCTAAGCTATTCATTGACAATAACTTTTCTCAGCAAATAAACCTTGACAACATATCCGATCAGGCGTATTTTTCAAAATTCCACTTCATCAGACTTTTCAAATCAATTTACGGCAAAACACCCAACAATTACCTGGTCCAAATCAGGATGGACAATGCCAAAAAGCTATTGGCACAAGGAAATTCCGTTTTGGAAACAAGTATTTTGGTGGGCTTTGACAGTCCGACAAGTTTTGCGGGCTCGTTCAAGAAAATTGTAGGCAAGGCTCCCTCAAGCTACCAACGGGAGCAAGCTCAGAAGCGCAAAGAGATCAAAGAAAACCCCTTCAAACACGTCCCCAATTGTTTTGCAGCCTCACATGGCTGGACAGAATAGCAATTTTGAAGAGGTAGGTCTGAAATACAGTCCTCACCTTTGTAAAAATAATTATTCCTATGAACTCAAGAATTACACACACTTGCGTCTACGTTCTGAATCAGGACAGTGCCTACGACTTTTACGTGAACAAACTTGGTTTTAAGGTGCATACCGATGCGCCAATGGGTAAAAGTGGTAGATGGCTTACCGTGTCACCGCCCGAGCAACCGGAGCTAGAGATCACGCTGTTTTTGATCACCGAGGGTGCAATCTTTGATGCTGAAACGGTCAAAACCATGACCCACCTGATCCAAAAGGGAACCTTTGGAGCGGCCGTGTTTACCTGCAAAGACCTGCTTGCGACCTATGAGGAATTGAAATTGAAGGGCGTGGTTTTCAAAAAGGCCCCGACCAAAGAATTTTATGGTTTTGAAGCATTGTTTCTGGACGATTCTGGCAACTGGTTTTCGTTGACACAACCCATTTAAGCATTTCAGGCTATGAAATCAATATTTGATCCAATTGTTAGGGATGAAGTCATTGGCCGAATCCAAGCACTGAATGAGACTGCACCACCGCAATGGGGCAAAATGACTGTGTATCAAATGCTTAAACATTGCACGCTTTGGGAGGATATGATGCAAGGCAAAGTCCAATTCAAAAGGATGTTTCTTGGTTGGGTGTTTGGAAAAATGGCCTTGAAAGCGGTCTTGAAAGACGATTCACCCCTGCGTCTTGGAACCCCGACTTTGGCAGAACTTACGACAGTCGATAAAAGCGGCAATATCACCGCCCAAAAAGGAGAATGGATAGCGAAAATCCAAGCCTATGCGCACTTTTCACATCGGGATCTCGTGCACCCATTTTTTGGGAAGATGACAGAGGTGCAGATTGGGTTGTTGGTCTACAAACATATTGATCATCATCTCAGGCAATTTAATGCTTGAAGGTGATGCGTAAGTCAGGTGATCGAGTCCACGGCCTCTGTTGCGCCGTGGCGTGACGATCGACCATTTGCCTTCGGCAAAAGAAAATAGGCTTCGATTGCCGGAGGCAAATGATCAGCAGCCCTTCGGCAAGAGGCCTTGGACTCACATATTGCTGCCCATTAATTCTCTGCACAATAAGGATATTCTTATTGTCAGTGACCACAAGTCAGCACATGCCTTTTGGCTTGCGATGGTCTACCAACAGGCTGATGTCCGCCATTCAAACGCTGTTTATGACTGCAGCCATGCCCTCTATCACATTCCGATACCCATGAATGCTTTCTGAATCCAAGATTGTGTATCTTGAAAGCAAATTGGAGCCTAGCTCCATTTTGAACCGCCGCCGATTCCGAAAACGTTATGGTCGTTATGAAAAAAAGGTCAGTCAACAAGATCACAAATTTGCTCGTTCTTTTCGCATGCATGATTTTCGTCAGTTTTCATGCCCGCGCGCAGCTGGTGACGACCTATGCTGGCAATGGGTCCATTGGAATCACAGGTGATGGCGGGGCCGCAACAGCCGCACCCCTTTCATTTGCGTTTGCAACGGCTTTTGATGCAGCGGGCAATCTTTATTTGGGAATGCCCAACGCGATTCGCAAGGTTTCACCGAGTGGAATCATCACCAATTTCGCGGGAAACGGTACCGCCGGATACGCGGGCGATGGAGGCTTGGCCACCAACGCTGAGGTTTCCAACGTGGAGGGGATCGCTTTTGATGCCGCAGGCAATTTGTATTTCACCGATGGTTACTCCCCCGCGAGCGTGGTCAGAAAAATAGACCTTGCTGGCATCATCACCACCGTCGTCGGGAGCCCGACCTCCGGAAATGGTTTCAGCGGCGACGGCGGCTTGGCGACCAATGCACAGCTTTCGCAACCGAGGGACATTGCCTTTGATGCAGTGGGGAATATGTATATCGCTGATAATTTCAATAACCGCTTGAGAAAAGTGGATGTGAATGGGATCATTACCACCATTGCCGGCAACGGAAGTAGCGCAGCAGACGCGGGCGATGGCGGGCTAGCCACGAATGCTAGCTACGCAGGCATCAATACCATGGCGGTCGATGCGCTCGGCAATATCTATATCGGATCGTCATCGGTCATCAGAAAAATCAACACTTCGGGTATCGTTAGCACGATCGCCGGGGTTGCTACAGCACTGGGCATTCCTGGAAATGGGTATAGCGGCGATGGAGGATTGGCTACAGCGGCAAAGGTGGACAACGTCGAGAAAATTCTCATCGATGCCGCAGGCAATTTGATTTTTGCTGAAAATGGCAGCCATTGCATCAGAAAAATCAACACTGCAGGCATCATTTCAACGATTGCAGGCAATGGAACGGCTGGTTTTTTTGGGGATGGATCGATTCCCTCCATGGCGAGACTACAGAACCCAACCTCTTTGGCCTTTGACGCTGCTGGCAATTTGTTCATCGGCGATACATGGAATTATAGAATTCGCAAGGTGGACTATTCGGCTTCCCCGATTTGCCCTACAAGTTTGACAATATCCAAAGTCTTGGGTGCCAATGGATCGGCGACCATCAATTCCAGCATCAACCCAACAGTGGGAACACCGATTTATGCAGGCCAATTGACTGGTGATCCGATTTTCAATCCGATGCCGACGGTCAATTATTCCAATGCCACAGGCACTTACACGCATACATTCCCCGGAAATGGCATTTACAACATTGCCGTGACCTCCACCGATACGATTTCGGGATATTCCTGCGCCGTCACAGGCACCGACACCATTCTGATCCTCAACAGCCCGACGCCGAGAAGCTTTGGAAGAAGGTTGCAGATTTTTGATCCGAGCTTTTGCAATGCAGGCACTCCCTATTTCAGGGACAGCACCATTTTCCAATATGGCTATGGTCAACCAAATCCATCCGCTTTGTACACCATCACCACCAATTGGGGAAATGGACAAACCGTCGTGGACACGGTGACCGCCACCAACCAAATCAACATCACCTCCGCCACGACGAGCTACACAAGCCCGGGGACCTATACCGTGCAATCCATCATTTCGGGCGGCGGAGTCCCGAACGATACACTCATCACGAGTGTGAATGTGTTGGCTTGCGGCGACCTGCAAGGTATATTGTACCACGACGCCAACAATGACTGTGCATATAGCAATGAAAATCTCGTGCAGCAATCCATCCAATTGAAAGCAAGCGACGGCATCAACACCTACCTCACCTGGAGCAATGGCGGATCCTATGCATTTATCAATATTCCCGTCGGGACCTATACCGTCGAAGTTTTGAACAACAGCACAGGCTATACGACAACCTGCGCAAATAGCCTCCCGCACAGCGCAACGGTGATTTTTTCGCAGGTTACATTTGAAATGCTCCCGCTCAATTGCACCGGAGGATTTGATATTGCGGTGTCGGGCATATCATTGTGGAATGGGTTTTTCCCAGGGCAATCAGATTATGTATTGCCGCACGTCGGCATCAACAATGGCACTTGTGATTTTGTGATCCCCGGCGAAGTGCGCATGGTGCTCACACCTTGCGTGCAATACCAAGTGGGCGGCGGCCTCAGCAACGCACCTGACTTCATCATTCCAGCGGCCACGGGCGATACCCTTGTATGGACGGTAGCCGACCTCAACAATATCGGAAATTATGGTTATTGGGACTATGGAGTGGTGGTTTCCACCTGCACGACTGCCGTCGTGGGCGACACCGCTTGCATCACGATGATGGCCTTGCCGACGAGCGGCGATGTAAATCCCGCCAACAATAGCTTTACAAGATGCTTTGAGATTGGGGTCAGTTATGATCCCAACAACAAGGAAGTCAGTCCAAAAGGGAGTGGAATCGCAGGAAACATCCCGCCCACAACCACCCAGCTGAGCTACACCATCAATTTTCAAAATACAGGCACTGCCCCCGCTTTTAATATCTACTTGTTGGATACGCTGAGTACAAACTTGGATGTCAATAGCATCGAGGTGATCTCTGCAAGCCATCCCATGCAACCCTTCCTATTGCCTGGCGGTGTCATGAAATTTCAATACGCCAATATCCATCTGCCCGATAGCACTTCTGATGAGCCGCATAGCCATGGTTATGTAACCTATAAAATCAATCTCAAAACGGGATTGTCGCTGGGTACTGAAATCAAAAACTCGGCTTCCATTTATTTTGACTTCAATACGCCCGTGCTCACCAACACGACCGTGAATACGCTCGCATTGCCTACGCGCATCGAGGAAATTGCAGAAGGTAATGTGGCCATCTATCCGAATCCAGCTGCCGATAAAATTACCGTCCGCCTAGACCAAAGTACCCCTGCGCGCATTTCCATCATCGATATGCTCGGCAAGGAAATGAAGCAAATCCGCACCAACAACCTCGAAACCGAGATCAATGTGGAATCCTTGAAAAATGGGATCTATTTCATCACGGTCGATCAACATGGAAAAAGCGTGCGGAAGAAGTTTGTCGTTAGTAAATAGTCTATGTCGCTTGACGAAAAGACAATTGGGGAAATATTGCTCGGGGCTGAATTGGCCAGGGTCGAGAATGAGATCGGGCGACTGACGAACCATTGTGTCATTCGTGATCACCTCAATTTCACAATCGGAATCCTAAAACGAGACATCACGAATTCTGGCTTAGGACTCGAGACTGTCTTGGAAATTGTGATCGATGAAAGTGAAATGCTGATTGAATTTGCAGTTGAATTCCTATTGGATGATCGATCCAAGAAACTCGAAAAGGAATTGGCAGCAGTTGAAGACCCAAACAATATTGATGAGGATGTTGTCGTTGAGGGTCTATGCTTTGGGTTTGCATTGCAGTATGCGATCCGTTACCATTTCCTGAAAGCAGGAAAAATTGCTCATTTGACGGACTTTCTCAAAAAAAGTAGGATTCCCCATCCACAGAAATTCGCTCGAAAACTCCAAGAAATTTATGTGAGCGTGAAGAGGTGAAAAAGCGCTTTGCAGCCAGGCCATTTTCTGGCGAGGTTTTGCGGGATACCGATGAATTTGAGCTGAATGTCTACTTGGAGAACTTGAGAAAATGAAAAGCTATCGTGTGAATCTTGCAGTGATGCGATAAATAGCTTTTTCCCACTGGGCCTTGCAACCTTGGACAATCGTGGTGCGAGCCCAGCTCTTGTGGGCCATGCCGAAGCAGTGTAATGCGGTTCAATAATCAATAGTCGGCACCGTCCTTCTTGCGACCAACGTTTTCATTCAAATGACGAGTGCTTTGCGGCATTCTCGGACTGATTGCTTAAGTTAGCGGAAACATGGATTCCTATATGGGCGTATTGTAGGCGATGAATCGACGGGTAATTAATTGGGGAATATGCCTCCTCATGGCATCATTGTTGTTTTGCACGGCATGCAAAACAACAACCATCCTTGAATACCCCGACGAAAAGAGATCAATGGGTTTTGAGATCAGATTGCCGCATGGCTGGAAGTATGGAAAAGCGGACGGCTGGGACAGTTTTGTCGGCTTAGTTGTCGGGAAGGGAGTAAGCTTGAATTTTGACATGAGCAGTGACGGTTATGCAAACTCATTGGACCGCTCGGCCTCAGACAGCATCGAGCAAATACCCTGGAGACAAATCGCGAGCATCGATACCGTGGATGGATTCTATCGGAAAATCATTCTCCCTGATCATATTGTCGAGGGATTGACTGGAATATACCTGCAAGACCTTCAATCATCACTCAACTTCAACCTGTACGGGTACGATTTGAGCGCCAAGGATCAAAGGCGAGCTTGCAGATCGTTCCGCACCATCAAGATAATACGATCCCGGGCGGATTGATAGAATTTGCAACAGTCGGAAACACTCACATCTTATTCGGCGCATCTAGTTTTTGAAGGCTGCTGGTGGAGGGCTGCATGTGGGAATGGGGCTTCGAAGTTCCATGCTAGGGCACTGTCAACAACGATCCTAGCAGCCAACACCTGGGCAGAGTAAGGTGCCTTGCGCGATGGATTTGCGAGATCGGGATACACCCTCCTCGGCGGGCAGCAGTGGGACGCATCTCCTGGAAGGCGGCACCGAAATTTGGTGCATACAGGATGCGCTCGGGCATGCGAGCAGCAAGTCCACTGAGGTGTACAGGCATGCTGCGAGTCCGCCAGGGTCTTTTCATTACCCACAATTTTATTATGGTTTATAAGTGGACAAATAGTCCTTGAACCTTCTCCAGTCCTTTGCCTTCTCGACGAGCATGAGGTAGCCTT
>JANPHP010000540.1:0-6839 GCA_031424495.1 Bacteroidota bacterium | reverse complement strand
CCAAAAATGCTTATGGAACCCATTCCGGAAAAAAAATACAAAAAAGTCTTCGTCGATGGCCCGATTACAGGTGCATTCATCGGCGAGAGCATCACTAAGCATCAGAGCAAGACCGATATCGGCGCCCATGACATTTTCCTTGGGCAGGTGCGGGCGGATGAGATCGAAGGCAAACGCGTCGTTGCGATCGATTACAGTGCTTATGAGGAGATGGCAAATCAGGCATTTCACGAGATCCGTGAAGCGACATTTGCCCGCTACAACCTGAGTTGCATGCACATCTACCACAGCCTAGGCCGCGTGAACAGCGGCGAAATCTGCCTATTTGTCTTCGTTTCCTCCAAGCATCGTCAGATGGCATTCGACGCTTGCCGCGAGATCGTCGAAGAAATCAAGGCCAAAGTCCCGATATTCGGCAAAGAGCTCTTTGCCGATGATAGTTTTGTTTGGAAGAGCAATGATAAAGGGTAGTTAGCAGTTAGTAGGTAGCAGTTAGAAGTTAGCAGTTAGAAGTTAGCAGGTAGCAGTTAGAAGTTAGTAGGTAGCAGTTGGCAGTTGTGAGTGGCGGTTGTGTTGTGCTGTGAATGCAATTGATATTGCTGCTTACCGTGGGATATTCAAATTCGAAGCCTGCCCTGATTCTTTACTATCAACCCCTTGGAAAGAACCCCAAAGCACTGCCCGAATCCCCGCTCCAAATCTGAACTCTAAACTCTGAACTCTGAACTCTGAACTCTCCACTCGCCATTCTCCACGCTCAATTTTCCATTATCAATTGTCAATTCTCAATTATTCCCAGCTTCGCTGTTCCAAAATATGGTAGACATCACCCACAAAATCACCACCTTGCGTTGGGCAGTCGCAGAGGCGACCGTCGTTTTGAGCGAACCCGCTGCGATGATAGCCTTGCTCGACAACCAAGTTCCCAAGGGCAATGTCTTTGAGATGGCCAAAACCGCTGGACTCTTTGCGGTCAAGAAGACTTCAGACATGATCCCAGATTGCCACCCCATCCCCGTCGAATACACGGGTGTGCGCTACCACACCGACGGATTGGAGGTCAGGATCGAAATGGAAGTGAAAGCCATTTACCGCACGGGCGTCGAGGTCGAGGCCATGCATGGCGTGAGTGTCGTCGCGCTCACCATGTATGACATGCTCAAACCAATCGACAAGGGAATCGAAATCAAAAACATCCGCCTGCTCAAGAAAAAGGGCGGCAAGAGCGACTTCAAAGACAAATTCAGGCAAGACCTGCGCGCAGCAGTCGTCGTTTGCAGCGACACCGTCTCGGCCGGCAAGAAGCAAGACAGCGCCGGCAAAGCCATCGTTGCCAAGCTGGAGAGCTGCGAGGTCACCGTCGCCGACTACGTCATCGTCGCCGACGCGGTAAGCGAAATCCAAGCCCGCGTGCGGCAGTATGCCACTGCGGGCATGGATCTGCTCATCTTTTGCGGCGGCACCGGCCTGTCGCCGCGCGACATCACGCCTGAGGCCATCCGGCCCATGCTGGACCGAGAGATTCCCGGCATCACCGAGGCGGCGCGCGCCTACGGGCAGGAGCGCATGCCCTGGAGCATGCTCAGCCGTGGCCTCGCCGGCACCATCGGCGACATGCTCGTGCTCACGCTCCCCGGCTCGACCGGCGGCGCGACCGAGACGATGGACGCGCTCTTTCCTGCGGTGCTGCACGTGTTTCGGATCTTTCAGGCGGCGCGGCATGATTGAGGGGGGGATGCAACAAAATCTCCTGATTATCCCATCACAACCCTAGTGCAAATTCCAAGGCTGCATCACGCCCAGCAATGAGATCGGCGACCGTGGGCGTAACCAAATAATCAGGCATGACCCGATGTCCATCATCCTGCAATCCGGGGATGATCATCGAAAAGGTACAACGTGGAATCTCGGCACGTATCTGTGTATGCGGGAGTATGATCGTGGCATGGCAATCGTTGCAGCTGCTGCCGCCCCCGGCCTCCACGCCGATAAAAGTGCCGCGCTGCGCGCTGTGTACCAAGGACCCGAAAAACCCGGCAGCTGAAAAACTGCCGCCATTGATCAGCACATAAACCGCACCGTCAAAATGATCCCGCGAAGGTGCGTAGCTGCCATACCAATCATGCTCCGCATCTATCCACAGGTGTCTGCCCAGGCTATCGTCTTCAAATTTGTAAAAATCGAGCGTTTCTGCATCCAAGTAAGTCACTGGACGATCGACCTTGAATGCGGCATGGTGTAGCAAGGGGAATGGGCGCATCGCAATATGGGCATACAACTTCCGCACCAATGCAGGATCGCCTCCATTGTTGTCGCGAATGTCAATCACCAGCTTTTTCACCTGCCGATCACGAATCACAGCAAACGCAGAGTCAAGGAAATGCTCAAAATCGATGCCCATGCGTTCCAATGCTGCGGTCTCAAAGGTCTTGACGCTCAGTGCAGCTACCGTGGAGGGGCCGTCCAAGAGCTTAAGTGCAAGTGCCTCTTGCTGCGTGGACTCGGGATACCTGCGCAGGGTGATGTTTTGGCGGTCGATCACATCAATCGCGGGAACCTTGAGATTCCTCTTTTTGGACATGCCGGGTGCGATCACCTGGATCGTAAAAGCATCCGCATCGCCCAAGATCAAATTGTACCAGATATGGAATACCTGCTCCAAGATCCTGTGCCGCATCGTGAGATTATGCCCATCGGCCCAAGTGCGGCTGAGAAATTGCGGCAGCATTTTGTGGACGGATAGCTTGTTGATGGAAACGATCTCGGTACCCACCGCAATGGTCGAGTCTGCACTGAGATTTTTGGCAATGTACAGATGGTCAGCAACAATGGCTACATCAAACGGAAATGTCTTGGCATGGTCTCGAAAATGAGCCCTGTAGTTCTTTGACGGATAAAAGCGTGTATGACCGCAATCCACCGCACCCAAGATCGGAGAAATCAAAGTCCAAAATTCACGCTCGGTCATCTCATGGGAAATACGCTTGTCGATGCCATCCAGCAGATTTGTCATCGCCGTGCTGTCTGTAAAGCGATATAAGGCTGGATGGACCTCCTCCAATGCCCGGCGCAGCAATGCATAATCTTCCTGCAACGCAGCTTGGGTAAATTTCGGAGCGCCGTAGTCGGTGGGCATGGAGGCCGTTTGCGCTGAGACTGCAAATACCCTAAAAAGAAGTAGCGCCAACAACAGTGAGATCGATTTTGTGGGGAAGCAATTCATCTGTGACCGCAGAATATAGGGGCCACATTTGTGGCTTGTGTAGATCCTAAGGCCGTAATTTTAAGCAATTTGTGGCACGCAATCGATAGATTCTAAAGTGACTTATTCAGGAATCTAGGTGGTGGAGGCAGGCGCTGCTAATTACGCTGCCAAGATCCACCTACATTTCCTCACTTGATCCTCAGTCCCAAAATCATCCTTGCAAAAAGGAAGCCCTTTGCAAGAATAAGCCCAAACCAGTGTAGCACAACAGCCGTCCATACCCAGCCTAGGTTGCGATTGCCTCAGCCTGCGTGGACACAGGTTGAGGCACAAGCAATCGCCCCGAGAGCTATCCTGAATGGGGGCAGGGCACAGCGCAAGATGGCCCAAGCGTCGCCACCCAACTCCAATAATTCGTCCCACGGGGCCTACCATCAATGCAAGCAGAGCTGCCCTCAATTCTTACACACCCAGCGATCGGAAATGCAGCCCTATTCTGAGCAAATTCAGCGTTGGAGAAAGCCTAAATAGGCTGCTGAACAACCGCCCAAGGCTCCAACTCGGCTATCGGAGGGCCAGCGTGAGTGAACGGACACCTGACCGTCAGTAATCGGACACCTGACTGTCCATCAGCGGAGGCTAGGGTGTCCGTTAGTACCTTCGCCCCCCGATTTTGAGGGCTGGGTGTGCGTTCTCCTGGGGTAAGGCCTAGGTTCACCCACACGAGCGTGTCCGTTCATGCAGGGACTAGCCTCCGTAATCGGACACCCAAGTGTACCTTTTCGAGCACTAGACCCTCGGGGAGTCATCACCGAGGTGTACGAATTCACCCCAAACCTCTGCGATCGGACACCCAAGTGTCCGTAATCGTACACTTGGGTGTCCGAAAAGTACGGTCAGGTGTCCGTTCACTGAGGGGAAACCCTCCGTTCACTCACGCCAGCCCTCCAAATCGGTACTTCCACGGAATTGAGGCCGATTTTGGCGGCGCAATGGGGACAATTTTTGGGCAAAAGTAACGATTTTGGGCGCGATCGGCGTCTTCACGTTGTCATTGGCAATGGATCGAGCCCTCAAGCAAGCAGGACGGATCTTTGCGTTATTCGGATGGAAATGGACTCCAAATTCTTACCCGCTCATTGTGCATGTTGGGCACACGATTTTTTTGGAACATCGCCTGCAACTGACAGCGATCGTTGGTTTTGAGGGCTAAAGGCGAGCGGTGGTTTTTCCGATATTTCACGAGAATATCATTATCTTACAGCAGAAATCAATCGCTACAATATCGGGTCTATGAAATCAAAACTACGCTTAGCGGCCTTGGGCTTGCTCCTTTGTTGGCAATCCTTGCAGGCGCAAATCACGATTGCTGCTGCCTCGGGGCCTCAGGTCGGTGATACGATCCACCGCAAATGGGATGATAACCCGACCGTCGTGCCAGGCGCCGCGGGCGCTGCCATGGTGTGGAACTTTACCACCGTGGCAGTAAGCGACTCCAACACGACAAGGGTCGTCACACCGAGTGCGACGCCATGGTCGGGCTATTTCCCCGGTGCCAATCAGGCGATGACGTCTGACAATGTGAATTATGTCTACCTGAATTCCGGCACGGCGAATGTGGTTTTACAGGGGCTCGCAGGTGACCTGCTCGGCAACGGTAACAACTTGCAGGTGCCATTTGCGCCCACGCCAGTCATTCAACAATATCCGATTGCCTTTGGGAATACCTTCATGGACAACTATGGATTTGATGTAACCACCTCGGGAAACACGTGGGCGGTGTATCAAATCAGGATGAAGCGACTTTCAGAAGTGCGCGATACCATCGATGCATGGGGCGAGGTCACCACGCCCATCGGGACCTACAATTGCTTGCGCCACAAGCATATCGACTACTCGCTCGACACGGTTTGGATCAAACTGCTGTTTTTCTCTCCATGGACAATCTATTCTATCGATCCCGACACCACCGTTTCCTATTCGTGGCTAGGAGAGGAGTCAGGCCTCCCGATTGCCGAATTGACTTTGGATTCAGCAAGGGTGCCTGATCGATTCACCTGGACCATGGTGCCGCCTGCGCCCGTTGCGCTGTTTTCTTGGGTCGATCAGGGCAATGGCAATGTGGCATTTACCGACCTGAGCGGCAACAGTCCCGCATCTTGGTCTTGGGATTATGGCGATGGCAGCGCCCTTGGGACGGCGCAGCATCCCAATCATGCCTACCTCGGCAACGGCACCTATTGGGCCTGCCTCACGGTCACCAATGTCACTGGGAGCAATTTTTATTGCGACAGCGTCACGGTGACAGGTTTCGTTGCTGCGGATGCATCGGTGTCTCAATCGTCTATGATTGCCATTGCCCCCAATCCAGCTGCCGACTGGGTCACGGTTTCGCACGATCAGAATGGGAATGCCGAAGGCATGCATTTGCAGTGCTTGGATGCTCAGGGCAAATTGGTAATGGATCATGCAATGCCAGCTTCGGCAGACGCAAACGCAGTCAGGATGGATGTGAGCTCCTTGCCAGCTGGATATTATTTTCTGCTGCTTTTGGGGAATGATGGACAGCCATTGGGCCGCGCCAAACTTGCAATTGCAAGGTAGGGCAGCCTAACAAGGCCTGCGCCGCAGGCATCGCCGAGGTGTCGCTGTCGGTGAAAAAATCAATCATCACATGATCTGAATGCGGCAAAGATGTATTGAAGTGGGCAGCCTCCAAAAAAGCGGCGCGTTCGACCTCGGTCGAGCGCTTGATGGGCTCCACGGTCTTGATGCGAAAGGGTTCAATGTTGGACTTGTGATTCATGCAATTCGTTTTCAGCAACGCAGGGCCTTGTGTATGGAGGCAAAGCACTTTCTTAAGTGATTGTGAGACCATGAGGAATGTCAGCTATGGTGGAAGCCCAATAAAATGCGATGAAAGAAAACGGTGACTTTGCCAAACCAAGTTTCGCAGAACGGTCGCAAGTTTTTAATGGTTATGCTATTTCAATTGACTCATTATCAGGCGATCATGCCTTGGTTCTCGTCTCATTCCCGAAGCGCATACACAATTGCTTGCATGATCCCGTTGCGGGTTCCCTAATTTCTCACTGCTGATTTCTAAATTCCCATCGCATTGTCTAACTTCGAATTATAAAACTTAACGAAAATGGGAGTTAGCTTGACAAAAGGCGCGAATACCGCCATCGGAACGATCCAAAAATTTACGGTCGGCCTCGGCTGGGATACCAACAGCCATGATTCTGGGCAGGCATTTGACTTGGACGCATCGGCTTTTTTGCTGGATGCATCGGGCAAGGTGATTAGCAATCAGCACTTTGTCTACTACAACAATCCCAAGTCGCCCGATGGCGCTGTCATTTCCGGTGGCGACAACCGCACGGGCGATGGCGCTGGCGACGACGAGACGCTGAGCGTAGACCTGTCCAAGGTGCCTGCGGGATGTGAAACGATCACATTTGTCGTCACCATCCATGAAGCAGATACCAAGCGCCAAAACTTCGGGCAGGTGCGCAATGCTTACGTGCGCATCTTTGACCCGACGACCAATGAGGAAATCGTCAAATATGATCTGCAAGAGGACTTCTCGATCGAGACCTCGATCGAGTTTGGCAACCTCTATAAAAGAAAT
>JANPHP010000539.1:0-17138 GCA_031424495.1 Bacteroidota bacterium | reverse complement strand
ACTGCCACCTGCTGCACCACGAGGATGAGGGAATGATGGGCTCTTTTTTGGTGTTGGACACATTGGCCACCTCGGCACACTTCGCGCAACTTGAACAGATTGACCTACAGGCCTATCCCAATCCTACCCAGCACAATTGGTTGATTGCGTTGCAAAGCCGCAGCAAGATACAATCTGCAATTTTGGTGAATGCATGGGGCCAAGCAGTGGCCGATCTTGGTCTCACAGGCTCATCAGGCTCGATCTCGGCGATAGTGCCGGCGGATGAACTTGCCCAAGGAATCTATTTTTTGCGTGTGCAAAGTGCCCAAGGCTTGGGCACCTTGCGGCTCGTAAAGGAATAAGGCCACCGATTCAGCGCCCTGACATTCGCTTTTTGAAGCCTGAGCAGTCGAAATCCGCGATGTCCTCTGGCGTGTTGAAATTGCGCAGGCTTTCGGGATCAAAGTCTGGCATCGTGCCGGGCAGTGTGTGAAATAGCCCGCCTGCCACAGCAAGTGCGCTGTCCATGCGCAAACGACCTACGGTAATGTTTTCCACAATTTCGGGCAGCATCTCCTTGCGGAAAATACTGACGAGCGGCTGCTTGCGACCGTTGGTCTGTGCAGCGATTGCCGTTTCATCTCCAAGCTGATCGAGCAGATGTTGCAGTAGGTTGGTCGTGAGGAGCGGCATGTCGCAGCCGACGACAATGTTCACCTCCGCTCGGCTAGCCCGCAAACCAGTACAGAGTCCACCGACGGGTCCCATTTCCTTGAAATCATCGGAAATAACCCTGTAACCAAACATCTGGTAGCTGGGATCATTGGCGACAATGACCAAGTCGGAGACCACAGGAATTAAGGCATCCAAAACCCACTGAATCATGGGTTTACCGCAAAATTCTACCAAGCCCTTTTCACGCCCCATGCGGCTACTTTGGCCACCTGCCAAAATGATCCCGCCGACTTTGTCTTTCTTGACCATGACTGCACACAATTGAAAATGTCAATTGCAATTTGAAGATCAAATTGGCGTGCTACGCATCAGGTTTTCCACACCAACTGGTTTATAATCAGACAAATTGTGGGTTAAATTTTTCTGCGGTCGAAGCCATGATTTTTGTTTCTCATTTGTGATCACTACCTTTGTCTCATAGCATTACACTTACACTTAAAAGGCTATTGCTCATTCAACAGTGAGACTAAACTGTATCGAATGAATTGATGTCAACCATGAGATCGTTCACAATTTAAATTTTTCCAATAATATTATGAACACAATTTCTAAACGCTTGATGACATTGGTAGCCTTGTTGATGGTTGCTGTAGTCATCACTACAACAGGTTGCAAACCAAGCGTCGCTGGCCAAACAGAAGATTGGAAGGCGAACCAAGAGCACTTGACTGCCTTGAACAAGGATTATCCAGCTTTTGCCGGCGCTGTCGCAGCAGTGAAAGCCAAAGCAGACGCCGCATGGGCCGAAGCCGAGAAGGTCACCGACGAAGACAAGAAGGCTGAAGCTATGCTTGCCGCCAACGACATCATCGCCAAAGGTTTTGCTGGTCATTTGCATGAATTCAATGGCTTGATCGAGGAAATCGGCAAATTCCAAGAGAAACTCGCTGGTAAGAAAATGAGCAGCAGCTTGGTCGCCAAGTACAACGATGCTGTGGATCCTGCAGACGAGGCCATCGACGCAGCCTATGGCGTGATGGAAACCGGTGCCGCCGACATCGCCGCAGCCGACGCCCTGGTGAACCCGGTCTACGACAAGCTCAAAGCTTCGCGCGACAAATGGAGCTCCATCGAGGACGCTTATGACGCTGAGCAAAAGAAAAACAAGAAAAAAGGCAAGTAATCCTTCTGGGATTGCGTCCAAGGAAACGGGAGTCAGGCGTCAAGCTTGGCTCCCGTTTTTATTTTGGACTTGGACCGATCTCGTCGTGGAGGAAGAGCGCGCAGCGCGCGAACGACGGTGATGAGGTTTTGCTATTTGGCGCCTCATCCGCTTTTAGCTACTTTTGCGCCGTCGAGATTCCTTTTGGAGTCTTGCAATAGGTAGAACCAATTGATTTTGAGATGGCTGAAACAGAAACGGTTTTGAAACCAACGGACGACACTGGCAAGAGCCCAGGCGTCCACTATGTAAAAACCAAGCAAGAGGAGCTGGATTTTTGCTACACAATGCCCGACAAAATCTTCCAACTGAGTCTCGGGAAGAACGCCCACTTTAGCAACGCGAGGTTCATGGGTGATTTTTCCATGACCTTAGAAGAAGGCCAAAATGCCAAATGCGATTACATCGCCAAGATGTGCAACATCCATGAAGGCAGCAGGGTGCTGGACCTTGGTTGTGGTTGGGGTGGCATTTTGCAATACCTCAAGACCAAATACAAAGTGAAGGAAACCGGTGTAGTGTTGGCCTCTGGCCAATATCTCCACTGCAAGGAAACTGGCCTCAATGTGCATCTCAAAGACATGCGCACCGTGAAGCCTGAGGATTTTGGCACATTTGATGCCGTGACTGCCTCTGGTAGTTTTGACCACGTGCTCAGCTATGAGGAGTTCAACGAGGGCAAACAAGAGGAAGTCTACCGCGCCTGGTTTGACATGGTGGCCGATCTGCTCCCCATCGGCGGTCGTCACTATATGCAAACGATGACCTTTGGCCGCAAGATCATCCCGAGAGATACCTGGGATATCAATGCGCCGACCGACAGTGATGAGTTCACGATGGCCTTGATGGTGAAGCAATTCCCCCTCTCATGGCTGCCCTACATGGACGAAGACATCATCAAGTATGCCTCACATCGCTTCAAGCTCATCGAGCACAGCAGCGGTCGCCTCGACTATGTCGAGACCAACCGTCGCTGGACCGAGGCCTACAAAAAGTTTGGCTGGAAAAAATACTGGTTTTACCTCCGCATGTTGCCCAAATACCTCTTTGACAAAGAATTCAGGTATGTGGCTTCTTTCCTGAAGTACGCCCCTAACAGGCGTTGCTTTGAGCGCGAGCTGTTTGACCACTTCCGCTTTGTATTTGAGCGCATTGCTTAATGCAGTTGGCGATTGTTGCTAGTGCTTTCACTTGCAACTAGTTCTGCGCACAGCAAGACATTGACCGAGAGCCGAAGGCGCGATGCGCCTTCGGCTCTTTGGCTTTTGAAGAAAGGCGACCGAAACGAATCTACATTCGTTGACTAAAATAAATTTCCTTGAGGCTTCGATTCGTTTCAAATGTTCTACCTAAATTGTATACATGTCTATCGTCAATCAACAACTTCGCTTCTTGTGCCTTGCTCTCTTGCTATCTGTGGGAGGTTATCAAAATTGCGTTGCGCAAAATTATGTGCCCAACCCCAGTTTTGAAACCCAAACCGGTTGCCCTACCTCTCCAGGAGTTTTCACCATCGTGGGCAATTGGTTCTTACCACCTTCGCACAGCGGTTCCCCTGATTACCATCATGTTTGCGGCAACTCCACTTTTGGGGTCCCTGTCAACATTTTTGGCAGTCAACTTGCCCGAACAGGCTCGGCCTATATCGGGTTTGTCACACACTTCGGATCAGGTAATTTCAGAGAATACCTAGAGGTGCAACTGACCTCCCCGCTCACGCCAGGCACTAGCTATACCGCCACCGCCTACCTCTCCCTTTCGGATGGATCAGGCTGGGCCACAGATGGTTTTGGTTTCTATTTCAGCAGTGCGGTCCTTTCAGGATCGGGCGGCAGCGGTCCTCTGCCGCTCACACCGCAAGTGTCCAATCCGCCAGCAAACTATATGAACAGCTGGGTCAATTGGCTGCCTGTCAGCGGTACATTTGTTGCCACCGCCGGCATGCAATACATGACCATCGGCAATTTCAAAAGCGACGCGCTTACTGGCGTGCAGGTGCAATCCTCTGGTTGGAGCTGGAACTATACCTATGCCGACGACTTCTCAGTAACGCCGACCGTCGTTTTGTCAGCAGACATGGGCGAGTTCAGCGGCGAGGTGGTCGATGAATCAGCCACATTGCATTGGGATACGCGTTCCGAGCTGGGTACACAATCCTTTGTGATCGAGCGCAGTGTGGGCGACTTGCAGCATTTTGAGCAGGTAGGGACGCAGACCGCCGTAGGCGGCCCCGACATGCCCGCAAACTATGCATTCACCGATGCTGGCTTTGCCCCCTCCCAACTCAATTACTACCGCATTCAAGAAATCGATCAAAATGGAGCTGGCGGCTATTCCCAGACGATCGAGTTGCATTCCGCAGCCTTGGTAAATGCGCTTACAGTCAACGCATTCCCCAATCCTATCAATAGCGGTGATGACCTCTCCGTCGAGATCGGCAGCACCAAATCGCAGCCCGCAAACATCGATCTGATCGATATTCAAGGTCGCACGGTCCATCAATACGAGGCTGATTTGCAAGTCGGAAACAACTTGTTGCAAATCTCACCAGGACATTTGGCAAGTGGTTGTTACATGCTCGTTGTGTCTGCAAATGGCGTGCGCTCCCTCAAAAGAATATTGATTGCTGAGCACGACTGATCGTTGTGTTTCGGTCTGGCTTCTGATGGCATGCGACCAAAGTCTGGATCGTAGGCTCAACCCATGCAGAAGCGAAATGAATCCATTTAGAATTGCAGCCTAAAATCTTTGTTATGAAGGTGACGGGCGGCAATGCTGAGGAATTTTGGCGCACAATCCGCGACAAATCCGTAACTTCGCTAGGATGATTTGGAATGTATTTTTTGCGTCTGGGACAGTGAGCGAAGCTCGCCATGCGTCAGGCAATGAAACGATGGGTCGGCAGTCGTTTCTGAAGGGTTGGCAGGTCTGGGCAGGTCTGCTTTTGTTGCTATTTTGTGTTACCTCCCACCCCGCATCCGCCCAAACAAAGAGCAATTGGGACATCCCTTTTACCACCCCGCTGCCCGGCGACTCGCTTGTGCCGCTTAATTCCTTGCTGGATCGCGTGTTTCAAACCGAACTTGAACGTGGTCTGAAACGCAACGAGCATTGGCGGCAATTGATCGCCGAGAAAAAAATGGCTGTGGGTCTCGTGGACTTGCGTGACCGCGCACACATCCGCTATGCGCGCGTGAACGGCGACGAAATGATGTATGCTGCGAGCCTTCCTAAAATCGCCATTTTGTTGGCAGTGATCGATGCCATTGACAAAAAACAACTCCCTGAAAGCCAAGAGATTCTCACCGACATGAAACTCATGATCAGCGTGAGCGACAATGAGGCAAGCACGCGGCTCATCGACCGCGTGGGCTATGAAAAAATTGAAAGTGTGCTCTGCAGCCCCAAATACAAACTCTACGATCAAGCCTGCGGCGGCGGCCTTTGGGTCGGCAAACGTTATGCATCCGATGGGCGCCGCTATCCTGATCCGCTTAAAGGTCTGAGCCACGCCGCCTCCGTAAACGCGGTCTGCAAGTTTTATTACATGCTCATCAATGGCAAGCTTGTGAATTACCGACGCAGCAAGCAGATGCTCGACATCATGGTCGACCCGGCATTGCACCACAAATTTGTGAACACCCTCGATCAAAAAACGCCACACGCGAAGATGTTTCGCAAGTCAGGTTCTTGGGAGAACTTTCACAGCGATTCGATTTTGGTCTGGGGCCCCCGACGCAGGTATATCTTGTGTGCATTGGTCGAGGATCCTGAAGGCGAGCAGATCTTGCGCGATCTGGTCAACGTGATCGAATATGTATTGCGAATACCCGGCGCTTAACCGAATGAAAACGAACCACCAAACACCGATCGGCATTGTGCCCAGCCTGAGATGACTCTTTATCAAGAAGCACTGCGCTATTTCTTGCGAAAAACCTTCGACTTGCGCGAAGGGGAGATCAAGCGCGCGCTCTTGATGCAACTCAATATTTTCTTGATCATCTCGACTTTGCTCATTGTAAAGTCCACAGTACAAGCACTTTTTGTCACCACATACGGCAAGGAAAGTCTGCCGCTTGCATTCGTACTCGCCGCCATTCCTGCAGCGATCGTGTCCACCGTTTATACACGCATCCTGAGCCAGGTTGCGTTCAACAAAATCATCATCGGCACCCTTGGTGGCTCTGTCGCCACCCTTGCTTTGCTAGGTGTCCTGCTCAGCTTTGAGCTGTTTACGAGCTGGGCAGTTTACGTCTTCTATATTTGGATGACGATTTTCGCGCTGCTTTGCACTTCACAATTCTGGATCCTCGCCAATATCGTTTTCAATGCACGAGAGGCCAAGCGGCTCTTTGGTTTTATCGGTGCAGGCGCGATAGCCGGAGGCATTTTTGGCGGCTACCTCGCCTCAGCGCTCGCAACCTTTATGAGCAGTGAGTCCTTGCTCTTTGTCGCTGGCGGATTGCTCGCGCTCTGCATTCCGATCACACTTACCATCTGGCGCCAAAATGTGGGTCAGACCCAAGGCAATATCCAGCAGAAAAAACGTCTCACCGGTCGTGACCACCCTTTTTTGCTGATCATCCATTCGCGCCACCTCACTTACCTGTCGATCATCATTGGCGTGAGCGTGATCGTCGCCAAGTTGGTTGAATATCAGTATACATCGGTGGCCTATGACGTCATTCAGGACCCAGAGGAACTCACAGCCTTCTTTGGATTTTGGCTATCCACCCTCAGCATCATTTCCTTGCTGGTGCAGCTCTTCATCACGCACCGTGTCGTGGGCGTCTTTGGCGTAGGCACTTCTTTGTTTTTATTGCCAGCTGGTATTTTGATTGGGGCCATTTTGCTTCTGCTATTCCCTGCCCTCTGGGCGGCTGTTTTTATCAGGATAGCTGATGGGAGCCTGAAACAATCCATCAACAAATCTGCAACCGAATTGCTGGCCCTGCCGATCCCGATTGACATCAAAAACCGCACAAAATCATTTATCGACGTCTTCATCGATTGCTTTGCGTCAGGCATCGCTGGCCTGATTTTGATCTTCATTGTGAGCCCGAAATGGCTGGGACTGAGCACAGGAGCGATTTGTGTAATGATCATCGCGCTCATCGGCGTTTGGATGTATTTCGCATTTCTGATTAGACGAGAATACTTGACAGCGTTTAAGCTGCGCATGAATGAAAATAGAGAAACCACCAGCCCAGCAAAGACTACCGAACCCACCAATGAATCGGTATTTGGTGGCTTGATGCGTGTGTTGGAATCAGGGGATGAGAGTCAAATCATTTTCGTTTTGGGTAAGGTAAGGGAGATCCAAGACCAGCGTCTCTTTGGCCACATTCGGAGTCTTCTCTACCACCCTTCTTCTGCTGTGCGCGCTGAGGCACTCAAATCGCTCTACCATTACAAAAACGATCACCTGATCGAGGAGGTAGAGCCGATGATCCAAGACAAAGATGAAAATGTCAAGATCGGCGCGTTTGAATACCTGCTGGAGCACAGCCATGAAGACCGCTACATGCGCATGGAGCGCTACCTGCGCGATGAGGACTACCATGTGAGTGGTGCAGCCCTCGTGGGCCTCGCCAAGGAATCGCGCGACAACATTGGCATGAAGACTCGTTTTGCCGTAGAGCAGCGCCTGTATGATCGCTTGGAGGCAATTGCCAACGAAAATGATGCTGAAAAATTCAGCGTGATGCGCAGCGACCTGCTCAAGGCCATCGGCCATGCCGGTTGCCTCAAGCTGTTTTTTGTGATCGAGAGTGCATTTCACGACCCTGATCCAACGATGGTTGCCACTGCCATCGAGTCCGCAGGCAATTCGATGCACCTGAGTTTCTTGCCTCCGCTACTGGAGATGCTGCCCGAAGAACGCTATTTTTCAAAGGCGCGAGAAGCCCTTCTTCGTTTTGGTCCTGCGATTTTTGAACCGCTAGCGGTCCTCCTCAAGCAGCCCAGCATGCGTGTAGATGTGATTCGACTGATTCCTTCTGTGCTTGAACGCATCGATAGCCAATTGGCGGTGGACCTCATGCTCGACTTGCTCGACCACGAGGACCTCAATGTCCACTTGGAGGCTTTGCGTTCCCTCAACAATATGAAGGTGAAGTTTCCGCACCTGCGCTTCCAAAAAAAGGCGATCATGCACCGCATTATGGAAGAAGTGCGTCTGTACCAAAGCACGCTTTCAGTGCTTTATGCACAGATCAAAATCGGATCTGACATTCGCAACCACACGCTCACGGCCGACGAGGCTGCGCAGGAGCGCGCACGCGCCAATCTCGTGCGCCTGCTCGAGGCCCGCATGGACGGCCATTTGGAACGCATTTTCAGGTTGCTCGGACTGAAATACCCCACAGAGGACATCCTGCCGATCTTTGAGGGCCTGCAAAGCAACAAGCCTGACCTGCGCATCAACGCAGTCGAATTCTTGGAAAATCTGCTCGATCCCAGCTTGAAAAAGGTTCTCATTCCGGTGTTGGAAACGGCACTGCTCGACGGTATCACTGCAGAGGCCATCGACAACCTAGACATCAACATTCCCGACGAATACACCTGTTACAAAACCTTGCTCGAAACCAAGGATATCAATCTGCGTTACGCCGTGCTCTACCTGCTTGGGCAGGCACAAGACGCACGTTTTATGCCATTGGTAAAGCGCTATGCTGAGACCGATGGGGTGAAGCTGAAGATGGCGACTGCGGTGTAATCGAATGCCTTCGCGGGCAGTTATTGGTTGAGAGACCCCTCAAAATTTCGAAGGATTTTGTGGTCTAGCTGCGCTCCGACCAAGGTCTAGAATACCCTTTCGCTCAAATTTTGTCTGTGACGCATGATGCTTACATGAGGCTAAATGCTTGCCTTCGACCACCGTTTACCAAATCAGCCAATGCCCACTCACTTACACAACTTGTGAATTGGGTGCGATTTGAAGTACCAATGAGTATTGAACGAATAAGGAATCCTCCAATTGCGCCCTAGGCCGCAGTCGGTCAACTCCACGGAACCAACTCTTATTGGGCGCGAATGATTTTCTCGATCCTGCTCGCCATGATCATATGGTCTGTTCCTGAGTTTTTGCGGAGGACATTGGACATCAAGGTCACCATATAAATGAGGCTGTCGCCATGCTCGATGATGGCTACGGAGTTCATGTAGTTCTCGACATTGCCTTTGTACTTGGCACAGGTATAACCCGGCTCAGGCTTGCACTTGTAAAGGCTGCCCGACTTGAAGTAGACCGCAGCATTGGCGAGGTCTTTTGAGGACGCATAGCGAATGCGACGGTCGGTGCTGTACATGATGCGCTTGATCTCCAAGCTCGATTCAGGATCGACGATTTTGCCGCGCTCCATGGCGACGAGATATTTCATCAAAGCCAATGGACATCCTGAGCTGCCACCCTTGCCGGGGACAACAGCGCCGCCACCGCGTGTAAAAATCGTTCCCAAGCGCCATTCCTCACGGCTGATGCCCAAGTCTTGCAAGGGATCGTTCACCACTGAGATCGCAATGTCAGTGAGTTCGCTTTTGGGGGTTTTGCTGAAATACTCATTCCCCTGAGCATCGGTAAGTGTAGGATAGGCGCTGCCAAATACCCGCATGAGGATGGCCTCACGCCACACGACGGCCGCAGCACCATTGTTGCTCACGGAGACCATGTGGTCGGCCCACTCCAAAACAGAAAAGCTGTCACTAGGAATCACCGTGCGCTTGAGGAATTTTTTAGTCTCAGGATTGTAAATCGGGATGGTGTGTTCATCAGACATGGCCCACTGCCCACCGCGCACAACTTTGGTGCGAATAAGCTCCAACCGCTTCTCATAGGAGTCAGGATAAATTTCCTGCAACTCGCAAAACAAGCCTGCAAGTACCGCCAACTTGCCTACGGAACCCGGCTGATAGCCGGCAGTTTCCTTGCGCTGCGCAAAGCGCATTGGCTTGCCGGGCGAAATCTCCAATACACAAATCGAATAGGCCGAAGACAAGCCGCCAAACAAACCATTGATCGCCTTTTGCAGGCTAGAATCTACCGCAGGCAATACTGCCAAGCTGTCTCCACGCGGACCAAGCAGGTTGAGCTTAATGTCGTTGATTGACTTTTGTTGCCCCAGGAGCGGCAACTTGTCCTTGACCTCGCCACGCAAGATTGCTTGTAGTCGCTCCAATCGCCGAATGCCGGAATACTTGTAGCCGTCGATCGGGTATGCCATGACATGCTGCAAACTGCCCGCTACGAGGAAAATGCCGAGAAAGAGGGAAATCTTGAGGATAGTTTTCATGTCAAAAGGGAGTGTTTACAGGGATCATCTTGCCGTCGGGCATCACAGGAGTAATGGACTTCAAAAAATCAGAGGCCAATGCGTTCTTATTCTCCACAAATGGGCGCACCTGAAACAGCCAGAGCTTATCGTTTTTGAAACCAAGCTCAATATCCCAAGGTCCCTCCTTGGTTTCCACGCCGGGTACAGTGGCCATTTTTTGTTTGATTTGTGCAGCCATTTCTCGCAAAGCCTTTAGGTTGATGGTCTTGAGAATGGGCTTTTCAAATGAGGTCATATTTTTTTGCGTACCTCCAGTCACCGGTAGACTGTTGTAATAGGGCTCGCGCGCGGGTGAAAGCAGAGTCGTGCTGCCATTGCTGCGCAGCACAAAAGTCTCTGCAGCCTGCCCATCTACTGCACCGCCAGCGCCGCGGCTGAAGGCGATCGTGATGTCTTCAATATTGTCGGTCTTGATGCCCTTGGTGACCATCACTCCTGAATAGTCCACATCCACACTCGGAATCACCAAAATCGAGGGGAATACGTTTTGCGGGTCGTTGAGGTATTTTTGGCGCCATTTGTAACTGCGCTCGCTGTAGGGCGAAGCCCAAACATCTTTGATGCCTTGAAAGATTTTCTCGACATCGACGACATTGAACAATGTGAGGTTCAGGCCGGCACCGGTGAAGTCCTTGAGGTCTTCCATATTGGTATCGCTCCGCAAAAATACTGGCACCTTGCCCATATCTGTATGCAATACCTCCTGGAAACAATCCTTCATGTCCTGGACAAATTCGGGCAGTAGCGGCATCGCCTTGATGAGTGTGCGCAGGTGCTCGAGTTCAGCTAGGGTGTAAACCTCGACGGCGGCCTCAGACTTGCCTTCGCCACGCATTTCTTCTGCAGTTCTGAAAATGCGGTTCACGTATTCCCAATATGTCTCGGTGACATTGGGCATTTTTTGATCCAAATGTGCCCTAAAAATCCCGAATGGGATTACAAAGCCTTCCACGACATTGTCTGGAAACATGTTTTTGAGTTGGCCGAGATTGGCGGCCTTGGGGCCGCAAAGTTTGCCTGAATCTGAGGAACGCAATTCGCGGAGGTTTACGACCTTTTGTTGGGCTAGATTGATGCGCTCTGTGGGTACGGTGATTTTTTCCTCTTTGCGCTTCTTGACCTCAAACAGTTTTTTCTCCTCGTCGGTCATTTTGTCGGCGGGCTTCATGATCACCGTGCCTTTGTTGGAAACGGCCAAAAACACGATTTGGCCATTGTATTTTTGCAATGATTCCAAGTTCTGCGCGCTTAGCACGGCATTCGGAATCCCCAAGTTGCGGGCAAGCAACTGCACGTGCGAGACGATATTGCCTTCGGTTACGGTCATGATACCAGCGAGGGGCTTCAGGTCGGCAGGCGGGCGGTTGAAGGCAAAAATCTTGTCATTGCTCACCGTGACATCATTTTCATTGCCAGCCACGACCACGAGTTCGCCCTTTGCAAATCCTGGATTTACCCCACGAATGCGGCTTTGCTCAGGGATGTCCATCACCTGATTGGAAAATCCAGCATTACGGGAAACGAAGTCGCCCAGGCGCGAGACGCTGAGACCCAAGTGGAGCAATACCGATGAGCGGATGCGGTCATCCACAAAGCCAAAAGCCCGTGGTTCAAAGCCGCCCATGAGGTTCATGGTTTCTTGATAATTGGCGCGAAACTGACCCGTACCCCACTCGACATGGCCACGTGCCACGTCCACAAAGCGGTTGAGCTCTGCCATGCTCATTTCGGCGCGCTTGCTAGGCGTGATCAGGAACGAGGTTCCTTCCCACTCCCATTTCTCTAAGAAACCAGAGCCGGCTGCCGCCCAGCTGAGCGCATAGATTTTTTCGCACTCTGATTGTAGGTCTTTGGTTTCCCATTCGCCTATTTCACGAAAGAGAATGCTTTCCAAATTGCTGCTGATGTCAAGCAGCGCCAATCGCGACTTAGCCTTGGGTTCGCTCAAAATGCCGATGCGCACCTTCCAAAGCAAATCAGCAAATGCCATGGCCCGGTCTTTGCCGATCGGTGTCTTGGCTTGTGCCGTTACAAAATCGGCAATGGTCTGCCGCAGCGGAGAAGTGCTCGGCATTTTCACCAAAAACTTATTCAGGGATGACAGCTGCACCGGTGCAAAGACGATTTCCATGTCGTGTAGCAACTCTGTGAAGCGATTGTTTTGCTCAGCACTGAGTTTGGACTTGTGCTTGGCTTGAAAATCACGCACCGTCTTGATATCTGTCGCCTCAGGCTGATTGTGGATTTTGATGCGGATGTCCATGAACGGGCCATACTCGTCACCCAAAATGCGGGAAACAGCACGCACGTTTTGGGTCTTGCTGTCGTCGCCCTGGTGAGGAATGTCCTTGACTGCCTCGCGAACGAGCAGAAAGTTTTGTTTGATCACATCGTCCTTTGCGAGGAGCCATTCAAAAAATGCAATGCCCCAAGCCTCTTCATCCTCGGCTTGCGTTGCGCCTCGGTAGTATTGGCCGCGCCGATTGACCCAACCATCGTCGACATTCATGAGAAAACGCTCGATTTGGTATTGCTTCAAGCGAGATTGGCGAAAGTCAGCGTCCCAAAAATCGGTTTTGCCGGTCTTGGCGAGGATCTGTCCGAGAAAAACATGGTTGGAAACCATGAGCGCCTCGACCTCGTCTTTGTAGCGCGCACGCTGCAAATTGTTCTTGTTTTCGGCAGCACACCCCACCTTGGGTTCCTTGTAGGTGCCGTCGGCGCAGTACCAACGAATGTCTTTGTAAGGGCCACGCATGTCGAGCTTATAGCCCTCGATCATTTTCTTGATCGTTTCATTGTCCTTCGGCTGCGCCACAAGGGCTTGCGAACCCAGCAGAAGTATGGAGAGAATGAGGAACGAAAGGGTCTTTTTGATCATCTTAATTTCAGCAAACAATTCGGCTGCAAAAGTACAAAAAAGAACAAGATTATCGGCGCATGCAAGTCGGGAATTGGATTAGAATTCTGGCGATGAGGAAGGATGCCGGAAATGCGAGACAGCTTTCATTTGCCACGGCATTGCTCCTCCCCGACTCGGCCGGGGCATCAACTGATTTCCGTCCAAATCCTGTGCCTAGCGATCCATAAGGCTTGAATGCACTTGCAGATGGCAAAGATTCCAGATCCTTTACGAAGCAATTGCCAACCTAATCCCTGCAACAAAAGCCAATGCTCAAATCCAATGGGCAATCCCCGAACGAGTTAGCTTCCGTGCGTACCCAAATTATTTCCCCACTTGCAACCCCGAGACTTGCGAATCCTGTCGTACTCGGCTTATCTTGCCACATGCTCAAAACCCCGAGACCATTTTTCTGCATATTGATATGCCTGCTAGGGGCATTGCGACTCATGGCGCAAGATCCTCGACAAGCCGATAGCTTGTACAAGGACCTGCTAGCTTATGGGAAGCATGACACGATCTATCTCGATAAACTCCACCAATTGGAGATTTCGCTCGTCTTCGTGAAGCCCGACAGTGCATTGCGATTCACCCGACAATCGATCTCGATTGCCGAATCCATCGGTGACAAATGGCGCATGGCCCGCGCCACCAATATGCAAGGTAACTGCTTCAAGGTCATGAATATGCACGATAGGGCCTTGATGTCCTACCTCGAAGCCCTCAAACTGTTTGAGTCCACGGGCGACAAGAAATGGATCGCCAATCTGCACAGCAATGTAGGTTTGATGCAGCTCAATGACGGCAACTATGAGCAAGCCTTGCGCGAGCAACAGACGGCCTTGGAGATTCGCAAGGAAATTGGCTACTTCAAGGGCATCTCCGCCGCCTACAATACGATCGGCAATGTATACAGTGCCCTCGAAATGTTGCCCGAGGCACTTCATTACTATGAACTCGCGCTAGACTCCGCAGGTAATGAGGGCCCTTACAACAAAGGCGCCTACATGGGCAATATTGGCAATATCTATGGCATGCTGGAGCAATATGAAAGCAGCCGGCAGATGAATCGCGAGGCTTATGAGCTGCACCGATCGATGGATCTGATGCAAGACATGAGCCGCGACCTTCACAACATCGGCGAGGTCTTTTTGCGGGAAGGCAACCTAGATAGCGCCATCATTTACAATCAGAGAGCCCATGTATTGGCCGATTCGTTTCACGCCTACGATGTGGTAGCAGCGGCTTCGACCAATCTCAAGCGGGCTTATGTGCTGCAAAAGGACTTCGAATCGGCCTACTTGTGGGCAGAGAAGGCCTTGGCCGCCAACGATACGATTTACCAGCAGCGCATTACTGCCGACAGCCGCAATGCTGAGTTGCTCTACCGCATCCAAAAAGAGGAAGAAGAAGCCAAAATCGATCAAGCAACGACTTTGCTCCAAAAAGATGAATCGATCAAACGGCAAGGTATATTGCTGATTTCCATGGGACTCGGCGTTTTGGTACTCATTGCATTTGCCGTGATCCTTGTGCGCCGCAACCGAGAACGCAACCTCGCCAATGCCCGTTTGGAGTTCAAAGTCGCCGAGCGCACCCACGCGCTCTCTGCCGCCAATGCGCAATTGAGCGAGGAAATTGAAGCCAAGGAACAAGCGCGCCTTGCTCTCAATACCTTCCTCTATCGCTCGTCGCATGACCTAAAAGGTCCGCTCACCAGCATGAAAGGCCTGGTCGATGTCGCCAAATCCGCCCCAGATCCCAATCAATACCTGGCCATGATCGGGACCAAAGCCGATCACCTCAATAGCGTCTTGCAACAACTCATCGACAAAGTCGAGGTCGATCAGCGCATCTTGCAACCCCAAGTCATTGACCTCAATGCAATTTATGCCGCTGTGTTGGAGGAACTCAATCAGCGCAAGGGATTTCAGGAAATGCATTTTGAGTTGAAGGCCGATGGGGTCGCTGACATCGTCGCGGACCCTGTAATGATTCACCTAGCGCTGCGGCAATTGCTGCAAAACGCGATCGACTTCCGCCGAAAAGGCGCAGCCGACAACACGTGCACCCTCATTGCCAAGGGCAGGGGTACGCAGTGGACGCTCTTGGTGCAAGACAAAGGCATTGGATTTGAGCCTACACAGCTGCAAAATGCATTTGACATGTTTTCCCGTGGCAACCATCAAACGGCGGGAGCCGGACTGGGATTGTACATCTGCAGGGAGATCGTCAACCGCATTGGAGGCTCAATCCAAGCAGAATCCTTTCCCAGCGGCACTGTCATCACCCTTACCCACGCTTGAAACCAAGACAGGATATGAATTACGAAACGCTTCAAGTCTCCATCGCCGACCACATCGCAACGGTCAGCCTCAATCGACCAGATAAAGCCAACTGCCTCACAGAGACCTCTTTTAGGGAAATCGCCGATGCAATGCAAGCCCTCAGTGATGAGCCGACGGTGCGTGTGGTGATTTTGCAGGGAAACGGAAAACACTTTTGTGCGGGCATCGATTTGGAGTTGTTGCTGAGCATCAACGCCAAGGTCGACGACAACTGCGATGGGCGCAAGCGCGAGAAGCTGCGCAAGCTTGTATTGGCGCTGCAAGCACCGATGAATGCCGTCGAAGCTTGCGCCAAACCAGTACTCGCAGCCATCCACGGGGGCTGCATCGGCGGCGGACTCGATCTCGCGGCTGCCTGCGACATGCGCTACTGCACTGCCGATGCCTACTTCACCATCAAGGAAATCGACCTGGGCATGGTCGCCGACCTAGGCTCGTTGCAGCGCCTACCCAAGCTCATCAGCCCCGGTCTCGTCAGTGAAATGGCCTATACGGGACGAATGGTGGGCGGAATAGAGGCCGCAAAAACAGGCCTCGTAAACCAAGCATTTGAGAGCACAGAAGCCTTGCAAGCAGGCGTGCGCGTCATCGCGCAGCAAATCGCAAGCAAATCGCCGCTTAGCATCCGTGGAACCAAGGAAGTGCTCCTGTATGCCCGCGACCACAGCGTGACCGAAGGGCTGCAACAAATTGCGCTTTGGAATGCCGCAATGATCCTTTCAGAAGACCTCGCGGCCGCAGGCCGCGCAGCAATGATGAAAACGCAAGCAGAGTTTCGGGATTAGGGAGGAGGGATTGGAAGGTTGTAGGTTGTAGGTTGTAGGTAGTAGGTAGTAGGTAGTAGGTAGTAGGTAGTAGTTTGGACGTTGCTGTTGTGGTTTGGGGCTTTTGGAAATTTTGTTCATTCTGCCGCCCGCCGCCCCCCTATCGCTCTTGAAGTTTGCGCTTGCTACTGAAAGTCAACCATTTGAACCCTGAATCTTAAAACGTTGAACCTATCCACGCTCCAACTTTGAACGCTGAACTCTCAACTCTGAACTCTGAACTCTGAACTCTGAACTCTCTCAATTCTCAATTTAATCGGCTCCGCCTTCCCCAAAATGTACCTACTCGTTCCCGGTCGTCACCATGCACTTACTGATTTTCAATTCAAATACCTGAGCCGCATCATCACAAATGGACTCAACGGTGAACCCGATGCCGATGGCCGACACATCACAGAAAAATCAGCAATCCTGGGCGTCGTATGGGCTGTGACCTCAGCAAACCACAGCAACACGCGCCGCAATCCCATGCCTTTTTACCTGCGGGCCATGGCGCTGCTTGATTTTTCGCAGGAGCTGCTGGTGCCGGCATACGTTTTTGGCATCGACGACGTGGGCAAGCTCGATGATTTTGCCAGCTACACCCTCAAAAAAATCAAGCATGAAAGTGAAGGCCTGATCGACCTCACGGTGGACAATTGTATTGTGGTCTGCTCCTCGGCGGTGCGCCACCTCTATGCAAATCTGGGATTCAGGGTTTTGCCGATGGAATTGGTGCCGGGCACCGAAGCGGAGCTCTCGGTGAAGACGCCTTGGGATCTCGTGGAAAAGGTCGCCGCCGACAAAGGCAGGTGGCAAGAAAATCGCAATGTATTTGACCTTATGCACCAAAGCACATTGCTGGTTTGGAGC
>JANPHP010000538.1:0-21102 GCA_031424495.1 Bacteroidota bacterium | reverse complement strand
AGGAAGAAGAAAAGTGGAGAGAAGGCATTGTACAACAAGACCAAAACCATTCACACCAACTCGCATTTCTGATCAGGCTTCTCGCCAAAAATCTGGATGCCGTGCACCAAAGCATGCCATCTGATGGAGATACAGCCCATGGGACATCGAGCAAGACTCGCTGCCTGACTTATTGCCTCCTACGGATATAAGATCTTTGCTGGTATATTTTGGATTGCCCCCGCAATAGACGGGCTCAATCTGAAATCTGCATTTCCCCCAAGCGGGCACCCACCTACATACCTATGTGTGCTGAGCGACGGCACATGTAGCGCCTATTGCTAGGCAAGAAACACACAGGTTAAGAAAAATCGAAATATTATGTTGAACTTGAAGAGGATACTCATACTCATGGGCATTAGCGCCATGTTGTTTCAAACCGGCTGCAGCTCTGCCAAAGGTGAAGGCGAGCACGAGTCCAAGGAGGAGACCACACAATTTGTGGTGACCAGCCCCTTGAAAAAAGATACTTCGATCACCCGCGAATATGTCTGTCAAATCCACGCCATTCAGCACATCGAGCTGCGGGCACTGGAAAAGGGCTATTTGCAAAATATCTTTGTAGACGAAGGTCAGACGGTACACCAAGGGCAGATGATGTTTCAAATCATGCCGCTGCTCTATCAAGCCGAACTGCAAAAGGCGCAAGCCGAGGCCAAATTTGCGGAGATCGAATACAACAATACCAAGTCGCTAGCCGACAGCAATGTCGTGTCGGCCAATGAATTGGCGCTGGCTAAGGCCAAGTATGACAAGGCGAAAGCCGAACTCGCCTTGGCACAGGTGCACTTGGGATTCACCGAAATCAAAGCGCCCTTTGATGGCATCATGGACCGTTTTCAGGTGCGACTCGGAAGCCTCATCAACGAGGGAGACCTGCTCAGCACGCTCAGCGACAATCGCAAAATGTGGGTCTATTTCAACGTGCCCGAGGCCGAATACCTCGATTACAAATCCAATGCCACCGCTGAAAACCTCACGCAGGTGAGCTTGGAAATGGCCAATCGTCAGCTATTTGAATTTCCCGGCATCGTCGAGACCATCGAGGCAGATTTTAACAATGAAACGGGCAATATTCCCTTTCGTGCGACATTTCCCAATCCCAAAGGACTCTTGCGCCATGGGGAGACCGGCAATATCGAGATGGTCTTGCCGATGAAAAATGCCCTCATCATTCCCCAAAAAGCGACCTATGAAGTGCTGGAGAAAAAGTATGTCTTTGTGCTGGACAAAGACGATCACGTGCACTCCCGTGAAATCACGATCGCTGCCGAAATGCCGGACCTATATGTGATCAAAGACGGCCTCACCGAAAACGACAAAATCTTGCTCGAAGGCATCCGCAAGGTGCAGGAGGATCAAAAGATCACTTTTGCCTATGAGAAGCCTGCCAAGGTGATGTCCAATTTGAAGGTTTACGTCGAATAATCCTAACATTTAAAGCAGTAAAAAAATGTTCAGAAAATTCATTCAGCGGCCGGTGCTAGCCATCGTGATCTCGCTCGTCATCATATTTCTGGGGGTGCTGTCCATGGTGACCCTGCCCACCTCCCAGTTTCCGCAGGTTGCGCCGCCCATGGTCATGGTCAGCGCCTCCTACCCGGGCGCGAGTGCCAAGTCACTCGCAGAGTCCGTCATCATTCCCTTGGAGCAGGCCATCAATGGTGCTTGGGGAATGCGCTACATGACCTCAGACGCCACAAGCGCCGGCGAGGCCAATATCCAGGTGATCTTTGAACCCGGCACCGACATCAATGCGGCGCTTGTGCAGGTCTCCAACCGCGTCGAGCAGGTGCGCAACCGCTTGCCTGTACTCGTGCAACGTGAGGGCGTAATCATCACGCCCGTGATCCCGAGCATGCTCATGTATGTGAACCTGTACAGCACCGACAAAAACGCAGACATGAAGTTCCTCTTCAACTATGCGGGTGTGAACATGATCCCAGAGCTGCAGCGCATCAATGGCATCGGGCAGGCGCGCATCCTCGGCAGCCGCCAGTATGCCATGCGTATTTGGCTCAATCCCGACCGGATGCGGGCCTACAAAATCTCGCCCGACGAGGTCATGGCCGCACTCGATGACCAAAGTGTGATCGGCAAGGCAGGCAGGATAGGCCGTGGGGACGGCGAGCGTGCTGAAGCGCTCGAGTATGTGCTTGCTTATGCCGACCGCTTCAATGATCCCAAGCAGTATGAAAACGTGATCATCAAGGCGAGCCCAGATGGCGAAGTCTTGCGCCTCAAAGACATCGCGACGGTGAGTCTCGGCAGCGAATATTATGACATCTACTCCAACATGAACGGCAACCCCTCGGCCGCCATCGTCTTGAAGCAGACCTATGGTAGCAATGCCAGCGCGGTGATCGAGGAAGTGAAAGCAAAGCTGGAAGAACTCAAAAAGACCTTCCCGCCGGGCATGGATTATGAGATCAGCTATGACGTCTCCAAGTTTCTCGACGCCTCGATCGACAACGTGATCGAGACCCTGCGCGACGCATTCATCTTGGTGGCCATCGTGGTCTTTATCTTCTTGGGCGACTGGCGCTCCACACTGATTCCGACATTGGCGGTGCCAATCTCGCTGGTCGGGGCCTTCTTTTTCATGCAATTGTTTGGACTCACGATCAACATGGTCACCCTGTTTGCGCTGGTTTTGGCGATTGGGATTGTGGTGGATGATGCGATTGTGGTGGTGGAGGCTGTGCACGCAAAAATGGAAGAGGAGCATCTCGCGCCTTTTGCGGCCGTGAAAAAAGTAATCGGCGAGATCAGCGGTGCGGTGATCGCAATCACCTTGCTCATGGTCTCGGTATTTGTGCCTGTCTCGTTCATGACCGGCCCAGTCGGCACCTTTTACCGACAATTTTCGATCACGATGGCATCGTCCATCGTCCTCTCGGGCATTGTGGCGCTCACGGTGACGCCAGTGCTTTGCGCGATGATCTTGCGCAACAACCACGGCAAACTGCGCAAGCGGCACTTGCTCAACCGCTTCTTTGATGGATTTAACTGGCTCTTTGAAAAAGTGACCAATGGTTATGTCTGGATATTGCGCAAGATCGCGCACCGGTGGCTCGTGACG
The DNA here is from genome assembly GCA_031424495.1 of Bacteroidota bacterium. Classification (GTDB taxonomy): domain Bacteria; phylum Bacteroidota; class Bacteroidia; order J057; family JADKCL01; genus JADKCL01. Next base: position 17,981 of record JANPHP010000538.1, on the reverse strand, counting down.
ATCGGCATGTTTGTGATCTTTGCCTTGGGCATTTACATGGTGAGTTCCAAACTGCCCACAGGTTTCATCCCCAGCGAAGATCAGGGCATGTTGTATGCGATCATTCAAACGCCTCCCGGCTCCACGCTGGAGCGCACCAATGACCTCAGCAACCAACTGGAAAAGGTGATTATGAACGTCGAAGGCGTGCAATCGGTCTCCTCCATCGCAGGTTACGAGGTGCTTACCGAGGGTCGTGGCTCCAATGCCGGCACTTGCCTCATCAACTTAAAGCCGTGGTCGGAGCGCAAGCATACCGTGGCGCAAGTCATTGAGGAACTCGAGGAAAAGGCGAAGGATTTCCCTGGTGCCACGATCGAATTTTTTGATCCGCCGGCCGTTCCTGGCTTTGGTGCTGCGGGTGGTTTTGCGCTGCAATTGCTCGACAAAACCAACAGTGGCGACTACGATCAATTGGAGAAGGTGAAGAATGAGTTCATGCATGAACTTGAAGAGCGCAAGGAGCTCACGGGCCTCTTCACATTTTTCAGCGCCAACTATCCGCAATATGAAATCGAGATCGACAATCAGCAGGCGATGCAAAAGGGCGTGAGCATCGGCAATGCCATGAACACCCTCTCGACCTTCATCGGCAGTACCTATGAGCTCGGGTTCATCAAGTACCAACGCTTTTTCAAGGTATTTGTGCAGGCCGATCCCAAGTTCAGGAAGTTGCCCACCGACATCTTCAACCTCTACGTGAAAAATGACCGCGATGAGATGGTGCCGTTCTCCGCATTCATGAAAATCACGAAAAAGCAGGGGGCCAATGAGATCAATCGGTACAATATGTACAATACCGCAGCCATTCGCGGTGGGCCTGCCAAGGGTTATAGCTCAGGCGAGGCAATCGCGGCCGTGCAAGAGGTCGCCAAGACCCTGCCCAATGGCTTTTCCATCGACTGGGCGGGCCTCTCTTACGACGAGACCCGACGCGGCAACGAGGCGATCTACATCTTCATCATTGTGTTGGTGTTTGTGTACTTTGTCTTGGCTGCGCAATATGAAAGCTTCATCATTCCGCTGGCGGTCGTCTTTTCCTTGCCGGCCGGGGTATTTGGTTCCTTCTTGCTGGTGAAAGGCATGGGACTCGCCAATGACATCTATGCACAGGTCGGTTTGATCATGCTTGTGGGTCTGCTGGGGAAGAATGCAGTGCTCATCGTGGAGTTTGCCGTGCAAAAGCAAAGGCAAGGTGCCACCGTGCTTGAGGCCGCCATCGAGGGCGCAAGGGTACGCTTCCGTCCGATCCTCATGACCTCATTTGCATTCATCGCTGGTTTGATTCCACTCGTGTTCGCCCACGGTGCAGGCGCCATTGGCAACCGCACGATCGGCTCCTCGGCGCTAGGTGGCATGCTCTTTGGCACCCTGTTTGGGGTCATCATCGTGCCCGGCCTCTATTTCATCTTTGGCAAACTTGCCGAGGGACGCAAACTCATCCAAGACGAAGACGAAAACCCATTAACCGAAGATTATGTCGACCACAATGGTTAAAAGAATCCCAATAGCCCTGCTCCTCATGGCCATGCTCATGCTGATTGCAGGCTGCAAGTTCCTGAAGGTAGCACCGCGCAAAGCCAATCAGGCGACGCCCGACCGCTACAGCGACGTGCAAGACAGCACCAATTCGGCTCAGGTGCAGTGGCGCGAGTTTTTTACCGATCCCAATTTGATTGAGCTGATCGAGACTGCATTTCAAAACAATCAGGAGCTGAACATCGTGAAGCAAGAGATTGAGATTGCCCGCAACGAGGTGCGCGCCCGCAAGGGCGAGTACCTCCCCTTTGCGGGCGTGGGAGCTGGCGCTGCGGTAGACAAAGTCGGCCGCTACACCTTCCAAGGTGCCACGGAGGCCAATACTGAGATTGCCCCCGGCAAAGCCATGCCCGATCCGCTCACCAATGTCATGGGTGGCATCTATGCCACTTGGGAATTGGACATCTGGCACAAGCTGCGCAATGCCAAGCAGGCTGCATTCAACCGCTACATGGCGAGCATCGAGGGCAAAAACTTCCTCGTGACCCAGCTCGTGGCTGAGGTGGCCAAGCAGTATTATGAACTCCTGGCATTGGACAATCAGTTGGAGATCGTGAAGCAAAACATCGAGATCCAAAACAATGCCCTCAAGATCGTGCAATTGCAAAAGTTGGCATCGCGGGTCACGGAACTCGCTGTGAAGCGGTTTGAGGCGCAGGTGCTGCATACCAAGAGCTTGCAGTTTGGCATTCAACAGCAGATCATCGAGGCCGAAAACCGCATCAATTTCTTGGTGGGCCGTTATCCGCAGCCTGTCGTGCGCAGCCCGCAGGACTTCCCGGCAATGGTGCCCCAGCAGATGTTTGCGGGCTTGCCTGCTCAGTTGTTGGAAAACCGTCCCGACATTCGGCAGGCAGAACTCATGCTCACCGCCTCCAACTTGGATGTGCAGGTCGCCAAAGCGCAGTTTTATCCGCGGCTGGGCATCAGCGCGGGCATCGGTCTCTCGGCATTCAACCCCGCCTATTTGATCAAAACGCCGGAGTCCATGCTCTTTTCCCTCGCAGGTGATCTCGTCGCTCCCTTGATCAATCGCAATGCCCTCAAAGCAGCCTATTTCTCGGCAAATGCAAGGCAAGTCCAAGCCGTGTATGAATATGAGCGCACCTTATTGAATGGCTATATCGAAGTCGCCAATCAGCTCAGCAACATCGATAACCTCGAGAAGACCTATGCTCTCAAGGCGCAGGAAGTGCAGGCGCTCACGCAATCGGTGACGATCTCAGGAGAATTGTTCAACTCTGCCCGTGCCGATTACATGGAGGTCTTGCTCACGCAACGCGACGCCGTGCAGGCCCGCTTTGAGCTCATCGATACCAAAAAGCAGCAGATGAATGCCGTCGTGAATATCTACCAAGCCCTCGGAGGCGGCTGGAACTAAGAATCGATTTTTTCAACGTGTTTTTCTGTGTTATTGTAGGGATGGATGGCGCCAAGTTTCCGAAAAGGAGCTTGGCGCCTGCGGTTTTAGGGGTATTGGGGGCAAATTGCAATGTAGCCTTAGTGGAAGGCGTTTGTGACCGGGATGGGAATTGGACGCAAATAATGTAGGCAGTGGCCCATTGAATTGGAGGCAATACAGCGCTTCGCAACCCTTAGCAGTTGGTGACGATCATGTAATAAATCGGCATCCCCACTGTAATGTTGAAGGGGAAAGTAAGCCCAAGTGCCATCGGAATGAAAAGCCCGGGGTCGGCCTTCGGAGCTGCCAATTTCATCGCTGCGGGCACGGCGATGTAAGAGGCGCTCGCAGCAAGAATTGCAAAAATGAAACGATTTCCGATGTCTTGGGTCACGAGGCTGCTTGCAAACGCGACTGCGCAGCCGTTGAATGCCGGGATGAGAATCGCGAAGGCACTGAGAAATAGACCGTATTTTCTGAATGAAGCAAAGCGCCTTGCTGTGACCATGCCCATTTCCAGCAGAAAGATCGCCAAGAATCCTTTGAAAATATCGGTTGCAAAGGGTTTGATCCCCTCGGCTTGTTTGGTATCGGCAATCAATCCAATGACTAAACTGCCGAGAATGAGCAAAACACTCCCGTTGGTAATAGAGTGTTTGACGATGGACCAGAAACTTGTGTCGCTCTTGACTTCGGTGTCATAGCGATTCATGAGAATCACCCCGACAATGATCGCAGGCGATTCCATCAAGGCCATGACAGCCACCATATGCCCGCCAAAGGTGATCTTTTGGGACTCCAAAAATGCAACCGCAGAGACAAAGGTCACGGCACTTACAGAACCATAAGCTGCGGCCACCGCGCCTGCATCGCTCATGCTCAATTTGCGCTTCAAGATAAAGAATGTGTAGACTGGGACGAGGGAAGACAACAAAAATCCAAAGAGGATGGAATAGGCAATTTCACTCCCGAAGTCGCTGTGCGCCAGCTCCTGACCTCCCTTGAAACCGATTGCAAAGAGCAGATAAAGGGAGATGAATTTGCTCGAAGAGGCAGGAATCTTGAGATCACTTCTGACGATGGTGGCAAAAATGCCCAACAAGAAAAAAAGGAGGGTAGGATTCGTGAGATTCGAAATCAATACTTGAAAATCCATGAATTAGGGATTAGATGATTGTGTAAACTTCTGGGATGGGAAGGCGATCACATACAATTTCTTTGCTTCGTGTATTGTGCATCTTGTGATCGTTTACATCTTGCCGCATGGGTAGGCACCTGCGGGTGTTGCGACGTCGATACCAACTGCCGTCGGGGCAACCGAATCTCGCACCATCCAACCGCAATAGACGCGGTTTCGGTAACAGAAAATCTGGCGCAGAATGATGGATTGAACAATAAACGATTCCAATGCAAATGAAGTTCTCGTAATAGATTCCATTCCAAGCACATATCCAGATCGTCCTGTGCATCAAGCCGATACCGCATTTCCTATCGCATCTTCACAAGAAATGAAGCGGCCTGCGAGGGATTTCGATCCATCATTTTTGCTGCTTCGACCGAATTCACCGAACCAATCCTGCGAAAGCACTGAAACTTCAAGGATGCAACAAGCGACAATGGGGAAGGCCATCAGCTCCAATTTGGGAATCACAAATTCGAAATTCCTCAACAACAACAATATACCCAAGGTGGCCGATCCCAAAATGATCCATACGATCATGCTACCTGGGGTAAACTGAAATTGCTTTTGATTTTCCATGCTGCAAATCTCCACAGCTGCTCTTAATAATTATTATTTATATGTTTAATGAAATGCATTATCATTTGTTATAGACAACCTTTCACCACCATGCTGCGATGCTGGATGCGCCGATCAGCAACCCTGAAAAGCGGTAAAGCTAGCTGTGGTGCTCGAGGCTTTGATGCAATTGTGGAACCTTTTGTGGTTAGGTTCCATACAAACAGTTGCTTTGAGGAAAATAGAACGCACAGAGCTTGCACAAATGCAAGCCATTGGCAGGCAGACAATCTCGGAGACATTTGCCGCTGGCGCTGCAGAGCTCATTTTGAAAAAATACTTGGCCAAGCGTTTTTCTCTTCAAAATTGACCGCAGAACAGCGCGAACCGTAGGCTGTATGCTATCAGCCAAGCCTAGACGCACCGGTCATCCTTACCTCAAAATGCTTTTGACCTCCTACAAACGAGATTTGCAACTATTCGCCATGCGATCGTTCCCGATCTATGCCTCCACTCAATGATGAAAAAGATATTGGCAACCTGAGCGACCGGTATTTTGGGCAATGCAGTCATGGAAACTTTGCGCTGCATATTGCCTGCCAAGCAGATCCTTACTCTCTGATGCACCGCCGACGAGCTCGCGGCGAGGCAGCTGCCGGGCCTAGTGTTGCACGACAAATCGACAAATGGCCCCGCTATCCACGTTTTTGAATAGGTAGAGTCCCGCAGGCAGTTGCTGCACACACATTTGGTTATCGCCCCGCAAAAAAGAATGTGTGGCGACGACTGAGCCCTGAAGGTTCAGGATATTCCCAATAAATGCACTTCCCGTTTGAACCTTCAAAATATCGTGGGCAAGATTTCCAACAAGGTGAAACTTGGAATCGGCCTCGACCTGCGCCACAGCGATATTGGAATATTGAGCGGCACCATTGCCATCGACGGCCTTGATCCGATAAAAGTTGCTCCCCGCAGCGGCATTTTCGTCCTGCCAATCATAAACGTCGGTGACAGACTGTATCGTGGCAGCCAAGGACGCTACGCTGCGCAATTCCGTGACCGTCTGCCCCTGCTCGATCTCAAAATGATCGATCGCTGCACCATCGGTGACTGACCATTCCAGCAAAGCCTTCGCACCGCTTCCAGTCGCCTCCAAATGCAAACTTATCGGCAGTGGCGTATTGGAAAGGCCTGTCGAGCCGCAAAAGCAATAGAGTCCCGTTCGCTGTGAAGCATTGTTGGCGGAGCCATACACCCGGAAGTAATACAATTCCCCAGGGATGAGACCATTGAGGACCAATTGCACCCCACTGCTCGGCCCACCAGCGATGTTGCAGCCAATTTGGAGGAGCGTTGCGCAATCGTTGGACCCCGAGAATGCCTGTATTGCCGCAACGAGCGATGTATTTTGGATCACATTGATTGTTGCCGAGGTCGTGGTAGCATAAAATGTGAACCATAGATCAGAGGCATTGGTGGCGCTGCCGCATCCTGTAGGCGGCGGCGCGCAGTTGTCCATCGTCGTGATCGGCTCACAGGCAACCAAATTGGAAAACTGAACGCCTCCCGAGCAACTTGTTCCGGTGGCGCAACCATATATCCAATTGGGATCGAACATAGCTGAGGTAGCCTGTGTCGAATTGCCGAGACAAAGCTGACCAATTCCATAAAGGGCACTGCCCATGAGCAATAATAAGATGCACCAATTTTTCATAATCTCGCCAATAATCAATGTTGAATCGAAGCATCACGAGCGCAATGCTTTTGAGGACTTGTTTGCCTAAACGCCAACGATTTAGAAAGGTTATCCCCCTACAACAACGATATGCAATTTGAAGCAGGATTCCCAGTTGATCACAGCCAATATGCTCAAAACTTATGTTCCTCAAAAAAGCCTATACTCCTCTATATCTGCACATTAAATAGCTACAATTCCCTCCGACATACATGACATTATGAATTTATCTGGTAAAGTATCATCCTTTTCACATTGATGTTTTTGTTGAATCAATTATAGGTTTTCGACCAAAATATTTCAACTTTATGTGCTGGGTCAAATGAAACAAATTGCATGGTTCGATCCCATGGGAGAATCGTTGTTGTGGCAATTGTAAAACTGCCTCGTCCGCGCTCATCAAGATTGGGTTCAAGGGATCTCTTCGCAATGTAAAATTTCGTTCACACACGATTTGGATACAACAAAGTGAAATTTGCAACTTTAGGGCATGCAATTCTTACCGATCTTTGCACCCTATCGAAAATGAAAAAGATGAAAAACATATTGGTAACGGGAGCCACAGGCATTTTGGGCAATGCAGTCATTGAAACTTTGCTCACAGCAATGCCTGCACAGCGGATCCATGTGCTCTCGCGCAACGCAGACAAGCTTGCGGCGATGCAGCTGCGCGGGCTCACGACTTTTCAGGGGGATTATGACGACGTCGCCTCCCTCGAACAAGCCATGCAGGGCGTAGACACCGTATTGCTCGTCTCGGCCGGCGACGAAGGCGACCGCATGCAGCAGCACAGAAACGTGATCGATGCCGCCAAACGCACCGGAGTGCAAGCCATCGCCTATACCAGTCGCTCATTGCGTGACCGCGAGACCCTGGCAAATGGACTCATGCAGCACCACTTCGACACCGAATTTTACATCGAGACGAGCGGACTCGACTACACCATCTTTCGCAATGCCTTGTACATGGACGTGATCCCCATGTTTGTGGGCAGATCCGTGTTTGAGACCGGCATTTTCCAGCCGGCAGGCGATGGCAAGGTTGCATTTGCCTTACGCAAGGAGATGGGCGAAGCCATCGCGAACGTCTTGTTGCGGGAACCCAGCACTAATAAAACCTACCATTTCACGGGATCAGCAGCCTACTCATTCTACGACGTCGCCGCCGTGCTCACCGAGCTCTCCGGCAAAGAAGTCATCTACATGCCGATCGACGTCCCCGCATTTGAATACATGATGCTCGAAAAAGGCCTTCCCGCCCAGATGGTCAAAAAGATCATCGATTTTAATACCGACATCCTCAACAACCAAGAATCTAGCATCAGCTCGGACTTGGAAATCGCGCTCGGCCGCAAACCGACTGGGCTGACGGAGGGCTTGAAGAATTTGTTTAGGTTGTGAGAGGGGATGTTTTTTGGGGTTTGGGGTCTGCACTGCCAGAATCTCCCATTGGAGGGCAGGTGGTGGTTTATCAGAAGTTCGATGTGAAGCCTAGGGGAGATTCGCCAATCTATACTAATGTGCATCCCTACATTGTCATCGACTCCATCAACATCAGCTTGATGCCTTTGTTACGTCCCACCGGTGGTGGGTATTTCGGCCATGCAGGAACCTCGTGCACGGTCTATTACGAAGATCTGATCCATGGCGCGGGGGCAAGCGCCATAGAATCCATCAGAGACTTCCATTTGAATTTTGACCCATACGAAAAATATGAAGACAGTGGCCCGAGCTCATTGAAAGGACCAATGGTTAGGGTCGTCTTCAGGGATGAGTCATTTGCAGACATCAAAATCGCAATCAAAAAGATCGTGGCAGGGTATCTCAAAGCAATAAACATCCTTGCAGTGTTTTTTTTCAATACCGATTTGTGCGAATTGGATGCAATGGAACTCGGTATATTGAAGCGCGATTATCCTTTGAAAATCAGATTGCTCAGGGCAAGTCATTAGCACGATCGTCAAAAGGACTCACCCACAAAAATATTATATCAATGGCGATCACCCAAAAAGAGGCTCTGGAAATTGCGCGGGCTGATGCGCAATCTGCTTATGCAGACTTGAGTGTGTACAAGGTGGACGCCCAATTGGAAAAAGGCAACTGGGTGATTGCTTATGCGCTGCTACAAGGGAGGGGCGGTGGCCCACAATACATCATTTCAGGGACAAACGGGAGCATCATTCAAAAGGTTTATTATCAATGAGAGGCTGAGCTTTTGCGCATAGGCTAGCTTTTTTCTAGAGTTGAGCGGTGCTTGTGTGTGTGTGTGTGTGTGTGTGTGTGTGTGTGTGTGGTGCGAGTGTGCGGTGCCTGTATGCAAGCCTGTGTGCGGTGCCTTCTGCGGTGCCTGTGTGCAGCCCCTGTGTGCAGCCCCTGTGTGCGTTACCTGTATGCGCTACCTGTATCCACTCTGAAGATGCCTCCGCTGCGTCTTCGACTCGGTCGGCATGACAAAGCTCGGCATCAACGCCTCTCCCACCCCTCCCGTGAAACCTGCAACTTTCACTCGCCATAGTATTACAACAAGCAACGCATGTCGGGCCACCTTTGCAACGACGCTGAATGCCAGCGCCTTCAATTTCGGAAAGACTATGAATCAAAAACTACATTTTGTACTCGCCGCTGCGGCCATCTGCTTGAATTTAGGATTTGCAAAGGCTCAGGCTCCTAATTTGGGCGCGGCAAATTCCTTTGGACTTTTTACCGCAACCGGCGCCATCGACAATATCGGAAATACTGTAATCACGGGTGACGCAGGTACCAATATAGGGGCTTTCAATGGTTTCCCGCCTGCGATCGTGGTGGGGCAGATTCACATTGCCGATCCTGTTTCTGCCCAAGCGGCCATCGATGTAAACACTGCCTATTCGGAACTGGTGGCCAAAACTTGCGGGGCTGTGCTCGGCACCGGCATGGGTGGCGGACAATTGCTGACGCCCGGAACCTATTGCATCGGTGGCGCGACCACACTGAATGGAGAATTGACATTTGATGCGCAGGGAGATCCAAACGTATTGTTTTTCATCCAAATAGACGGTGCATTGAGCACTGGTTTGGCCTCGCATGTTGTGCTACTCAATTCAGCATCGCCCTGCAATATCTATTGGCAGGTGAATGGAGGCGTGAGTTTTGGGGACAATTCCATCTTTGAAGGGATCGCCTTGGCAAATGGTCAATTGATCCTGTTGAATGGAGCCACAGTAAACGGAAAGGCATTGGCCATACAGGGCGCAATCTCCCTGAGCGACAATACGATCAACAGCTGTGACCCCACTGCGCTCCCTGTTGCCTTGATGGCATTCAATGCCGAAATGGTGGATGCAGGAACGGCCACAAATTTGACTTGGGAAACGTCATCGGAATCAAACAGCGACTATTTTTTGATCGAGCGTTCGGTAGACGGCATCCAATTTGAATCCATCGGCAAGCGGCTTGCAGCAGGTGAAAGTGACCATTTGATTGCGTACAATTTTTCCGACGAATCCCCCATTTTGGGAACTAACTATTACCGCTTGCAACAAGTGGATCAGAATGGATTTACGACGATTTCAACCGTACAAATGCTGACCTTTATGGACATGGGAAATGCAATGGAAGTCTATCCCAATCCATTCAGCAGCAGCCTAGTCCTGCAACTGGACCGCATGCGTAACGATGCTGTCTACGAATGGCAGTTGATCGATGCGTTGGGCAAACAATCGAAGCAAATGACCCTCAAAGACGAAGTGACGACGGTCGATATGACGACTGTAGGCCCAGGGATTTATTTCTACCGCCTGAGCTGCAATGGCATAATCATTCAATCGGGCCGTGTGATTGCGGCGCATTGAGTAAAATTACAGATCATCGATCGCGTGCGGTTTCAAAACATGCGTAGCGCTATCGATCAGAGGTTCAAAACATTTTTACCGAAATCGGGCAGGCGTTCAATATCTTGAAAGCCTGCCCGATTTCGGTATTTCCATCCACCAAACATGACAAATCCCCTCCAAAAAACTGACGCTTATCATCCAACCCCGCACCCACACCAATGCACGCTGCTGTAAATTTGTAGGATATCGATTTCCCATTCATTAGATCAATATGAAAAATATACTACTAGCAGCCCTCCTGCTGATGGCATTCGCGCTCCATGGGCAAAATACCGTGGCGAGCGTCGACAAATGCCCCTTCATGAATCCCAATGCGGCAAAAACCGTTAGCGTTGCGGCAGATGAAAACCCCACGGTCGTCAATACTGGCGGCCCTGGCGACCATGAATGGTGGCCCAATCAGCTGGACCTAAGTGTGCTGCGACAAAACTCAGCAATGTCCAATCCCATGGGAGATGAGTTCAATTATGCCAAAGCATTTGCGAGCCTCGACTTTTTGGCTCTCAAAAAGGATCTGCGCGCACTCATGACGCAGTCGCAAGACTGGTGGCCAGCCGATTTCGGAAACTATGGTCCATTCTTCATCCGCATGGCATGGCATAGCGCGGGCACCTACCGCACAGGCGACGGGCGTGGTGGCGCAGGCGATGGTCAGCAGCGTTTTGCGCCGATCAATAGCTGGCCCGACAACGTAAACCTCGACAAGGCACGCCGCCTGCTCTGGCCCATCAAACAAAAATATGGAAGCAAAATCTCTTGGGCCGACCTCATGATCCTCACGGGCAATGTCGCCCTGGAATCCATGGGTTTTGAAACGATCGGCTATGGTGGCGGCAGGACCGACACCTGGGAGCCCGAAAGCAATGTTTATTGGGGTTCCGAAACAAAATGGCTGGCCGACCATCGCCATACCGACGCCAACAAATTGGAGAATCCGCTGGCGGCCGTGCAAATGGGCCTCATCTACGTCAATCCCGAGGGCCCCAACGGCAATCCGGATCCGATCGCCTCCGCCAAGGACATTCGCGAGACATTTGGCCGCATGGGCATGAACGATGAGGAAACCGTGGCGCTGATTGCGGGCGGTCATACCTTCGGCAAGACGCATGGCGCTGGCCCTGCAACCAACGTGGGTCCGGAACCTGAGGCGGCGCCCATCGAGCAGCAAGGTTTGGGCTGGAAAAGCACCTATGGCACCGGCAAGGGCAGGGATGCGATCGGCTCGGGCCTCGAAGTCACGTGGACGAATACGCCGACGCAATGGGGCCATGCATTCTTCCAAATCTTGTTCAACAATGAATGGGAATTGACCAAAAGTCCGGCCGGCGCCAATCAATGGGTGGCCAAAAATGGTGTTGCCACCATTCCCGATGCATTCGCCCCCAATCAAAAACAATTGCCTACGATGCTCACCACCGACCTAGCGCTGCGCTATGACCCTGTGTATGAGAAAATCTCGCGCAGGTTTATGGAACAACCCGAGGAATTCACCGTGGCATTTGCGCGTGCTTGGTTCAAGCTCACGCACCGCGACTTCGGGCCAAAAGTGCTGTATTTGGGTCCCGAAGTGCCCAAAGAGGATTTCATTTGGCAAGACCCAGTTCCTGCAGCCACGCATCCCGCTATCGATGCCAAGGAGATTGCGGAATTGAAGGCGAGCATTTTGAAAACCGAATTGACCATCCCCGAATTGGTTGGAACAGCCTGGGCGTCGGCCTCGACATTTCGCGGCTCAGACAAAAGAGGCGGCGCAAATGGCGCACGCATCCAATTGGCGCCACAAAAAGACTGGGCCGTCAACAATCCCGCACAACTCTCCAAAGTATTGCAGGTGCTGAGCAAGGTGCAGCAAGACTTCAATGCCAAATCCAAGACCAAAAAGGTCAGCATGGCCGATTTGATCGTCTTGGGCGGCACAGCAGCCGTCGAAAAAGCTGCCAAAAATGCGGGTATTACGGTCGCCGTTCCTTTCGCGCCCGGTCGCACAGACGCCACGCGTGAGCAAACCGACGTGCAATCCATGGCCGTGTTGGAGCCGCAGGCCGATGGATTCCGTAATTACAGCAAGGCGCAATATACCCTGCCCACGGAGGCGCTGCTCGTCGACAAAGCCCAGCTCCTCACCCTCACCGCCCCAGAAATGACGGTGCTCGTGGGCGGCATGCGGGCCCTCGACGGCAACTACGACCGCAGCAAGGTGGGAGTCCTCACTACCCGCCCCGGCACGCTCACAAACGAATTTTTCGTGAACCTACTGGACATGAACACCGTCTGGACAGCCACGGACGGCAACAAAGAAGTCTTTGAAGGCAAGGACAGCGCAACCGGCAAAATCAAATGGACAGCCACCCGCGCCGACTTGATCTTCGGTTCCAACTCAGAACTCCGCGCAGTCGCGGAGGTGTACGCCAGCAACGACGCGAAGGAGAAGTTTGTGAAGGACTTTGTAGCTGCCTGGGTGAAGGTGATGAATTTGGATCGGTTTGATGTGAAATAATCGCTGGGGAATAATTTTTTAGAAATGAGGCCGATCTTGGGATTGGCCTCATTTTTTGGGGGGTGGGGGCTTCGCCGAATTTGTCGCCCTATTCGCTCACCTGCTGCTTGCAATCTTGCTTGGTTTTGATCAATTTGGCTTTTGAATATGAAAAAAAATCGTAGATCAAGTGAATTTGAGGTCCTGCACGCAATGGTTTGCACGCAGCAGACTCCTACCAATAGCCACAACTGATAGTATCCCAACATGAAAAAAGCACTGACGATCATTTTTACACTCATCACGATGGGTGCATTTGCACAAAAAACTCCTACCGACGAGGCTCAGCCGATTGTCGCTGAAGGGAAATTGCTCTACAAGTCTGAAATGGCTTCTTGGTACGGGACAGACCTGTTTTTGGAAAAGTATGACAACAAAGACAATATTGGTGGCTACTTCTCTTATACCGACAAAGAACTTTCCAAGTGCATTTTCTTCTCGAAGTCCGATAATCCCGAAGTCATCGGTACGGTTTCATTTGACAGCACTTACAATCTCGCAACTGCAATTACTGACTTGTCGGTAAGGAAATTCACCGCCTATGAAAATGACATTTTCGAAATCAGAAATAAAGCGATCGATGTAGCAATTGCAGACACACTCTTCAAGACCTATAAAAACACGAATCTGAATTTCATTCCTTTGATCAATGGCAACGAGAAAAAGGTTTATGTATTGACGGGGCCGGAGCAAAATGGTATTGTGATATTTGGCAATGACTACCTATTGACATTTGATCAATACAACAACCTGAAAATCAAGAAGCGACTTCATAAAAACATCATCGGCATCAATTATGGCGGGAAACAGGAAGACGGAAAAGAGGAGGAAAGTGCGGTGCATAGCCACTTGCCAGAGACAGGCGACTTTATCACAGCAACCGACATTTGCACTTTGATGCTCTATGAGAAATTTACCACATGGAAAACCCACAATGTGGTTTCCAAAAAATATCTTAACATCTGGAACTGTAAAACCGATCAGTTGACAGTAATTCCGATGGATGTAGTAGAAAAGATCAACAAGGACCAAGAAAAGCGCAACAAGAAAAGAAGCAAAGGAGAATAAAACCGATGATGCCAAAATGCTTATATCCGACTGCATAGGCAATTTCAAGAGCAATACAGGCGCGCTAAACTTGCTGCTTTTGCTTCAAAATTCGCTCAGCTACTGCTTGCAATCTTGATTGGTTTTGTTCAATTTGGCTTTTGAATATGAAGCATATTTCGCAATCGATGAGATTTGTAACACTTTGCCATACGCAATGGGTGCGGCGGATTGATGAGAGGCCTCGCTAATCAGGAGAAAAAATGAAAAATATACCGACTTTGTATGAATGGGCAGGTGATATGCAAACGTTTGAGACGTTGTTCACAAAGTTCTATGACAAGGTTTTAAGGGACGATTTATTGGGGGAAGTCTTCGAAAACATGTCTCCTGCGCATGTCAAGCACGTGTCCCACTTCGTTGCCGAAGTTTTTGGAGGGGACAAATTGTACACCACTGCCGATGGCGGCAGCCATGCACACATGATCGGCAAACACATCGGGAAAATGCTGACGGAAGAAAAAAGACAGCGTTGGGTGCATCTCTTGCTGCAAACCGCCGATGAAATCGGGCTCAAAAGTGATCCAGAGTTTCGATCTGCATTCGTCGGCTACATTGAATGGGGAACACGATTGGCGGTGATCAATTCGCAATTGACAGAAAACCCCATGGATACCAACGAACCGATGCCAAAATGGGGCTGGGGAGAAACGGGCGGCCCCTATCTCCCGAGTGAAAATGAGAAGTGAAAAACCTAGGGTTAGGTGCTCTTGGTGCTGGCCTCCCCTACCTAGGCTTTCAATGCAATTCATTGTGCATTTCACACCGCTTGTGTAACCCAAGTAGCCTATCCTTACGCACAATTTCCCGTACTTTGTGACATGAATCAAAAGCAAGAGTCAGGAATGGCTGCAACGATAGGAAATCTGCTCAAGCGCTACGGTTTGCTCATCGTCGGGATATGCCTCGGTGCAATCGCAGGATACAGCTATTACCACTTTGTGGGCTGTGCGAGTGGCAGTTGCGCCATCACATCCAGCCCAGTGAACAGCACGCTATACGGAGCGATGGTCGGTGGATTGCTCTTGAACATATTCAGAACCAAGAACTTGAACGCAGAATAAATCATCTGAAATATGGAAAACATCATCAAGGAAAAAAAAGGTACGGTTGTGGATGTGCGTACGCCCGCCGAATTCATGGGTGGGCATGTTGCTGATTCGATCAACATCCCGCTCCAAGAATTGGTGCAGCGTATGGACGAAATCAAAGCACTCAAGCAGCCCTTGATCCTCTGCTGCGCATCGGGCGGCCGCAGTGGGCAGGCGCACGGCTACCTTGCAGCCCAGGGCATCGATTGCCACAACGGCGGCTCTTGGCTGAACGTCAACAGACTCAGCGCATGAACCTGTCACTAACAGCCACCGCTATGCGGGCAAGAGTCCTCACCGGATGGACGCTACAGCGTTTTGCATTTCTCGGCCTCGGCGGGTTTATCTTGGTGACCGCCGTCATCGAGCAACAATGGATGGCCACGCTTTTTGGAGGCTATTTTGCCGCCATGGGCTTGTTTGCATTCGGTTGCGCAGGTGGTGCCTGCGGCAATGCCTTCATGGGCGGCGGCAACAAGCCACAGGCGATTGACGTAGACCCAAAGACGATAGAAATTGAATTCGAAGAAATAAAATCAACATAAAATGGCAACTTCCTTCTCAGAAATGATCAATGGCGATACACCGACACTCGTAGATTTTTCTGCGGAATGGTGTGGACCTTGTAAAATGATGGCTCCCATCCTCAAAGACCTGAAATCACAGCTCGGCGAAACGGTGCGCATCATCAAAATCGACGTGGACAAAAATCCACAGGCAGCAGCTTCCTATCAAATTCAAAGCGTACCCACCTTGATGGTATTCCAAAAAGGAGAAATCAAGTGGCGGCAATCAGGCGTGGTCCCCACGGCAAAGTTGGCGTCAGTGATTCAGGGGCTGCCGCAATAGGCGGGCATAGCATTGCGACCATCGGCTGCGGATGGATGAAAGAAAAAGGCTGGTCTTGGGATCGGCCTTTTTTTGTGTCAGGTGGGAAATATAGGGGCAAAATATTTGCACCTACATCGTACCCGACAATTGAAGGCATTTCTGGCGCAAGCGTACCTCCGATTCGGCAAGCATGGCTAGGATTTAGCGCACAAATTTCCGAAAATTGGAGCACGGATTTCGCTTATGCGCTCCTTCGTTACGGTTTATCGACCAGTAGTTTGCTCTAAAAATCATGCATGAAAACTGAGCATTTCGCGATCGGTATTTGGTTTTTGTATTCCATTCTCTTGTTCAAGTTCATCGTGCTGGATTCATGGGGCACGATCGCCGCGCGCATCGGTGACATGCCAATTGATGGAATCAAGGTAGGCTTCTTGAGCTTTTTGCCATATTTGGGTATCACAGTTTTGGTGTGGAGATGGCGCATGTTGAATGCTTGGGGGTTCACGTTGCTCGCAATCCTGATGGCATTCATGGTGCTCATTGGCTTCACAGCCTACTTCTATTTGTTTCGCTTGCATGTCCAAAACGATATAGTGCTCATTAACAATACATGGCTGCATTTCAGCGCTACTAGTGGAGTATTCATGTTCATAATGATGCTTTTGTTTTTATGGCAAAAAATTCGGAAGGTTGCGAGTGTCGAATGAGCTTACTCCTAACCCGCATTATTCACCAAAGCGTAATGTTTTGGTCCCCAACTGAGGCGCTTGGAATTTGCGGGAGATTTCTCCCATTGTAGCTTGAGAATGATGAGCCAGGAGTGGTTTTGGGGATGTTTTACGCTGTCGTATGTTGGCGGAATCGCCGAATTTTCTGGCTGGGGCACAGAATTCCCTTTCCTTGTTGCAAGTAGCCTCGGTGCTTCCTGAATTGGCGGCTGACCTCTTAGGCCGCCTGCATGAGTTCTCGAAAGAGCACTTGCTGCGCAAAGGACCCTGAATAGCTGATGGTTACCTTTCGGATGCGCCTCCTGACGGTCGCCCCGACCTTGAGCAGGAAGAGCCTGATGTTGTCGACCTGCCACTTCTTGGCCTCTTCATGGCCTGCCTTGGCGATCATGCGCTTGAGCTCGCCGAAGATCTCATAGACGATCGCCGAGAGGAACAGCCGCAGCCCGTTGGCCCAGAAGCTGTTGCAGGAAAGCCGCCCGGAGAAGCACATGTTCTTGAACTCCTTGATCCTGTTCTCACAGGTCTCGCCGCGGCACACGTAGAATTCCCAGTAGACCTCCTTGCCCGTCATCTCCTCAAAATTTGTGACGAAGAACCTGGTGTTCATCCCCTTGTCGGTGACCTCGATCTTGGCGTACACCATGCGGACTTGATCCCAGGAATCTGCCTTGTATGCGAAGCCGTCGGTGATAAACTTGAAGGGTTGGCCCGTGGCTTCGAATTGCTCCTTGGCCACCGCTTGAATGTCCTTGACCAGCACCTTGAGCGTGGCGTTTGCGGTGATACCGACAGCGAAGACGAGCTTGAATTCCTCGACCATATCATAAAGAGCCGGGCATGAGAAGCCCGAGTCGGCACGCAGCTCGATGCGCAGGCCGGGGAAGCGGGCGCGGATCTTGCGGATGATGCGCTTGAGGATCGAGAATGCCCAACGCGCTGTGTGTGAGTTCCCCGGGCGCAAGACAGGCAGGATGAGCTGCCGCGTCTCGCCGTCGAAGATCAGCAATTCGTCGAGCTGGTGCTGGTCGTAGTAGCCGTGGAACATCGACAACTGCTGCGCCCCATGGGTCGGGTCGTCGGTGGAGTCGATGTCGAGGACGACCTTCTTGCGGCCGGGCTTGATGCTGGCGACGTAGCGGTCCACCCAGGCCTCGCTGAGGTCCCAGAGCGCCCTGCGGTCCATCATGTTCTCCAACCTGCTCAGCGTTGGCTGCGAGCACAGGTCGCCGTCCAGCACCTCCTGGATCACCGGGTCGTTGCGCAGGTATTTCGCGTCGTTGCAGTCCTGATAGCCCAGTGCCATCTGGAACACGCGCTGCCGCAGCAGGTGCTCGTAGGAGTATTTGATGTACAAGGG
>JANPHP010000537.1:0-6086 GCA_031424495.1 Bacteroidota bacterium | reverse complement strand
CTGCCCCATCGAAAACGACGACACGCCCAACCCCAAATTCACAAAACTTCCGCATTTTCCGCCGAATTTGTAACTTGAGGCCGAATGAAGACTTGGCTTATCGGCATCCTCTGTTTTTTGTTGTGGTCCACCGGATCCACCTATTGGTACGTCTACAAAATCAAGGGCTATGCTGCGCCTCAGCAGCCCACTGAAACCCCATCTACCATCGATACCATCCTCGAAGTGCAGGCCTCTGCCTTGATCGATTCCGCATCCGCAGACACAACCGACGCCCCGCCATCTCCTGACCCCAAGGCCGACAAATTGATGAAGCGCCCTCCTAAAACGGACCTCAGCGTCGCCCTGCAAAAGCCCTATACCGTCTTGTTTGCATTCGCCGGACCAAGTCCTGAGCAAACCGGGCCATTGGCAAACCATCTCGGTGAAGTAGCTGCCTATCTCAATCTAAATCCCAGCAAAAAGGTCCTCCTCAGAGGTTATACCGACGACACTGCCGCCCGCGAAAACAACATCAAGCTTGCACAACGGCGCTGTGACATCATCGCAGCGCAGCTGCAAGCACTTGGCATCGCAGCCACGCAGATCACGAGCGAGCCATTGGGCGAGGCCGACCCCGTCGCCACCAACGATACCCCAGAAGGCCGCCGGCTCAACCGTCGCGTCGTCATTTCCATACAAGAATAAGCACCCGCCATGTTTCAAGATTTGAATCCCCTCGACCGACCGACTGCCATCTTGGAGATCGCCATCATGCTGCTCGGTGCGGCCCTGATAGGCTTTGCGCTCGCATGGATGCTGCGCAAACCCAAGGCTGCCGCGCCAGTTGTTTCCAAGGAATCCGCCGCCGACAAAACCGCAGCGGCCCGCATCCAACAATTGGAAAAGGCGCTCGAAGCTGCCAGAACCGAGAAATCGGCATTGGAGGCCGAGCAAAAGCGCCTTGTAACCAGCGCCAAAGAAAAAGAAGCCGAGTTGCGCAAGGAAATCGAATCCGCAAAAACCAGCAAACCCGAACCCGCCAACGCGGCCCTCGACAACGCCAAAAAACAAGTCACCGAACTCCAAAAAGCCCTCGAAAACCGCAAAGCCCGCCTGGACGAATTGGAAAAAGCCGCCGCCACCGCACAATCAGAGCGCATCAACCTCCAAAAGGAAATCACTGACTTGAAGGCGAATGCGACAAGTTCGACTGAGTTGGAGGCATTGAGGAAAGAGAATGCGGATTTGAAGGCGAATACGACGAATTCTACTGAGCTAGAGGCATTGCGCAAGGAGAATGCAGATTTGAAGGCGAATGCGACGAGTTCTACCGAGTTGGAGGCATTGCGCAAAGAGAATGCGGAGCTGAAGGCCAATGCGACCAATTCCGCAGAGTTGGAAACGCTGCGCAAAGAGAATGCAGATTTGAAGGCGAATGGGACGAGTGCTACTGAGTTGGAGGCGTTGCGCAAGGAGAATGCAGACTTGAAGGCGAATGGGACGAGTGCTACTGAGTTGGAGGCGTTGCGCAACGAGAATACAGACCTGAAGGCGAAGGCGACAAATTCCGCAGAGTTGGAAACGCTGCGCAAGGAGAATGAAGATTTGAAGGCGAATGCCACAAACTCAACGGAGCTAGAGGCATTGCGCACGGAGAATGCAGAGCTGAAAGCGAATGCCACAAGCACGACCGAGCTAGAGGCATTGCGCAAGGAGAATGCGGAGTTTAAGGCGAAGCCTATCGCCGAGCCGACCGAAAAGCAGCGCGAACTAGAGCGTCAATTGCGCGATCAGCAGCGCGAAGTCTTCAACTTGCAAGCTGAGCTTGCCAAGCTTCGCACGCAAAAGCCCGCCGGCGGCGGCGACAGCAACAAAGAATTGGAATGGCTCAAGCGCGAAAAAGAGGATTTGGAGCGTGACGTCCGCGACCTAGAGGGCCGCATCGAGCGCCTCGAAAAGGACAACAGCGACCTCCGCACGCAAGCACGCGACAAATCCACATCCGGTCCCGCCCTGGAAAAACTCACCAAAGAGCGCGACCGCCTCAAAACCGAACTCGACAAGCTCAAAAAAGCCAACGTCGAAGTTCCCTTGCCCGATGTCGACTTCAGCCACCTCGGCACCGCCACCGCCGACCAAAAAGACGACCTCACCCGCATCAACGGCATCGGCCCGGTCGTCGAAAACAAGCTCAATCAGCTCGGCATCTACACCTTCGCCCAAATCAGCCGCCTCAGCGAAGCCGACATGGAGCGCATCGACGAAGTCCTCCAACTCTTCCCCGGCCGCGTCAAACGCGAAACCTGGGTAGCCCAAGCCGCAAAACTCACAGTCTGAGGAGGAAAAATCCGTTTGGCTAGCCTAACCAACAAATGTGTCTGGCAAAATCCGTTTGCCAAGCCTAACCAGCAAATGTGTCAAGGCTTGGCAAACGGATTTTCAGCGCCCTACAAATTCAAGCAAGCCAAACCCACCAACCCGGCGAACCGTAGCCCATAAATCCGGAACTCCGAACCCCGAACTCTGAACTCTGAACTCTGAACTCTGAACTCTGAACTCTGAACTCTGAACCCAGAACTCTCAATTCTCAATTCTAATTTTAACCGCCTTCCCTCCAGCCCGCACCAAATAAACCCCATCAGCCAAATTCCCCAAATCCAAACGGTGCGTACCCGCAGCAAAATCTCCAACAAAAACCACCTTTCCCATCACATCAGTAACCAAAACCGCAGCATCAGCATCCAACTGCAATGAAAAACGCCCCGTGCTAGGATTGGGCGCAACCGTGAATCCCACCTCCTCCAAAGCATCGCTCGCATGCACAAAGGTGGACGTCCACTTGGCCACGTAGCCGCTTCTATAAGTGCCACTTGGATCCATCGTAAACACCCCTGCCGTCGGGTCAAAATCGGTTAGCTCATCCCAAAAATAACCCGTAAAATAATTGTCGCCGGTCAAAGGATGCACAGCAATCGACTGCACGGATTCGTTGCCATTGCTAGACGTCGCCCCGACCCAGAGCAAAACCCCATTGGGATCATAAGCCCCTACAAAACCGTCAGACATGACACTGGAAACAAGATTCCGTGTACCACTTGGACTTGGATCAAAGTCACAGGTTCCGCTAAAGCTCCCACCGATGATTAAATTGCCGGCCCCATCAAACTGGAAATCTCCGATCCCCTCACTGCCGGTCCCACCAATTTGGAAAGCACTCAAAAACGCGCCCGTCGAACTATAAGTAGCCATCAGCATATCATCCGTGTTGCCAATCGAAGTAAATGGGGCAGCGCCAGCCGAAAAATCAAAATCCACAGTACCCGCAAAACCAGCAGCCAAAACGAGATTGCCGGCAGCATCGACCTTGATGGTGCTTGCGCCGTCTGAAAATGCATTGCCGATGCTCCCCGCCCAGCGAAAGGCCCCGGTCGAGGAATAACTCGCCAAAAAGATATCAAAGTCACCCGCGCTTCTGATGCGATGCACGCCTGCAGAAGGATCCATATCCAAGCTGTCCTCGAATCTGCCCATAATATAAATATTGCCCGCTGCGTCTGATGCGATGGCTTGGCCGAAGTCGCGAGTTTGGACAAAATTTGGATTTGCAATTGACCACAAATAGGCTCCACTCGGGCTGTATTTGGCGGCAAACCAATCGTTGTTACAAATACCAATCGTCACGGTACCAGGACCAGGATCGACATCCACATTCCCAGTCAAAGAACCCGTTACCACTATATTCCCTGCCTGATCAAAGCTCAAGTCATTGCCGCTGTCGGGATATCCACTGCCACCATATCCAAATCCCCAAATATAGTTTCCGTCAACATCATATTTGGCCAAAAACAGATCCGTATCGCCACCGACGTTCACAATATTTGCAACCCCGGTCCCTGGATCCAGGTCTACCGTCCCATAAAAAGTTCCTGTTACATAAATATTCCCAGCGGGATCAATGATCATGCCGTTCACGATTTCATCCAGTGAACCTCCAAGCCGTTTGGCCCAAATCAAACCACCAGCAGGATCATACTTAGCCAATGATACATCCCAATTACCCGCAGCAGTCATCGTCATCGTGCCGGGCCCCGGGTCAAAATCACAAGATCCCGAGAAATGGCCGGCAACAACGACATTGCCCGCAGCATCCAAAGCTACAGATCTTCCCCTCAGACCCCGCAGCCGTGCTATACTGAAAAGCCCACCCAAAATAAGGTTGCGCATAAGCCGACACCGCAGCAAACACCAAGCAAAAGCACAAAACAATACCCAAGTGTAATCTTATGTTCATAGCAAGCAGATGAAATGATTCCAAAAGCCTAAACTAAGGAAAATCGCAAACAAAAGTAAAATCCGTTTGGTTAGCCAAAACAGGGAGCTCCCAACTCCCAAAACTCCCCCCTCTCCCGCCAATTCACATACCCGCACGCAAACCCCCACCCTCATTCAAAATAATTGAAAACAAAATGTTGACTGCTAGCTGCTAAACCAAAATCCTTCCGCGTGATTGTGAGTGCTATGGGTAGTCCCATTTCATTCAGTTGATAAATGGACTCGACTCGCGTGAGGTGGTCGGGTGACACCAGCATGGCATGAAATGTATTCTTGGAGGAGCTGAGATATTGTTTTTCAACAAGCCGCCCCTTGATATGATTTGAAGACAGTTCCCATTTTTTCACCAATTGGTTCCACGCGTTCAGTTTCACGAGATGGTCTCCCTGAAAGTGTTTATCAGATTTGTCAATGCCAGAATCCACAGTCGTCATAAGCCAATGAGAGCCTGTGGTCCTGGTGATGGTAGAGTCCCACCATGCAGGATATGTACATCCCTTTTTAGCGATGCATGATATTTCCATTCGCTCAAAAGTACCCGACTTTGAATAAAATTGGTGGTATTCTGCAGGCTCAGAGGGATATCGTTTCCAGAAATAAACGCAAATGCCCTCATCTGTTTCACGCTCGATATTGCAAAATCCGCTCCAAAGTTCGATCGCAACTAAGTCCCCATTGAGACTACGGATGCCCATCCGTACTTTCCTGCCAGCTGAGTCTGTCAGCCGTTTAGTCGGATCATTCGGATCAATCGGATAGGTAACGACGGTGTCAGCAGCATAAACAAGGTTGCCTGCTGCCGATACCTTGCATTCGGTGTAATGAATAAATTGTGCCTGAAACCAGGTTTCCCCATTTAGATATTTCCAAATGTCAATGCCGTCTCCAAACCGATAATGGTTGATTTCCTGAACCAAGTTATAAGCCGAATCAAACTTCCAGTAGTATTGCAGCGCGGCAGAGTCGCTCCCGTCGCTTGCAGTCTCAATGGAATATTGGGCAAATTTTTTCAATCCATTTTTAGCCATTCCAGCTTTTATGGCTGTTTTCATCCATCCCCAATGCGAATCCTGAAAGGGCATGTATTCGAGCACAATTTCCTTGTCAGTAACCATCTGGGCATGACCAGCACGCCAGCCAGTCACCAAAAGTGTCAACAGCAAAAGCAATTTTGGCAATCGATTCAACTTTTTGCGAGCATGAAACATGATAGCGAGAATTCTGAGTAAATATATATCCATGTTTGGAACTTTGCCAGCAAACACTAAACGGTGATCTGTCGACCGATGCGCGGCAGGACGCGGCATCTTCCAAGTAGATACATGCAACCAACACACAATGGCAGCACATATCCAATGCCCCGCTCAAAAGCCCCGCGGACTTTGAACTCAGGACGCTACCGCTAGAACATCTCCGTTGCTGTGCCCGCCTGGGTGGGTGGCACTTGGTGAAAAACGATGCAAACCCGCCCCACTCCCGTCCCGTCCCGTACCCGTACAGCAAAATCCCCGCCCGGCCAAAGCCAAGCGGGGATTCCCAAGCAATTCCTAATTGCTAATCTCTAATCAATCCGGCCTCAACGATTCAAAACCAATTTCTTGGTCATCACCTCGCCGCCTGCCGTGACCATTTTCGCGAAGTAGATGCCCTGGGCCACGCCCGTCGGCTTCCACTCCACCTCGTAGTTGCGGCCAGCCTCGGCCATGCCGTCGAACAGCACCGCCACTTCCTCGCCCGTCATGCTGTACACGCGCAGCTCGACCACCCCGTCT
>JANPHP010000536.1:0-5542 GCA_031424495.1 Bacteroidota bacterium | reverse complement strand
GTTGGCTGGCGTTGGGGCATGAAATACGGTAATGCCCTGAGCGGTACTCACATAACCAAAGTTGTAGGTGATCGAATAGGATTGGCTATTCGCAGCAGGCACGGGAGCGGTAAAAGTAGTGCCGACTACGCCGGTGCCCGTAAATGTACCCGAGCTGCCTGAATTCGGCACTGCCCCCGTCACAGCTGCAGGCACCGCAGTGAGCGTGCGCGTCTGACCTTGACACATGCTACCTGAGGGAGATGTGATCGTGAGGTTGTTGTTTTGTTGCACCGTAATCGTGATCGAGGAAGAACCGCCAGCAGCGCAATAGTATTGGCGCACGTCGACGTGTGCATAATTGGTAAAGTTGGGGACCATGGTCACCGAGGCCTGCAAGCCTCCGCACAAAGGCCCATTGTCATCGTCATAAGCGAAGGCATTTGTTTGATCGGATACTGTGAAGCAGTTGATATGCGTATCAAAAGGTGCGCCGCAAGTGCCTACCGTGTAACATCCGCCAGAAAGGACGGGCATCCTGAAATAGAGTCCTGGGCCGTAGGAACCGATGCTCACGGGTACAGTTCCTGTATTGGGCGCGATCTCACCATAGAAAAAATTGCTTCTTACACATCCAGTAGGGCCGCTCAATGTATTCACGCATTGCCCCCATGTAAGCAACGGTGATGAAAGGAAAACCAAGCCGAGTAGTAAAAAAAGCCGTGGAAAGTAGATCGATCTTCTCATAAATAACAATAGGAAAAGGAAACGTTGGTCGCTGAAAATCCAAGTTCAGCATTTGGGGTACAAAATAGACAAAGGATGAATCATAATCAAGTGCTTCCAAGGCATAAGGGCTGCAAGAGGCTTGTAGTACAGTATTTTGTTTTGACCGCTTGCAAATATCAAGACGGCCCCTTATATTTGCACTCCGTTTTACCTACGAGTGGTCTACTACTGCTTGTTGGCTACTTGGCGAGGTAGCTCAGATGGTTAGAGCGCAGGATTCATAACCCTGAGGTCGGGAGTTCGATTCTCCCCTTCGCTACAAAGGAAAGCTGCTGTCAAAGGCAGCTTTTTTTGTTGGGTTTTGTTAGATGCGCAGGATTCATATCCGCCTTCGTCGGCGGACGGGAGTTCGATTCTCCCCTTCGCTACGAAAATCCAGTCCTAGACCGGATTTTTTTTGCCCATTCATTACCCTTCCCCAATAGATCGCAGGATTCATATCCGCCTTCGTCGGCGTACGGGAGTTCGATTCTCCCCTTCGCTACAAAGGAAAGCTGCTGTCAAAAGCAGCTTTTTTTGTTGGGTTTTGTTTGATGCACAGGATTCATATCCGCCTTCGTCGGCGGACGGGAGTTCGATTCTCCCCTTCGCTACAAAGGAAAGCTGCTGTCAAAGGCAGCTTTTTTTGTTGGGAGCTAGTTCATCGGGTACGCATCTGCATCGGCGAACGAGGATTCCGTGAACCTCAGTTCCACACTAGCACGCATCAAAACCGATTCCTAAGTGCTTCCACGCCCCAGCGGGGCCGTCTTTGGGTAGCAGGGAGCGGCAGCTCCCTGTTTAGTTGCACAAAGAATCATGCGCTGCGCCGAGGCGTACCGCTTCTTTTCGAAATTCCGTTTTGAGCTTGACATGACAATAGGAAATACACCTGCCTAGCAAACCACCTCCAAAATCCTCAACCAAAGCCTTTGGTACCTCTAAACCGAAGATTCCGAAAGCCGAGGTAGGCCGATTCTTCTGTAGCTTAGGTGGACTGTTCGAGTGCGGATGAAGCGGGAAGCACCGAACGAAATTCCAAGAATTCCGATCGCTTTTAGCCTTTGATGACCTATTGTTTCTCGGTAGACCACAAGAAGGCATTGACTGCTCTTTTGTAAGTCAATCCTTGGCTTTGAGGATCCTCCAAGAATACCCGAAACGAATCCACTTGGGCGGGCGACCAATCTAGATCCAAGTAATATTGTTTGGCATCGATCCAAGTTTCCTCGCTGTAATACGCTTTGTTGATGTGCTCACGCCTCACTAGCATTGAACGCGTGAATTCATACGCGGGCGAATCCTGAAACTCCTCAACTGCATCCACCATCATCCGAAAAGTGATGGTATCGTATGTCACGTTCAAAGATTGCATGGTGTCGCTCGCTTCGGTCCACGGTTGCGCAATATGGCTAGGTAGCCAAATTGCAGTCAGCCAAAACATGTCCAAGCTGTCGATCAACTCACACTGGCACAGGGCTGCTTGATCTTTGTGAGCCATCCATATTTCCCCAGTGGCGGCATCCTTTTCAAGCGTCTGATCCATAAGTTTGACGCAATCCACTTTTGGCATTTGCCCATTGGACGCGCAACCGACCATCATTGCAAGGCATACAAGCCCGCAAATCACCAGTATCCAGCCGTGTTGGGTGGCTTTTTGTATGAGGTATTCCTTTTTCATCAGGCATTGTATTCAGTACTAAGATAACGTCCCATTCCAACTCCATCAAATTCGTAAAATTCATCGACATCCTTCGAAAAATTCGGATTTATAGAGTTGGAATGGACCGATTTCCTCAAAATTGTTGGTGCATCGGCAGGCATTACAAGTGCAATGCTTTGTCCAATCAAAAAGCCACCGAAAAAAGGCTAAGCTTCACCGCTTTGACAAATGCCATTTTCAAGCATCAAATCAACCCATAGCGGGTTCGGAAGACTTCCCAATGCCCGCACATGGCAACCAACAACCTGCTCCAGAAGATCATTCTCCGAAAACAGGCTGCAGATCCGAGCAAGACGGCCTAAAAACTAAATGCCGCCAAAAAGAAGAAAAACAAACCCAAAATAAACACCCCCGAGATGCAGATGCCGATGATGCCGCAGACTTTGCCGGCTTTGAGGTTGCTGTAGGACGACTGCGTGAAGCGCGTGGGATTTTCTTTGTACATACGATCGGGTTTGCCTGCGATGGCCACCGCGATGATGCCCAAGATCAGGCCCACGACGCCGTAACAAAAGGAGCCTATAATCGCCAATATGCCCAAGACCAGTACTGCAGTCGAGTCGGGAAGCGTCTCCCCAAAGGTGCCTGTCGTCGCGGTATTGCCTGTGAATGTATTTGTATTGGATTGGCCGCCAAAGTGGTTTTCAACAAAGGGATCGTTGACCACTTTGTTTTCAAACGGATCTTCAAACGGGGATTCAAATTTTGGATCTTCTGCCATTTTGTCTTTTGTTGTGAGCGAATTGGAGTGACTAGAACATTTTGAGGGCGTAATTGACGGCGATGAATGTGCAAGTGGTCGCGACACTCAGGGCCAGCACGGCCATGCGGTAGCGCAACCGCGAGCGCAAAGCTACGACGAGCACCACCAGCGTGAGTAGAAACGGAATCATCGGCGGGTAGTGGTGCCAGCAGGCTGCAAAGTCGCCTCCGAGGAACGCAACAAAGGCCCGCTGAAAACCGCAGCCCGGGCACTCAATCCCCGCAACCGCCTTGACAGGGCAGGTGAGGAGATGGTCGCTGAGCCAATGCAAGATCGTTTCCATGCTTGGGCAATTTCCTTATTTTTGACAGAAACGACAAGAGCTTCATGAGGATTCTATTCACCCTGACATTGACCCTGCTTTTGGTGGTGCAATTAGCTGCCCAATCGCCCATTCACCAGGCTGCACGTGACATGAAGCCCGGCAAACCCTACGAGAACGTCTTGGTGCAGAAGCTGTTTGGCGACGCCCACGCGAGCGGCTTCGTGATTTGGATACGCCACAATGTGCCCCTGCACCACCATGCAATGCACAGCGAGACCGTCCTCATTTTGGCAGGCAAGGGGCGGATGCAACTCGGTGAGGAGGAGCGGTCAGTACGCAAGGGCGATGTGATCTTCATTCCACAAGGCACTCCACATGCCGTCCAAGTGCCGCATGGCGTGCTCAAAGTGTTGTCGCTACAAGCCCCAGAGTTTGACGGCAGCGACCGCATTCTGCACGATTAGGAATTTAATTCCTCAGCGCACGTGCTTTTCACCGTTGGCGATGATATTGTCTTGCATCCAACCACGGCTGCGAATGTCGTCATATTGTTTGTCGTCGAGTTTCTTGACGGCGAAACGCTTCTGGACCACCAGTCCCTCGGGGCTTTTTTTCTCCTCGATGTCCAAGCCAAAGCAAGCTTTGGTATCCTTGACCGCAGCGATAAACTCAGCTGCATTCACCTTTTCAGCATAGATCGCCGAGCCGGGGTAGGGGGCATGGTTGCCAAATGTATTCTTGAGTGCGCCACCGCGGCTGTCGAGGTAGACATCACCACCGAAATTCATCTTTTCGCCTTCGCCATTCTCGCCGAGGATGGTATAGGTGCCAGCATCGTTTTTGAGCCAAAGCATCATCGACTCAGCCAATACATATTTGCCCCAACGCTTGGCGGTCTTGGTATTGTGAAAGCGCTGCACCACGATCGTGGGCGATGTATACTCGCCTGCAACCACTTGCTCGATTTCAAATGTATAGGCCTTGCTGTCCAGCATCTTGATTTTGCCGGTCACGATGATGTCAGCTGCTGCGCCGAGCTCAAAGACCTCCATTTTGGGGGTTTGTGCGATCCCTATTTGGAGGCAAACGAAGGCAAATACCAGGAACAAAATTGTCTTTTTCATGCAGATTGATAGATGTTTAATGCAAATCTAGGAATTGCCTTCCCAGAAGCAAAATCTATGCCGTTGGTAGGTAGGGCAATCGCATTAAACTTGCGAGCGGTCCCGCACCTAGGGTGCGGGAGCCGCACGCTGATCCGACACTCCCGCACCCAGCGCTCCCGCAAATCGTTTTCCTGCGACTGCCCACGCAGACAGCAGCCAAATCCGCCAACACCACCCACAAACCCGAATTTCCGCTTAATTTGGAGCCATGAATCCAGCCCTAACCCATCGGCGGCATCTGAGTGACTCCCCTTGGTTATGGTCGGGAGTGCTCATGCTCGTCATGCTGCTGGTAAAGGGCATTTCTGGCTATGATGGATTATATGGGCAAGATCCATACGCCTATTACAATTATGCGCGTGCCATTCAGGCCTATTGGCAAGACGGTACGCCGCCGGGCGCCTTTGTATGGCCACGCATCTACCCGCTGCTCGGCGCCTTGTGGATGTGGGGCGATCCCGGTCCTTGGATGCAATTCTTGTCAATGGCGGGCAGCTGCCTCATGCTGGGCATGACCATCAACCTGCTCCGCATGGCCCAACCGCAGTCCCGCTACGCGGCGCCTGCTGCCTTCCTCTTCATCGGCTTGGCGCCTTTCCTCCTCCGCAATAGCTTGTCCATTCTCTCAGATACGCCCGCATTGGGGCTCATGACCTGGGCGCTTTGGCAAGGGGAACGCTACCTGCAAGGGCAGCGGCCACGGCACCTACTTTGTGCGGGCTTGCTCACAGGATTGGCGATTTGGACGCGCTACCCCGTTGCATTGCTCATGGCGCTGCCCTGTTTGCTGTGGATGATCCATGCGGCACGTCAGCGGCAGCTATTGCCGCTATTGCTGTTCATTCCCGTGATGTTGCTGGCCTCCATTCCCCATTTTT
>JANPHP010000535.1:0-23023 GCA_031424495.1 Bacteroidota bacterium | reverse complement strand
CAAAGCGCTCGACCATGGACAACTTGTGAAGGCGAGCAACCGCATCCAAAAAGGCTACAATGTCTGGATCGACGTGATTGCATCCGATGTGACCAAGGGTCAGCCGCAATTCTATTACCAAGGGAAATATTACTGAGCGGTGTATTTTCCTGACCTTCGACAGTTTATGTCCAAAATTGGGACTTATCCACATTGTTGATTTGCATGGCTGCTTCAAGATTGCGTAATTCCCGCTGCAATTTTGAATAAGACAAATGCGTACACTGTACACTCGGGTTCAAATGACACAGCTGCGCTGCCACGATCGGCCCGATGGCTGGTCCAATAGCGAGCCCTATCTCTGGAATATTTTTTTCAAGATCGACGGATCTTGCATCACACTCAATGAGCAGTTCAAGCTCGTGGGAAAGCCTGTTTACCACTTCTCCAAAGGCAGTCAGGGCAATCTGAACGCCAAGGGAATAGCGAGTGGCGGCAGTGTCAATGTACCGATGGAGGTCGGCGAATGGAATACCATGCTGGTCCCAATCAAGGTTCCCTATTTTGAAGCCGATGTTTCGGGCGTACTGGGAATTGTGTCGGTTTTGATCGAGCAAAATTTGGTCTCTAGCGGCGGCGCCGAGGCTGGCCATGAAGCCTTTAACCGGTTTGTGGTCGAGGCACTCGATACTGTGATCAGGGAGTTTGATCCCAAGCGCGTCGATTTGGACGATGTCGATGGATCCATCAAAGCCTATTTTGACAAGCAGGTCCAGAAATACACAGAAAATATCAGCACCTTGGTTGCGCAAGCCATTACAGGAAAGCAAAACATCGTGCAAAACTTCCTCTCTTTGCTCAAGAAAGACGCCGTCATAGGGCACCAAATCTGGGACTTCTCGACCAAGGCCATCGCCGACAGCGATGGTGAGCTTACGTTTTCGCACCGCTGGGAGACTGAAAAGAATGGCGACTGGGAAATCAAGGCAAAAGTGTACAGCAAGACCGACTCCGACAAGATCAATGCCGTCAAGAAGAAAGTGGCAAGGGAAGAAGAGGAATAGGCTACATGCGAGGAGCTGAAGCCTTGCTACGACCTGTTGCACGTCTGCTGCTAGGTTCATTTGGTTTAAAGCTCGACATAGCCTAAAAGTAAAAAGCTCAGTCTACCGCGGTAGACTGAGCTTTTTCAGTATTCAGGTGTGCAACTTTTAGTAGGTCATGTAGACTTCCTCAAGCAAGTCGAGGTCTTCCTCATAGTCCATGTCATCTGCAAACCCGTCCATTTCTTCATCGTCAAGCAATGCAGTCCAGTTGTCTGCAGATTCATCCCACCAGTTGGCCTCGATGCTTTCTGTTTCATCTTCGATGGCAAGGTCTTCGTCCTCCAAGCTCATCTCCGATTCAATGCCCAGTTCTTCAGCAGCATCCGCTGCGACATCTTCACCGCGCATTTCGCCGAGGTCGTCGCCTTCCTCTGAGCTAGCTACCGCCAGTTCATTTGCCTCTTCTGCCAATTCTGGATTTTCCCAGGTAGCATCCGTCCAGTCCTCAGTGGACTCCTCGGCATCCATGTCGAAACGGGCAGTTTCATTGGGGTCTAGGCGGTTGACGTCTACGTCATCGGCCTCCGATGCAACCCAAATATCCTCTTCCCATTCTTCGTCAAAGCCTTCTTCGACATCAATTTCAAACCCTGCATCTTCGATTTCCTCGACGATGAGTTGGTTCTCAACCGAGCGCTTTGCAGCTTCGAGCCCAGTGTCTTCATTGTCGCCTCGACTAGAACCAGTGGTTCCACTCTGAGCAACTGCCAATCCCGAAAGACCGAAGACAAGCAAAAGCAACAACAAATTTCTCATATTGATGGAGCAATTAGGGATTACTAAGTTACTAACGAATTCCAGATTTCAAAACAACGAAACCAATTTATTTTTGAAACAAAGTCAGTTTTCCAATACGTTCGGTAACAAAACCGTACTATCACTTGCGCTTTGTTGATAATACGTCAGGACCTTCACAGGGTTCAAATTCTAGGATAAAGGTGCGCCAAGCGTCGATGAACAGGCGATTTTTCTAGACGAATTTGTCCAAATGCCCGAGCAATTAACATCTACAACCCGCCAATTACCTCGTTTTCATAACTTTGCCACCGCTAAGAAGTGGATGATATTACTTTTCAGCATGTAACATTGATTACAAATTGGATGAAAATTCGCTTAGGCTTTGGGGATCACAATCGGGCTGCGAACGGTTTTCTCGGCAAACACACGTACCAACCAAGCAAACAATTTTACAGGATTGGCAAGGTATTTGACGATTCACGCAGTTGAGGCTTACCTGTAATGGGAAAAAGCCCTTATTTTGCACCGCATTTATTGTAAAGCTATGAGCAAGCGCCTTCTGATCCTGATCTATTTGTCCATGGTACTTCTCGTGGCGGCTTGTACCAACGAGGGGCCGCCTGATGGTATCCTGTCGCAGGAGCAAATGGTTCCGGTCTTGGCAGATTTGGAGGTCGTGTATGCCGGCGTGGATCAGACAGTCAAAGATCCGCGTGAACGTGTGAAGAAATATGAGGAGATGAATACATTGATCCTCAAAAAGCATAACATGAACCACGATCAGTTTTACAGCAGTTATCAATGGTATGAGGCAAATCCGATTTTACTCGATACCATCTTTAAACAAGTGGTGACCCGTCTCAATGACGATCTCATCAAGCTGCAAAGTGACGAGGCCGCCAAGCCCCGTCCCAAGCCGCTCGAATTGAAGTAAGAAAATGAAAAACCTGACTCCACAGACAGAAACCAAATTAGGATTTGACGTCATTCGCAATCTGCTTGAGGGCCGTGCTGCCACCGAGCAAGGCAAGATGCGCTGCCAACAATTGGCTCCCTTTCAGCATAGCAATCAGTTGCCTGCCGAGTTGCAGCGCGTCGAGGAATGCCGCGACCTATTGCGCTTTGATGAAAGCTTCACGCTCGACTTCACGAGCGACATCTCAGAACTGTTTGGCCATGCCGCCATTCCAGGAAATTGGCTGCAAACCAAGGATTTTTTCCAGTTGTTGCGCTGGATGCGCATGGTGCGCGACCTCATCACCTATTTCCAATCTCGCCAAGCAAAGTATCCTGCACTTGGTGAACTCGTTGCGTCGCTGAGTTGGAACAAGAATCTGCTGCGCGGCATCGAGCAAGTGATTGATGAGCGCGGCAATATCAAGGACAATGCAAGCGCCAAGCTGCAAGAGTTGCGCAAGGAGCAGATGCAGCAGAGTGCAGATTTGCGCAAGACGATGCATTCCATCTTGCGCGGCGCGATTGAAAAAGGATGGAGCGAGGCCAATGAGCTCACGATACGCAACGACCGTCTCGTGATCCCGATGAAGGCAGACTTCAAGGGGCGCATCAAAGGATTTGTCCACGACGTTTCCCAATCGGGACAGACGATTTTCTTGGAACCCTCGTCGGCCTTGGAGGCCAATAACCGCATCAGGCAACTTGTGCTCGAAGAGCACAACGAGATCGTGCGCATCCTGAGCGTGCTCACAGCGCAATTGCGCGAGGACCTGCCTGCACTGAGGCGACATGCCGAGGTCGTCGCGCAGCTCGACTTCATCAGAGCAAAAGGCAGGCTCGCTGTCGATCTCGATGCGGTCAAACCCAAATTTGAGCCCGCCAACAAGTCTTTGATGCTCGTGAAGGGGCGGCATCCGCTCTTGTTGCTCAAGCAGGGCATGACCAAAAGCAAGGTGATGCCGCTCTCGCTGCACATGCACCTCGAGCAGCGCATTGTGCTCATCTCAGGCCCCAATGCCGGCGGCAAATCTGTGACGCTCAAAACGATCGGATTGATGCAACTCATGTTGCAATCAGGTCTGCTCTTGCCTTGCGATGAAAGCTCGGAGTTTCCATGGTTCACAGACATCTTTGTCGACATCGGCGACGAGCAATCGATTCAGAGTGACTTGAGTACCTATACTTCTCACCTGAAAAACATGCGCGAAATGCTTGGGCAGTTGCGACCCGGCAAGCTCTTTCTCATGGATGAATTTGGAGCTGGCACCGACCCAAGATTGGGCGGCGCGATTGCAGAGGCATTTCTGGAGCGTTTTCTGGCATCGGGTGCCTATGGCATCGTCACCACGCACTACGGCAACCTCAAGGCATTTGCAGACCGCATGGGCGGAATCGTGAATGCGGCCATGCAATTTGATCCGCAGACGCTGTCACCGACATTTCGCATCGAGGTGGGGGTACCCGGACGCAGTTATGCATTTGAGATTGCAGAGAATGTAGGCGTGAGCAAAGAGCTGCTCGACGACGCGCGCAGCCGCATCGAGGGCAATCAACTCGAAACAGATGACCTCCTGCTCAAGCTGGAATCCCAAAAAGCTGAGCTAGACCATTTCCTGCTGGAGAACCGGAGAAAAAATGAGGAGCTGAGCACCTTGTTGCAACGCAACCAAGCGCTCACACTCAAACTCAAGGAGCAAGAAGCCAAGGTCTTGCGCGAGGCCCATGCCAAGGCCCAAGCACTCATCGACCGGGCCAATGCCAAAATCGAGCAGACCATTCGCGAGATCCGCGAGACCCAAGCCGACAAAGAGCGTACCAAAGCGATTCGTCGCGAATTGGCCGAGATGCTGCCTGAGTTGCCTGTCGAGGAAGCTGAGGAAATCGCAGAAGAAGAGGCAATGGAAGGGGAGTATCTGCTCCCCGAAAACCCGGAGCCGTTGCCGGGTGCCGCCATTGCGCAGGGTGATTGGGTCATGCTCAAGGACTCCAATTCCTTTGGGCAGGTGCTGGAGTTGCAAGACAAGCGCGCTGTCGTGGCTTTGGGTGAAATGCGCATTACGGTCAAAATCAAGCATCTCATCAAAATCAAGCCACCCAAAGGGGGAGGAGGCGGCATTTTGCGCAGGGCCGTGGGCATGGTCGCCAAGAAGGCGAGCATCTCATTGGAACTGAGCGTGATGGGCTTTAGGGTCGAGCAAGCACTGCCGGCAGTGCAGCGCTTCATCGACGATGCCCTGCTCACCGGCATGGGCGAGGCAAGAATTTTGCACGGCAAGGGCACAGGCGCGCTGCGCATTGCCATCAGGGATTACCTCGGCAACATGCCCGAGGTCAAGCGCTGTGAAGACGCTCCTTTGGATCAAGGCGGAGCCGGATGGACTGTTGTGATTTTCCATCGCTGATTGCCATTTCCGCAAAATTGAGCAGCAAGGAAAATTGTAGCCAAAAAAGAAGGGGCACTAGGCCCCTTCGATAACAAATTTTGTACACTAGCCTTAGTTGCGGCTAGGATAAATTCCTTCGGTGCAAATGATGAAATTCAACGCCAAATAAGGCATGATGTTGTAGTGTGGTTGCGAGCCACCTGCCGGGTTGAGCACAAACGAAAAGTTGTTCGATCCCAAATTGACCGTAGCTGTCTCCGCATACAGGTCACCTCCACTGTTTGCAGCATAGTTGCCACCAGAAAGGTTGTTGTTCCCGGCTAAACTACTGGCATTAGCGGCTGCTGTTGCAACTGCAGCGTGGTTGTGAATCGGAATCTGGAAAGAAAGCAAGGTGACATTTTCACTACCTTCGACCTGACCGAGGTCCCAATTGCTGAGTCCAGGGCCTTGGCCTGTGCCGACGGCTACACGGCTCCTCAAATCTGGCAAGGCAAAAGTCACCTGCCCATCACCACCATAGGTGGTACCCAATAAGGAAAACAAAGCACTATTTTCTGCAATGGACATCAAAGCCCCATTGCAATATGCCCAAGACAATGGAGCGAAATTGCCTGCGAACAATCTGATTTCTGACATCGTTGGATCCATAGTTCCAGTATTTTTAATGATTGAACATTCGATTTAGAAAAAGTGGTTTGAGCTGATTGCTCTTGAAAATGGGGGTGATCAATTGCGTGAAGGGAAAATTCCGTACATGCAAATGATGTAGTTCATCCCAAGGCTGGGCTGAATGTTGTTGTGCGGCTGACTGCTTCCCGATTGGCCGACCGTCACATTCACGATTGCGGCACCCATGGTCGTATTCTGAGTATTGGAATAAATCGGCTGATTCACGTTGCCGGGGAAGAAGCCCGTAGGGTTGGACTCGTCGCCACTGCTGCTGCTGCTGCTAGGAGACACCGATGCGGTACCCGTGTGCGTGTGAGCCGGCAACTCAAAGATTGAAAGCGTTTCGGTTTCAATTCCGCTCATCTCACCGAGTGTGATGAGTGACAAGCCTTGGCCTTGACCTGTGCCTCGAGCGGTGCGGCTTCTGAAGTCTGGCAATCCAAATGTTTGGATGCCATTGCCACCATAAGTGGTGCCGAGCAGCGAAAACAATGCCGTGTTTTGGGCAATCGATATCAAGGCGCCGTTGCAATAGCTCCAGTTTCTAGGAGCAAAATTTGCAGCAAATAGCCTTATTTCTGCTATATAACCTTCCATAAGAGATTCAAAGTTAAATGTTGAAAATAGTTGGTCGATGAAAGATCAATTGCGCGATGGGTAGATCCCATACATGCAAAGTACATAGTTCATCCCCAGGAAAGGTTGAACGTTGTCATGGGGTTGTGATCCACCGATGGGCGATGCGTTGATAGACACGCTCACAGGAGCCATCGACGAATTGACATTGTCGGTGTAGAGGTCACTCAGGCTGGAAGAATTCCCATAGAAGTAACCGGAGGGGTTGGACTCATCCTTGGCAGTGGCGGAGCCTCTTGGGGTGTATGTGCCCGTACCAGGATGCGTGTGAGCTGGCATCTGCTGCTCGGTCAAGGTCACAGTTTCACTGCCACCGGATTGACCCAAGGCATAGTTACTGAGGCCAGGGCCATTACCAGCGCCGATTGCAGTGCGGCTCATAAGATTGGGCAACAGAAAATTGGTCGTTCCATTTCCCCCGTAAGTAGTACCCAAAATCGAGAACAAGGCCGTGTTTGAGGTGATCGCAATCGTCTGGCCTTGACAGTACGCCCAATTTTTGGGCGCGAAGTTTCCCGCAAATAAGCGGATCTCTCCAATCATTCCTTCCATTGATTTTATAATTTAGTTGTAAATAAAGACAGGCTCAAGTTAATGCAATTTTGTGAATCACAAGAATTCCGCCTAAAAACTTTTTTGCTTCCATCTTCACCGCGATACCTGAACCCATTGTCATTTCTGGCATGAATTGCGGTTGAATGATCATACACATCACCGATAGGTGCGCTATTGCTTGCAACATCGCAGTGAGCTATCCTGATGAAAAAGCTAAATTTGTTGCGATGGATCTACTGACTTCAAGAATGTTTCGCGCGCCTCGTACGAGGATATTTCTCATCAACTTGGTCCTCGTTTGTGCATGGGTGAGCTGCACGCGTTCCGAACCTGCCCACATCGGACCAAAGGCTGATACCACTGCTCAGCCCAAGGTAGAGAGCACGGACTTGCTGCAACGTGCAAAGGACCGTAGCAGCAGCGGCGACACATTGGGTGCGATCGCTTCCTACACCGAATTGTTGTTGACGGACCCGGTGCAGTTATCTGCACTGGGCAATCGCGCCTTGCTCAATGCAGCCATCGGCCACAACGAGGCGGCGCTCTCAGACTACACCTTGCTATTGCAAATCGATCCCGAAAACTATGCTGCCCTCGACCGCCGTGCGGCGCTCTGCTACCGCATGGGCCGCTACGAAGAGGCTTTACAAGACCTCTCTTACATCGATCAGCACCGCGAGGGCGACCCCAACTTGCTCAACCGCATCGGTGAGGCGCAGCTGCGATTGGGGCATTTTGGCGAGGCTTTGGTGGCCTTTGATCAGGTCAATCGGCTGCAGCGCGGATCCCTAGTTGCGATCCGCAACCGCGCAGCTACCTACTATGCAATGGGCGACTACAAGCGGGCGCAAGCCGATTACCAGTTGTTGCTCGACCTCAATCCACAAGACAGCGAGGCACTCAACGGGCTGGGTTTGATTTTGCAATTTGTCGATGAGGACCTCGTCGCAGCGGAGGCGAGGTACAATGACGCCATCCACTCCAACCCCAACAATGCTGGCGCATGGTACAACATTGGCTTTTTGGAAGCAGCTACCGAGCGATCTGCCAAAGCCATTTTAGATTTTGGGGAGGCCATTCGCATCGATCCAACTTATGCTGAAGCTTATGTAAACCGAGGATTGTTATCGATGCGCATTCCAAATGCAAATGCAGCATTGGCTGATTTTCAGGCGGCCTTGGGCCTGCAACCCAGCAATGTACATACCCGCATGCTGCTGGGATGGGCCAAGTGTGAGGCTGGCGCTCGTGCCGACGGCTGCATCGACCTGGCCGAGGCAAAATCCAAAGCCGAGCCCGGCGCCCAAAAGCTGATCGATACCTATTGTAAATGAGCTTGCGCATCGCAGAAGTGGTGATCGCACAAAGTCGGGACATGTCATCGGTTTTTTGTTTTTGCAATTGTTGCTATCTTCGGATGGTCATCGGTGTAGTGCTTTGGTGCAGATCGATCGACAATAGCGAATGTCAGCTCGGCATTCCCCAACTGAAATTGAAGAAAGTTTAGTCAAAATGGAAAAGCAATCCTGTCCCGCCTGCGGAGGACCCACCCAAACCCCCGGCCAACTCTGTCTCGAATGCGATGCGAAGCAGCGAGCACTTTTTGCAGGACCACCGGCTCAACCCGTTCCGGTCAATCAACAGGAGGCTGATGACAAAAATCGTTGGGTTGTGACGATGGTATTGTGTTATCTGCTGGGATGGCTGGGCATTCATCGCCTGTACACTGGGCATATCGCGATCGGGATTTTGCAGATGTTCACCTTCGGCTGCTGCGGCATTTTCTGGCTCGTCGATGGCATACTGCTCGCTACTGGCGGATTCAAAGATTCCGACGGCAAAGTCCTCAAACCCTAGTTTTTTGATGGACTGGCGTTTGTACAGGCCGAGGACCAAGCGGAGCGAATGCAAGCTAGTTTCCCACAGATTGGCTTGAGCTACCAAATTGTTTGAATGCGCCATGGTCAAGTTGCCAACCATTACATCCTCATACTCAATGGCCAACACGCTTCGGTGGCTGGGAAAGTATATGTGGGCTCGCCCCATTGCTGCGATCGTGGGCGTCTACCTGCTAGGCTCCACGGTGCTTTGTGCTGCAACAGGCATTGACATTTGCATTCCTTGTATTTGGGAGTCGGTTTTTGGGTTTCATTGTCCAGGTTGTGGCATGACCAAGGCTGCAATTGCTTGTTTGCGCTTGGACTTTGGGGGCGCTTGGGGACACAATCCATTGGTATTCATCGTGGTGCCGATCATTGGATTCATCGTAGTGCGTGATGCGCACCGATTTGGACCCATCAATTCCGCCCAATGATACACGCAGATTACTCTACCACCAAGGCCACTCGGTTTGCGGCAGGAATCGCATTCAGGGTAATGCGGTAGCGGTTGTACATTTTGCTTTGCTCACTTGTAGCTTGCCCACTGTCGAGCCGCAGGCGAATGTTGTCTTTGCGATCGGTGAGACTCACGGTGAAAATGGCATAAGCATTTTCAGTGGCAGCGTTGGAGGCCGCCTCGGCCATGCTCGCGTCACCTGAGCCAGCTACAACCTCAAGTCTGATCAGTAAATCATTGATTTTTACCGTCTCATGCAAGCCCATCGTGAAATCAAAGCCCAATCCAACCGCGCGCAACAAGTCATTAAAGCCGGGAACAGAAAGCCCCTCTGCCGCATCCAATTGTCCTTGCAAATTAAAGTCGATCCTGATCACGCTTTCATGGTAGGCCAATCCCCATTCTTCGGATTTACTACGGGAAAAAAGGTAAACATATTGGATGCCATGAAGCTCTTCTGTGCGGTCGCCCATGACAAAAATCGGATGAATCTCATCGGGGGCTCCGAGCAGCTGACGCACTTCTTCGATCGGCTGCCCTGTTTCCAATAGATTCATCGAGGTGATCAGTTGTTGTTGGCGTGCCTCATCCGCTCGATAAGGCATGTAAACCTCAGGCTGATAGCGCTCAGCCTCCAGCAATTGGAATGCCTCCGACAACGACTGACCTTGTACAGCCACTGGCGCAACAATCACCCAGCCCAATGCAATGCAAAAGGCTATCCGCATGATACTTTTCATACCCATCATCACCCAATTTTCACTCAATTCCACATCCAGCAGGTGCTCCTGCCAAGCAATTGTTCTCTCAATTGCTTACTGCAAGCTAGCAGAACAAAGGAAAAAGAACCTCGGAAATTATCCACATCACGCTGCCATTGTGGCCCAATTTTGTGTAAATTCACTGCCCGATGGGATTCCATACACAACTCAAGCACCGCCGCTTCGGCTATACGCGCTCTTTCTTGGGTGGCTGTATCCTGTTGGTAATCTTGCTCACGATGAGCTGCCTTTCCGGCTCCAAGGCAGTCGCTCCACCCGAAAATCCAGATTACCTCAGTCGCCTCCGGACCAAAGCTGACTTTGACCTCCTCAAAGGCAAACCCCTCAGCGAAAAGTATGGACAAGTCGAGTCGATCAAGGTCGTCTTGGACCTGCGCACCGAGTTGCTCTATTTCGTATCGAGTGAGAAGTTCAACTTTCACTACGACTTTTGCCACGAGCGTTTGGGTTTTTGGCAGAGTCTCTACCTATTCAACGACGCCAACTATACGACGAGCCCCAATCGCCGCTATTCCCTCGCAAATATCAATCACCTCGTGGCGGACGATCGTTGGAGCTTGGAATTTACCAGCGCCGACCTGATCGCACCCGAATTGGTATTGCAGCTCTATCAGCGGGTTGTTGACTCGACATTCGTTGGCGCCAAGCTTGCGATCTTTCTGAACACACCACGCCTTGCGGCCGCATTTGCTACACCTGCTGCCCGCAAGGGCGCAAACATCATCACGCCAGAGGAGGTCTATGCTGGCCTTGTCTACCAGGCGCTCAACTGCAAAGTGGGCTATGGTTACCTGCGCCGCTTGCCGGTCGACAGCCTGGAGACCACCCCGCCCGGCCCCAACGACATCGTGGTGCTCGACGGTGCAGCACTCGACATTCCGGCCGTGGCAGGTCTGCTCAGTCCAGAGTTTCAGACGCCGCTCAGCCACCTCAATATGCTTTGCAAAAACCGTGGCACGCCATTCCTCGCCCAAAAGGGAATCTGGGAAGACCCCATGGTGCGTAGGCTGGAAAATCAATTGGTCAAAATTGAAGTCTTTCAGGACTCCTTCAGCCTCAAGCCCTGCAAATTGGCCGATGCAGAACGCTTTTGGAATGAACAACGGCCTAAGACGGTGCAGCATCTCAAAATGAACCTCAAGAAAGGTGGTCTGCTGCAGATGGATCAATTGTCGCTGCACACGGTGAATGTTGTGGGCGGCAAGGCCTCCAACTTTGCAATGCTGTCACGCTTGGCGACTGATTCTAGGGGAAAATTCAAGGTGCCCGAGGGTGCATTTGCGATTCCATTTCATTGGTATTGGGACCATTTTGTAGCATCCGGGGCTCAGCTGAAGGTGGAGGCGTTGCTGACGGATGAGGAGCTCATGCACGACACGAAGCGTCTGCGCGTAGCACTCGATCACATCCGCAAATTGATTTTGCAACAACCTGTGAATCAGGCTCTCCTTGCTGAAATCAAAGACATGGTAGCCAAGACAAGCCCTACCAAGCGCATGCGCTTCCGCTCCAGCACCAATGCCGAAGATATTGAGGGATTCAATGGCGCAGGGCTCTATGAAAGCCGTTCGGGTATCGTGGGCGACACCGCCAAACCGATCGACGACGCGATGCGCGAAGTCTGGGCCAGTTTGTGGAACTTCCGTGCATTTCAGGAGCGCGAATATTACCGCATCGACCATCGGCAATGTGCCATGGGCTTGTTGGTACACCGCTCATTCCCCGACGAACTCGCCAACGGTGTAGCCATTACCAAAAACCTCTATCGGCCTGATTATTATGGATTTGTGATCAATGTACAGAAAGGGGAGGTGAGCGTCGTGAGTCCGCCGCCGGGGGTGATCTGTGACCAGATCATCTGCTACAGCGATAGCGACATGGATTTTTACAGCAAAAAGCGCATCGTCGAGTACCTCTCCCTATCAAGCCTGAATGGTGGCAAACCCGTACTCAGCGATGACCAAGTGATCTTGCTCACCGAGCAGTTGGCGGCGATCAAGAAGTACTACTACTCCTTGAAAGGCCCTGGTTATATCGTAGCGGGTGGTTATGGCGATGTGAGCGAAGACAAGCGCTACAACCATTTTGCCTTGGACATCGAGTTCAAGTTTGATGGGCCAGATCAGAGTTTGTACATCAAGCAGGTGCGGCCATATTCGGATTGATTTTTTTGGGGGGATGCGGGGTGATATGGACTTTGATGCTATGCTGGCTGAAAGGCATGGTGGCTAGTTGGAAACCGCAGAGTTCGCAGAGAGTATGGTTGGCATGGGGCTAGTCAAGCTGATTATGGGAGGTATGGTCAAGAGGGTGGGATATTGCTTGCGCCCTTGCAGGGCTATTGGTGGTGTGCGTACTGCAAACGATGGGCTTTGCCCATCGCTGGTGGCTTGTGCCCTTGCAGGGCTGTTGGGATGGCCAATTTAGCTGGATGAATATGGGCCGCCATCGTGCTTTCGCCCGCCTACCTGCGGACCATCTGATCGTGTGTGGCTTTTACGATGGGCTTTGCCCTACGCTAGGAGATGCACATGGAAATTCAGGCCTGCAAGGGCGGAAGCAAACGGTGGTGCTAGCAATCCCGCTACATTCAAAAAATCTTATCCCCCAGTGCCTGACCTGTAAATACATACACCGCCACGATCGGCAATTCACCCAAAAACACACCCAAGAAAAACTTCCAAGCCTTCATGCGTGTGATGCCGGCGACGTAGGCGATCAGGTCAGTGGGCACGAGCGGGAAAAATGACCAGAGGACTACGATCCAAAATCCATATTTGTCCATGCCGGCCCTTGTTTTCTCCATCTTGTGCGCGAATTTCTTCTCCAAAACCTTGTCCAAGCCTAGGAACTCGGTGAAGTAATAGATGGAAGCGGAGCCAGCCAATACGCCCAGCATGGAGATCGCCATCACCATCCATGGATTTTCAGGAAAAAGAATGCCGCCCGCCAACACAAAGGGGGTGCTCGGGATCAAAAACATTCCTCTGCCGACACAGATCAAAAAGTACACAACCAGCATCCATTCCTCATATTGCTTGACGAATGCAGAAATACTGTCGGTTGTGAACCACTCCGGATGAATGACTAGCAGCAGAAGCGCGGCGGCAATCAAGCCGATCCACACAAATAGCATTACCTTTTTGCTCTTTTCCATCGGTTAGATTGGATTGCTCGCCAACATTTCCTGCCAGTGCCAGGCGTCGCGCATGGCGTCTTCGAGCGAATGCGTCGCCTGCCAGCCCGCGAGTCGGGAAGTATCGGCAGTAGCAGCCCAAACGGCCTCAATATCGCCCGGGCGGCGATCCACAAAGGCATAGGGCAGGCTGCGACCCGAGACTTTCTCAAATGCCTGCACGGCTTCCAAAACCGAACTGCCTTTGCCCGTTCCCACGTTTGCGATGTAGTTACAGGTCGCTTCAGGGGCGGATTCGATCATGCGCAAAGCCTGTAAATGCGCTTGCGCCAGGTCCACGACGTGGATATAATCCCTGACCGCAGTGCCGTCGGGCGTGGCATAGTCGCGCCCATAAATCTGCAAGCGTTCCCGCAAGCCGATGGCGGTCTGCGTAATGTAGGGCACGAGGTTGTTGGGCACGCCGAGCGGCAGCTCGCCGATGAGCCCCGACGGATGTGCGCCGATGGGATTGAAATACCGCAAGGTCATGGCCTTGAGGCCACGCTGCGCGCGCACGGTGTCTTGGATCAGTTGTTCGCCTACTTGCTTGGTGTAGCCGTAGGGCGAGGAAGCGGGCTTGGTCGGAGAATCTTCCGTGACGGGCAACACGTCGGGCTGCCCATAAACCGTGCAAGACGAGGAGAAAACCAGGTGCTGCACGTGGTTTATCTGCATCAGCATGAGGATATTGGCCAGGGATCCGATGTTGTTCACATAGTATTCGGCAGGCTTTTGGACCGATTCGCCCACGGCCTTGAAGGCAGCAAAGTGAATCACCGCATGGATATTGCCCACGCGGTCAAAGACCTCTGCCATGGCAGCGAGGTCGCGGCAGTCGGCCTCGATGAGCGGGATTTCCTCGCCGCAGATCTGCGCGAGCCGGTCCAAAACGCCCCTGCGGGAATTGGAGAAATTGTCGACGATGATGGGCAAATAACCCGCAGCATGCAATTCGACTACGGTATGGCTGCCGATGTAGCCGGCGCCGCCCGTCACAAGGACCTTTTTGGGTGAAGTCATTGGGTTCAAAAATAAGCAGAATTTACAGAATTTGCAGAATTTGCAGAATTGGTCGGGTTTGTTGGGGTTTTGAATGCTGGAGCAGAATTTACAGAATTCGTTGAATGCTTTATTGTGTTGAATTCTGAGTGGTGCGGATTTTTTGGGGATGGGGATTTTTGGGGATTTGGTGGTTGGGGTTCCCATTTTATTGGTATCCATTTGGGCTGGTTGGTACCTTGTTTTTGGGGTGCGGGATCGCAACGGACCTTTACAAAATCTACAATGCCCAAGACAAACTTAAGGCAACCGTTTCATCGGCTGGTGGTTGGGCGGGCGCGATGGGGATGGGTGCAATATTTGCTGCTTGGTGGACGCCAGCAGACGTTGCTGGGCCAGGTGC
This sequence comes from Bacteroidota bacterium, assembly GCA_031424495.1. GTDB lineage: Bacteria > Bacteroidota > Bacteroidia > J057 > JADKCL01 > JADKCL01. Next base: position 8,297 of record JANPHP010000535.1, on the reverse strand, counting down.
TTGGATTGTACACGGAGTTGGTACGCTCATCGCTGGCGGTGTCGGATATTTTGTCGGTTCCGAAGCAACAACGTACATTTATGAACTCATCGTCGAAGAATAGAAGACAGCCTCGCGTTGTATGGAAGAGATGCTCGAAAACTTGACGCAAATCACTGGCCCGCTCGGGCCGATGGTTTCGTTTGAACAACGACTCGCAGCTTGTGATGCTTGGGTGAATGGCTTGATGGAGAAAGATTTGCAGTTATTGAATGCTATCCTAATGATGAAGCCCGAGGAGCTTGAGCGCGATCAACTGGATGCCGAGGAAGTCTTTGTTCAAGTGGCCGAAGGTTTGGTTGTGCTGGCAGAAGCCTATCCCGATGACGTCCTTCAAATTTTGGGAGATCAGCTTATGAATCCTACATTGACAACAATCTTGCTCGATGCGATAGGCAATTGGGGATCAATGCTGGCCATGCCTTTGCTCGAGCGTGCGGCTGAAAAGAAGTTCGACGAGGAAATCGCAGTCTCCATTGCAAGTGCAGCAGGGATGATCGGTGGCGATCGCGCGATGGACTTGCTTGCAAAACTTGAGGCCCGATATCCAGATTTAGAAATGCTCAAGCAAGAAATTGAAATTGCAAGGGAAAACATGAATTGAGGACAGTGATTCGTTTGGGTAATCCTAAAATATTGAACCTAATTCTAGGCTGCCTTCTGTTGTGCGCAGCCGTGCTCTCAACGCGGTGCAAGAATCGCATTACCCCCAATCCACCATCCCCACCTGCCTCCATGGACACCATTCCCCTCGCAAAAAAGCTACTCAGCCCAGAATTTAATGGCTTCTTTGGTTATCCAACACACGATGAATTGGTCGACCACACTTGGGACAATGGCAATGCCGAAGCAGTCCTACTGCAATTAATTGCTGACAGCTCACAACCCACGCGTGCAAGATTGATTGCCGCCGAGGTGATGTTTGCCAAAAATTTCATCTTCATGAATCAGATGAAAATACCTGCCTTGGCAAAACTATATTGCGATGCCCTCGCAGATGACGTCATTGGTACCGCAAATCCCTGGGGCTTGCTCTACGACTATGACGACGCCGGCGAAGTGGGCATCCGGTTTCAGATGATGGGCAAGGAAGCAGTGCCTGCCCTCTTGCACCTCTTGAATGATGCCCGATCTGGGCCATTCTACGAAGGCAGCAAAGAAGCAACTACTGGGCAAATGCTGCACTACCGCATCAAAGACTTCGCCGCCTACTACATCTCCAAAATCCACAATTATGAGTTGGCCTATTTTCCTGAATTCAAGGATAGAGATGCCGCTATTGCGCTGATGCGCAAGGAGTTGGGGATTTGAATAAAGAGGGATTCGGCAGCACAAACAGCTGTTGCTCGCAACTAGTGGTCCAGTAAGATTTTTCAGTCCAAAATGGAGTTGATCGCATTTGCTATATCGTTTTTGTACTTCCAAATGTCGACCTTGGCCGGCAATCAATCCGATGTGAAACCTGCTCAAATGAAGCAATTGACACTTTCCCAACTATTGTTTGTGCCGTGGGGGGATGCACCCGGGCAATTGCCGCTTCACACCGAGGATGCTTTTGCTATGGGTTTGGCAGCTCAAGGACCTCGCTTGCAAGTGCCTGCCGAGGTATGGCAGCGCTATGATGACCAAGCGGGCCTGCATTTGCTGGACCCTGCGAGCGGCAAATGCGTTCGTTATGGGGATCGGGATCGTGCTTTCGCTGGCGAGGGAGAACTCGGGCGTGGAATTGTCGATTTTCAAGTACAATTGGGAGGTTATATCTTGATACGTGGTGGGGCCGCCACAACTTTGGAATATCTCAACATGCAAGGAGAAGCATTGTGGAGTCGGCCCTTGTCGGCTGAGTCCTGGCCAAATGCCGTTTTTTCATGGCGTCAGCAAGTAGTGGTGTTCTTTGGCGGATCCCCTTGCAAGATTCAGTGGTACAACCTTCTGGATGGCAGCCTGCTGGCCACTAAGGATTTGCTTGTCTCAGGCAGTGAATGCTGGCGAATCGATGCAGATCATTTGGGCATGGTCGTTTATGATGAGACGAAACGAACGCGGGCATGGGGAGTGGTGTCGCTTGCAGATGGGAGCCTGGAAACACGCCCGTTTCCAAGGGAATTATATGGGGCGCTCGTCACAGTTTTTGCTGGGGATGGGCATGGCGGCTGCTACTTGCGGCTCACAGAAAGTCTCGGTGGAGAATATTCCTGGGGGCATCTGAATGGGGCAGGCGAGTGGATTTGCCGGGCACAGTTTTGGGAGGTGCTTGCTGAACATGATAACAGCTTGGTTTTGGCGACGCAATCGTCGGGCAGATTGGAATTCACAGTCTTTTCCCATGGCAAGAAGGTTATTGCCCATCCGACCATCACACAGGACGAAAGCATGCACTTTACAGGCCTGACTGCCGACGGCAAAATTCAGATCGATATTGGCAATGCATACACGGGCTGGAGTCGCCGATTATTGATCGCGGATGACGGCAGCCAAGAATCAGTACCTGCACCGACCGAGGAAGTGATCGCGCGCATGCAAAGCACCTCTACTTGGATAGGATCGGCTGAGGGCGCGACGATCTTGGTGGGTTCCGATGAGGGGCTCCATGTGATCGCGGTTCGGGAGCGGTGATGGGGTGGCAGACATGAAGGCGAGTTGGCGTCGGAAGAGAGGAGGTCTACGTGCGTATTCACATCACAAGGGATGGCGTCGGTTGCATGTACATTGATGGTCAAAATCATCATGGGCAGCACACCTAAAGTTGGGCGGAGTAGGCACCTCCGTACATCGTACGAAATCATCGATCTCCATTGACAGGAATTCCAACACTATCCTTGTCACCGTAGACTGAAGTCTACGGCAATCCCTTCAGTGCTGCTTGCATGATCTTGTTGCTTTTGAAATTCATCTGGTGCTTCCGATATGAATTTCAACAGCATTCTTGTCTGGCTGTAGCGCAGAATGAATTCCCGGGCACGGTACTTGTCCCGCTCAGCGAAGCGGGAGTGCCCGGTTGGGGGATGGCGGGATGGGTTCAGCGCTTATACCTTTGGGCTCCAGTGGTATTGCACTACAAACCTCCGATTCAGGGCTTGCAGCCCCCTTGCATTCGGGGTCGTGCCATCGAAGATGAAATTGTATTGCGCCATTGTGATTTGCTTGTCGCCGAGGATCACCCAGCTCACGATCTCATCAAAGTTGCCCGTGGTCAATGAGCCTTCGTAGCGGATGGCATTTTTGGTGCCCGATGGCAGCCATCCGATCGGGTTGAGCGGCACGGTCGCTTGGGAGAGGCCCTCGCGATCATAGTGGCGCAGCGCTTCAAAGAAGCCGTTGTCCGCATGACGCGCCACACGGGGGGGCATGGTGATGAAGATCGCAAAAACAACGGCTTTTTCCTTGCCACCGACAATCGCCTTGTGAACGATGTGCAATTCGGCTGGGAAGCGCTTGCCCTGTTTGAGGTGTTCGCTTTTGTGGTGAAAATGGAAGCTGTCCAGCAGGTAATTCACACTACCGAACCGCACATAGTTCTGCGGATTGGGCGGGAATGTGACAACAAGGCCATGGTCATCCCAGACGGGAACGCCGTCGGCGCGCTGCCAATGCAGGCTGAGGTCGAGTTGTTGGTTGGATGTCACTGAAGGAACGACATCGATAGGGGACTGCGCACAATGCGGTTTTTCCATGGGGATCTTATCAGAATTGAGGGTGCGAAGGTACGTCCAAAACAGGAGCAGAATTTGCAGAATTTTCAGAATCGGTGTTGGTGTTGAATGTTGAGCAGAATTTGCAGAATTTTCAGAACCAATGTTTGTGTTGAATTTTGGGTGGTTAGGTTGAGCTTGTGATTTTTATGAATGTTGAATTGGAAATTTGGGTTGTTGGGCTTGATTGGATGGGTTTTGGGATCGTTCGTTGCGTTTTTGGTTGTTTTGGGGTTTGTATTTGATTGGTTTTTTACCCCTGTTGTCACATACCTATATAGTGTTCAAATTTGCATTATGCATCCACCCTTGTCTGCTGCTGAGGAGGCCCGTTATGCGCGCCATATTATTTTGCCCGAATTTGGTTTGGAGGGGCAGCAGCGGCTGAAGGCTTGCAAGGTGCTTGTCGTCGGTGCTGGCGGATTGGGCAGCCCTATGCTGCTCTATCTGGCGGCGGCGGGGATCGGCAAGATCGGCATTGTGGATTTTGACCGGGTGGAGGACTCCAATCTGCAACGACAGGTGCTGTTTGGGGTGAGCGACATTGGGCGATCGAAGGCGCAAGCGGCACGCGCCCGTTTGCTGGACCTCAATCCCTTGATTGAGGTGGTCGTCTACGAGGAGGCGCTTACTTCGCAAAATGCTTTGCAGATCATTGCCGACTACGATGTCGTCGCCGACGGCACCGACAATTTTCAAACACGCTACCTTGTGAACGATGCCTGCGTCTTGCTCGGCAAGGTCAATGTCTATGCATCCATTTTCAGGTTTGATGGGCAGGTCTCGGTGTTCAATGCCTGGCTGGCCGACGGCAGCCGTGGTCCCAATTACCGTGATTTATATCCCACGCCTCCACCTTTTGGCGCTGTGCCGAGTTGCGCCGAGGGGGGCGTGCTGGGAGTATTGCCGGGGATCATCGGTTCCTTGCAGGCCAATGAAGTGATCAAGCTTTGTGCGGGCATCGGCGAACCGCTCATCGGCCGGCTGTTGCTGGTGGATGCGCTGAGCATGGAGACGCGTACGCTCAAGATTCGCAAGGATCCCAGCAATCCGATCTCGGGTGAGCAGCCGACGATCACGGCGCTGATCGATTACGATCAGTTTTGCGGCGTGCCGCCTCAGGCCGATGTGGCTGTATTGGCGAGCATCTCGGTGCAGGAGTTGAATCGCTGGCGGCAGGAGGGGAGGCGCTTCCAATTGATCGATGTGCGCGAGCCGGATGAATATGCGGCTGGTAATTTGGGTGGGTTGTCGATACCGCTTTCGGAGCTCGCGTCTCGCGTGGGCGAGGTGGATTTGGGGCAGCCGGTGGTGGTTCATTGCCGCAGCGGGAAGCGCAGTGCGCTGGCTATACGGCAGTTGCTGGATTTGAATCCCGATAGCAAGGATTTGTGGAATCTGGAGGGCGGGATTTTGGCTTGGGAGGCTGATTTTGGGGTTGAGGGGTAGGATGGGGGACGTTTTTTTTGGGTGCTGGGGGAATGGTTTTGTGATTCATGCGGCATTGCCCGACCTTTTGCAAGGAGCGAATACGATTGCGTCTGTAACACTTTTGAGGAAGGGGAATGAAAACTAGCAGTGGTTTTCAAGTCGGGCTCATCTGAGGGGCTGCAAATGTTTACTTCTGTCGGAATGTGCTTACAATCAGTATCTTTTGCTTCCCGCCGCCGGAGGCGTCTTATCGATAGCCCTGTCCCGCTCGATGGATCGGGACGGGCTCATTTGGAATGTTATATGCGCATTTCGATTTCCTCCAAATTTTTAAGAACTTACAGCCTCGATGACGCACAGGGTTTTCATTTTCATGGGATTTTTGATGCTGTTGGTGACGCCGGCGCCTAGTCAGACGGCGGCGGATTTGCGGTATGTGCGTGCTGCTTTGATTGCCAAGCCTGCACCTCGGGCTTTTGACCATACATCGACCAAGGAAAGTCGGCGTTTGGGGCAACGGTTGGCTGCTGCGGGTTTTTCATTCTACAAAACCTGCATTTCCAGCCAAGATTTCAAGCATTGCAATTTCACTTTGAGCTGCTCTGAGTTTTGTTTGCGGGCGGTGCAGCAGCATGGCTTGCCGCTGGGTTTGGCGATGGGTTTGGACCGCTACAGCCGCTGCCACGCGATCCACCGCAGCTTTTACCCCAAAGACATCCGCCGCAACCGCGCCATCGACCCTGTCACGCAATGAGATTTGCCACTCGCTCATGGTCGCTGCTTTCATTGGCCTTGCTGGTCGTGTGGCTGCTGGGTTATGGGAATTGTCGAGCCCAATCGAGCCTGGACTTGTTTGATACGCCACAGAGCCTCGCATTTGCGCGATTTCTGGAGCAGCAGCGCCGATTTGAGCTGGCGATCGACGAATATCAGCATATCGAAAAGACGGCGCCCGGCAAATTGGAGGTGAGGCTGGGCATCTTGCGCAATTTTGCCCTTGCCAATCGGCCCGTCGAGGGCATTGTCGCCTACGAACAATGGGATGCGCATCCTGCGTTTGTGCCAGCAGAATTGCGCAACAAGTATATCGGGCTGCATTTCCAAAGCCGTGATTATGAGCGCCTGCAAAGCCGCCTGAACGGCGGACTGGGCCTCAAGGAACCCGAGCAGACACGGGTTCGGCTACATCTCGCACTCTACCAGACGGACTGGCGCCAAGCCCGCAAGCTGTTTGAGACCTTTGAGATCCAACATGTCAAGCAGCACCGCCTCACCTACGCGCCGATTATGGATGCGGTCGATGACTTGCATTACCGCAAGCCTTGGTTGGGGACGGCGTTCAGCATCGTGCCGGGCGGGGGGCAGGTCTATGCAGGGCAATGGGTGGATGGCCTGAGTTCCTTGTTTTTGGTCGGTGTGACGGGTTTTGAGGCCTATCGGCTGTTTCACAAGCGTGGGCCCAAGAATGTATTGGCTTGGGGTCTGGCAGGAATTTCCACGAGTTTTTACATCGCCAATTTGTATGGCGGACAGCGTGCGGTGAAGCGCTACAATGAAAAGAAGGATGCAGGAATACAGCAAATATTGGACGGCGTTACTGTGCGGGATTTTTAACCTGCTGCATGTGCAGGCACAGGATCTGGCGCATACGCGGCTGCTTGCACGCGCGGCGCTTGCGCGGAGCGACTATGCTGTGGCCGAGCCACTGTGGCTGCGGGTTCGCTACTTCGCGCCCGACGACGCTGGCTGGGAGACTTCGGCTGCATTGGGCGAGGTCTACTTTCATCAGCAGCGGTATGTGGAGTCGGCTGAGGGTTATGACTATGCGGCGCGATTGGCACCACAAGACAGCTTGCGCATACACTTTCAGTTTCAGGCGGCGATTGCTTGGTTGCAGGCGCATGACTATGGGCAAATGCAGGATCGTTTGCAGGTCATGGGCTTGCTCGACGACAGTCTCGCCGAGCGCCGCCGACAGTTTTACCTCGGCAGCGCGGCCTACGGCCTCGCCGACTACGTGATGGCCGAGGCCCACTGGACCGTTTGCGCCGACAATGCGGCTGAGGTTGCCGAGCTGCATGCGCTTTTTGAGGCCCATGCACGCATCAAACCTAAGCATGTCGGGCCTTACATTGCGCTGAGCCATCTGTTGCCGGGCTTGGGACAGCTCGCACTCGGGCATCCCGGGCGGGCGCTCAACAGCATTTTGCTGGTGGGGGCCATCGTGGGAGGTGGCATTTATGTCGGCGCTGTCGTCGGGATTGCGGATGCGCTGGTGTTGTTGGTGCCGGCTTTCACGCGCTACTATGTAGGCGGCGCGCAGCGGGCGGGCAAGGACGCACGGGCACAGTTGCGGGATCGCAGGCAGGTGATCTTGGGGCAGATGCTGGATTTGGTGGGGGATTGAAATAGAGGCATTCAACAAGAAGTATCACATGTTTGGAGAGAACCCGTTTCTGGCTTTTTTTGGCATTTTTGTAGTAGGACCCATGGTTTTAGCGGCCTTGCTGAGATTGGGCCTGCGGCGCCTAGGCTGGCAATCCCGGCCTGTGCTGGACATCGTCCTGACGATTTGTGTGGTTTTGGCCTATGCTTTTTTGACGATCATTACCCTGCTGATCTCCAAGTACGACATCTACCTTGCCGGTTATAGCGCGACCAGCTTTTGGGTCATGGTGAGCATGGGAGCGGCTGGTATCGTGGCGATCTTTCCGTGGCCGAATGGCATTGGACGTATTGTGATGCCTTTCGGAGGTGGCATGGCGCTGGGAATAGCCGCGCTGTTTGGGTTTGTACATTTTGATGACAATCGGCATAGTTTACTTTATGAGGATGATCACTACCGCATCGAAGATACGCAATGGTTTTTCGGGCCGGCGCGCTATACACTTTTTGTGAACCATGGCTTTTATGACCAAGGCCACTCAATGGGGGACGAAATTCCTTCTTACGAATTCACGCAAGAAAGGACAAAGAAGATAGAGATTGAATCCGCGCCAAATTTCTTGACAGTGAGGCTTTATTTGGACTTGGATTCGCTTTCAAATTCTCCCAATCCACGGGTGATTTTGATTGGGTTGTAGTTGGTTTTAGGGATGTTGGATTTTTTTGACCTCGTAGGCACGCCATGCATGG
>JANPHP010000534.1:0-3667 GCA_031424495.1 Bacteroidota bacterium | reverse complement strand
GCGCCGCTCGGCCTTGCGCGATTTGCTCGCAACCTCGAGATCGAATTTTTCAGATTCGCTGAGCGTAATATTTCTTGGTGTCCTTCCCATGGGACAAAGATAACACTTTGGTTCACTTTTATAAGAATCTTTACACTAGCGATCGCTCGATCAATAGTTTGCGGAAACTATTGACTTCAATGTGTGCTTGGAGGTATTCGTCAGCTGCGGCATCGCCCTGAAATTTGCCGATCAATTCAAAGGCCACCTCACGTTGCCCCTGTAAGGAATATGTTGAGCGGGTTTCTTGTTCCGTCAGGCTCATCACGGCAGCCTGTTCTGCCGCATTGCGCGCAAACTCCCCAGCCAAGGTGAGCATCGGCAAGTGCCAATCCCAACCCTCATAACGACGCTCCTGATATGCCTTGCAACAGTAGGCAAATGACTCTTTTCTTGCTTTTTCGTCGAGCGGATCCAGCGCAGCAATGCCACGTATGACCTGCAGCGCGTCGTCTATTATGCTGCCGAATTCGCCGTCGCTGTCATCGGCATACTGCAATGCATCGGTCATCTCCTCCATCACGACGCTCGCCATGACCAAGGCATCCAAGGGGCGACCGAGGGCCAGCGATTTCTCTGCTTGCATCAGGACCTCCCCAACGATGGCTGCGGCATCACCCGCATTGTGATAGTCGATGTATCCGTTCCGGCCCGCGGCTTTGCGGAGCATGCGGCTCACCTGCGCGGTGATTTCGGCCTTGCTGACCGGCTTCCCATCCAGCTCGTATTCAAGCAACAAATTGCGACACAGGCGATCATCGTCGAGGCAATGCTGACGCAGCACTTCGCGCATTTGTTCCAAGGTCATATCCTGCAACACCTTCTCCAACCGGCTTGTGAGCGTCTCCTTTTTTGGCTTTGCTTCGACCTCGGATGATTGCGTGGGAGCGTCTTCTTCCAATTCCTCGCGGATGGCATACAAAACCGCCACCACATGCTTGCAAATGCCATCGTCATAAGGGCAGTCACAGCTTTCCGCTACCACATAGCGCTTCAGTATGCTCACGTGCACCTCATAAAAATCGGTACCTTCGACCTCGGCCTCGTATTCTCCCGCAGACCTTTGCTCCAGGCTCAATATCGCGTCTGACTCAAAATAGGACCGGCCACGCGCCAAGATGGTGCGGTCGATGTATTGCTCAAAACTGTCCAAAGGAAAGGCCATGTACGCTTATTTTCTTAGGCTGAAAGATGGGTACAGCGGTGGATAGTGAGATTGGGAATGTATCCACAGGGGGTGGATAGTGGATTTGTTTTTTGGGTTTGTTGGGGATGAGGTTTTTGGGCTATCGTCGGGATGATTGAAATGCGGTCACTCAATGCGCGATACCCAAAACACCGTTCTTCTAGCGATACGGCATCCCCATCCGCCAAAACCTGTACGCCGACCATTACGCTCAACCTGTGCAATTTTCCGCAAGTTCACGGGCAGCTTTCATCCCGCCACAATTCGCGAATCACCCCTATATTTGCCTAAATGAAGTCCCCAAATACCCATACCGCAGGCGTCCCCTTCATCAGCAGCGCGCATCTTGCGCAATATCCCGTGGCAACCAAGCTCAATCGCTTCCTCAAAACCCTAGCGATGATGAGCATTTTCACGATTGCCGGTTTCGTTGTCGGGAAATGCGCTCATCCAGACGGGCCGAGCTTCGCGCAGTTTTTGGCGAAGTTCCCCAAGGTTCAGGCGCCGCTTGTGCTCAAGGATGCAGATTTTAGTGCGCGGCGGGCGGGCGCGATGATTCCTGCATCAATGACGAAGCGCTACATTTGCGATGTGCCCGGCAGCGACTGGGTCTGCGTGGAGGCTACAGGTGATGCTGAGATGGATTACAATACCCTCAAAAGTTATTATGCTTTTGGGCGGATGGATTTGCCCGATGGGAGCCATGTGCTGCTCTACGGCATTTATTTCCTGGGATGCGGCGAACTCTACCACGCAACTTATGCTATTGACGGCCATCTCCTGCACCGACAAACCATCGCCGGCAATGATTGCGAATTGCTCACCCTCAGCGCCGAGATCGCCTCGCCGCAGGCATTCACGACTTACAAAACCGAGTTCAAATATGGCCACGTGGTCTCGATGGAGCATGTGATTCGCTTCACGCTTACCAAATTCCAACAAGCCGCTAACCATGAATGGCAAAAGGAAGAGCAGGTTTATCTGGGCGAGGAGGCAAGGGCTGCAGCGCTTGCGCATCGGTTTTGAGGCGTATGCAATGCTCAATTTCAGGGGCTCTGAGGCTGAGGACATCCTTTTCGCCGGGTGCCATAGACCGCCGCAATATGCAGCGCCCTTCAATTCATCTCGATCACTTCACCTTTTTCATTGGTGCGGTAGCGTTTCAGGGAAAGTGGCTCTGATTCGTCTACGTCCATGTCTGGCGTTCGCGCTTCCAGTCTGATAAGGCCATTGTCTTCGAATACACAATTGCCTAGCCAAGTCTCGTCGAGACCTGCGATTTCCAAACTGGATATGCGCTTGCCCTCCTTGTCAAATACATATAGCTGGAAATAAATGACCTTGTCAAACGGTCGGTTCGCGGTAACGAGGACATGAAAATTGGGGGAGAGGGGGATCTTCCCAAATGCCTGTACCGCAGACGCCCCCTGAAAGCCGAGGTATTTCATGCACAACTCCTTGGGAATCGGTTTGGGATTCAAAAAAGAATTGTGAAACACCTCGGTTGGCAAGGGTTGATCCTCAAAATAGTTGAGGAAATCTTGAAACTGTTGCGCATCAGCTGTCGGCATCACGGGAGCCTGATCCTTGGGCGGTTCCACGGCAACCGTGGTCGTGGACTGATTGCAACCAGTCTCCAGCAATGTTAGCATCAAGGACATCATCCAGATGAATTGATTCAATTTCATTCGCCAAGATAGAGATAGGTTTTGATTTTGGGGAATTTCTTGGAACCCCAAGCCTCGTTCAAATTGATGATCCCGTTGGTGCCGCCTGCTTGCACAACTTTTCCAAACTTGTAGTCCTTGCCTTCTACCTGCCGCACGAGCATTGCAGCAGCCTCGGTGGGATGCGCGATCGAAATGTGGTCTGGTGTCGAGAAGAAAACTAATTTGCCTTGGTTGCTATAGGTCCACGCTGATTCGATTGAAGTGAGTTCCTGGAACTTGGTGGTGGTTTTTTGCATGTATTCACCCAGTTGGGAGGCAAGGGTATTGCCTTGCACGAGCCCCTCAAATGGATTGTTTTTGCATACTTTTTTTGCAAAGTCCATTGCAAACTGATTGCACCAAGTGGGGCCATCTTCAGACTTGTAAGTGGCTAGCGCATCTTGGGGGTCCAATACATCTCCTGGCTTGTAATTTTTGCCAGTGACTTCTCCCTTGAATGGGATATAGGCATGGCCTTTCTGGTATTTGTCCTCACCGGCCATGACGCCTCCCGCTGCAAATTCCTCCTTGCTCACGGGCGAGCCGCCCGCGGGTGGGTTTGTGCTTGGTTTTGGTGTGTTTGCTGATTGCTGGGCCTTGAAACGCGCCTTCATTTTTTCAAAAGCGATACCTGAGCGAACCGCGTCTACACGTGCCTTTTCGGCTGCATTTGCGTCAAAGCTGATGGTGGCCCAAGTATCCAATGACTCGCTCAATTTCGTGAGCAGTGCGG
>JANPHP010000533.1:0-2342 GCA_031424495.1 Bacteroidota bacterium | reverse complement strand
GCGCCGCTCGGCCTTGCGCGATTTGCTCGCAACCTCGAGATCGAATTTTTCAGATTCGCTGAGCGTAATATTTCTTGGTGTCCTTCCCATGGGACAAAGATAACACTTTGGTTCACTTTTATAAGAATCTTTACACTAGGAACCACAATTTGCATGCCAGCGAGACTTGCAAAATGCGCTCGTGCAATGCTAGCAAGTCCCTGCGTTTGGCCTCGGTTTGGCTAGCGATATAGGCTTGGATTGCTTCTTGTACGCTCATATTCACTTAAAATGAGGGGTGATATTCTGGGTGTTTGACCATTGCTGCAATTTGGAGCTGGAACGTGCGTAAGCCGTAGAGGGCGCGCGAACGCTGAGTCTACGGCTGACGAATAAATTCCGCACGGTTGCATCCATTGTCATTGAAAAAATAGCACTATTTTTTACAAAGGGATCGTGTATTTCTCGCTCATTGTCGCTTAGAAAGCCTTGCCAACAGGCTTTCCAAGTTGCTCATTGACATGGTGAAACCTTCTTTGAAGCCCATTTCAATCATTTTTTCCATACGCTCAAACGATTCATTGAAAATGGTAATGTACACTTTCGTAATGCCGTCTTGCTCGCTGAATTTGTAATCCCACTCAGAGCCAGGCAATTGTGGGTTTTCATCTTCGTCGGCAAATGCATTGTACAATTGATAGTGGGTTTTGGGCGTAATGGAAGTATATTCTTGTATCGACCAACGCTCTAGTCCTTCAGGACTTACCATCGCATAAAACCGCTTTCCGCCCACCACAAAATGCATATATTTTGTCTTGGATGTCCATGGTAAAGGCGCCGTCCATTGGTCTAGGAGTTCCGCGGTGGTAAATGCATCCCAAACCAAATCTAGCTCAGCATCAAACTCTCTCGTGATCACCACGGTTTTGGTTGCTTTGTCCAGCGTAAAATCGAATAACAAGTCATTTTTCATTTTTTCTGTTTTTTGAGTTGTGATAATACATTGTCCAATTGATTGAATTGAGTTTCCCAACTTTTCCTGAATTGGGCTATCCAATTGTCAATCTCTTGCATTTTTTTTGGGTTGAAATGATAATAGATTTCCCTGCCAGACTGCTCTGGCTGGATCAAATCGCATTCATGCAATACCTTGATATGCTTGGACACTGCCTGTCGGCTCATGTCAAATTTTTCCGCCATGGCATTGGGTGTCAATGCCTGAATGGCAATCAATGTCAAAATGGCCCTGCGTGTGGGGTCAGCGATCGCCGAGAATATGTCCTGTTTCATTTTCAAAATTTGAATACGCAACTTTCTGGTTGCAAGTATATGCGCAACTTTTGGGTTGCGCAAATTTATTTTCAACTATTTTTTTGCGGGGGGAGGCCTAACAAAGTTTGTTTGTGGTTTTGGGTCGAAAATCAGGAAGGAAAGGCTGCTACACGCTCATAATAATGCAACACAACACCCGAGGTAAAAGTCTTGGTGCGCAGCAGTCGTAGCACGATGCGGTCTTGCACGTCCCGAAACAAGGGCAAGCCGCTGCCGATGATCACGGGATGTATGCAAAGCTGGTATTCGTCGATCAATTGCAGCTGTGTCAGCGCAGAGATGAGGCTGGGGCTCCCGATCAGGATGTCTTTGCCCTCCTGTTGGCGGAGCTCTTGCACCACTTCTGCCGGACTTTTGGTCGCCAAAGTGGCTGTTTCCCAATCCAAATGCGTCAAGGTCGAGGAGAATACGATCTTGGGAATGCGGTCCATGGCGATGGCAAATTCATCCATATTGCGTTCGCCCGTGGGATTTTTTGCGATCATAGGCCAGAAATCTTCCATCAATTGATAGGTGATGCGGCCGTAGAGCGTGATTCCAGACGCATTCAACAACTCTGTATAATGATCATGCAATTCCGCATCGGCGATCCCGGCTGTGTGGTCGCAAAAACCGTCGAGTGTTATATTGATGCCTGCGATTACCTTTCTCATTTCCCTTGCATTTAATTGTCATCATTTTCAAATAATCATCCCTGCCGCCTCACCATTTCTCCAATCCAAATCGGAGCAAAAGGCGAGGTGCAGCCCTTGGATACGGGAAAATTGCGGTAAATACCAAGGCTTTCACCGATGGCGATGGCGCGCTCCCGATATTGCGCATGGCATATTCCTATCTGTGCCAGCGTCGAATTCATCGTCCATTGCACTTCGGGCGCGGCTGACGGCATTTGCGCCTCCAGGCGATCGAGTAGTGCGGGCAGGTCCAGGCCCTCGGGCAGGCGCGCGACGCGGCCGCTCGTGAGGCTCCAACCGAGGCGTGCCGCCATCGGGTGTGCATCATTCAGCCAAGGCAGGCGCAGGGCCTCGGCC
>JANPHP010000532.1:0-10711 GCA_031424495.1 Bacteroidota bacterium | reverse complement strand
GCGCCGCTCGGCCTTGCGCGATTTGCTCGCAACCTCGAGATCGAATTTTTCAGATTCGCTGAGCGTAATATTTCTTGGTGTCCTTCCCATGGGACAAAGATAACACTTTGGTTCACTTTTATAAGAATCTTTACACTAGGAGGGTGGTAATGGCGAATGGTATGCGGGCTGGGCTATTTGGGTGCATTGGTTTGGTTGGGTTTCAAATTTGATATCGAAGCAATTTCTCTTATTTTTGAAGAAATATAATCGAACTCACTTTTCCAAATCTCTGCTGCCATGAAACGAACCTGTCGTGAAGCTTTATCGGGAATGATACTATTTATGCTGCTGGCTTTTGGTTTGCCAGTTGTCATTTTTGCTAGCGGTCCAAACCCGATAAGACCCACGCCGAGTCTTTGTTTCATGGAGAATAAGGGGCAAGTCGTCGATCAAGCTGGCCAACAACATCCTGAAGTCCTCTTTGTAGCCAAGGCCAAGGGATACACGGTATTTATCGATTCTGCTGGGTTGCATTATCAATTCAAAGTACAATTGTCTGGTAGGCGACCCAATCCAGGTCTGCTAGGAGACGATCTGCACGGACTGATAGATGAGCCCTCAGAAGAGTCAATGTACAAGGTTCATCAGTTGGATTTTTTGCCTCTCAATCTAAATCCAAACATGGAGATAGAAGGAATTCATCCGCTGGACTATCGGGAGAACTACTACAACATTCCATCGCAACCTCGGGGAATCGAGGATGTCCGGTCCTATGCGGCGATTCGGATTCGGAACCTTTATCCTGGGATTGATTGGTTGTTGTACTGGAAGGAAGGCCGATTGAAGTATGATTTTGAGGTGAGTCCAGGGGCAGACCCAGACCAGATTGCTATTGAGATCAAAGGCGCAGATGCAATTGAGCTGGATGAGCAAGGAAGCTTGGTCATGAAGACACCTTTGGGCACGCTTACCGATGAAGCTCCAAATGCTGCACAATTGGGGGCTTCCGTGGGTGTCTCCTACACAATCAGTGAGGCAGTTGTTCACTATAGATTGGAGGCCTACGATACGACTCAGCTACTCACAATCGACCCCGGCATCGAATGGGCGAGCTATTATGGAGGGCTGTATACTGAAACGCCCCTCGATATTTCTGTGAGTGATTCTGGACTCATCGCCACCGGAGGCGTCACCGATAGCCCCAATTTGATTTCCTATGGGAACTTCCCGAGTACCCTTGGGGGTTTGGATGATGGATTTGTCTTGGTCATAGATTCCAATGGAACTCCACTCTGGGGCACCTACGTGGGTGGAACCGGGAATGAAACGATTTATTCAGTCGCCTTTGATCATCTTGGCGGCCTTCTTGCCTGTGGGTCGACAGAAAGTGCTACTGGCATTGCAACCCCCGGATCACTGCAAACAACTCGCAGTGGAGTAGCAGATGCGATGCTGTTGCGTTTTGGTCTCAATGGTTCCTTGATCTGGGGTACATATTTTGGAGGAGCGCAACTCGATGGCGCTGTTGCTCTTGCCCTGAGCGATTCAAACGAGATTTACATGGCTGGTGGCACGGAAGGAGTGATTCCCCTTCTACCAGTGGGTGGTGGATTCCAACAGGCCTTTGCTGGAGGAGTAAGGGATGTCTTCGTTGCAAAATTCACCATCAATGGTGCATTGACTTGGGGCACAAACTATGGAGGAACAGGGGGTGAGGCGAGCAATTCGCTTGCAATCGATGATGCTGGGAATCTCTTTCTAGGTGGCACAACGACTAGCCAAAGTGGAATTGCCTACCAAGGTTTTCAAAGCAGCTTTGCAGGCGTTTCGGATGCGTTTGTGGTAAAATTCTCTCCAACTGGAAATCGAATTTTTGCGACCTATTATGGCGGCCCAGGTCAGGATCAATCCTTGGATTTGGCAATTGATTCTCATGCAAATTTCTACATTACTGGGTGGACGAGAAGCACCTCTGGGATCACCTACAATGGATACCAGATGACCACACCAGTCCAGCCAAATCTCGGGTCTGCCTTTCTCATCAAATTTGATTCCATGGGAAATCGCATCTGGGGAACCTACTACAATGGGACTATACCTTCTTTTGGATCGTTCTACAGTAACGGGATCGGCCTTGCCGTCGACGAACAAGATGGTGTCTATTTTGTAGGCAGGATTAGGGCACTGGATGGTATGGCAGACCATGGATTTCAGATGTTTCCTGGAGGATATGACGACGGATTTGTCGCAAAATTCGATAGCAATGGCAGCAGGGTATGGGGTTCATTCTGGGGTGGGGGGGCCTACGATAATCTTAGTAAAGTTGCG
Source organism: Bacteroidota bacterium (assembly GCA_031424495.1). Classification (GTDB taxonomy): domain Bacteria; phylum Bacteroidota; class Bacteroidia; order J057; family JADKCL01; genus JADKCL01. The sequence goes on along the minus strand of JANPHP010000532.1, from coordinate 8,401 downwards.
ACATATAAAAGCGATTGGATCGCGGTATGCGGTGAAGCTTGGAGTCAAAATCTTGCCATCAATGGATTCCAATCCACCCATCTAGGATTATACTCAGATGCGATGATTATGCGGATCGGCCTTCATTGTGATGCCCCGCCCGTGGCAACTTGTCGTAACGCCACTGTAACTCTAAGCGGAGGGCAAGCATTGGTGCCCGTAAGTATCATCGACAGTAGCAGTTACTCTAGTTGCAATCATTATAGTACCAAGGCTGTGGACCCAAGCGTTTTTTCTTGCGCACAGGTGGGCCTTCAACCGGTCCTGTTCACAATTACAGATGGCAACGGTATCGACAGTTGTTATGCTACGGTGCTCGTGAGAGATGTAACTGCTCCAACGATGGTGTGCCCCGGTAATCTAACAGCATATACCCCCAACCAACAGTGCTCTGCCGTGAGCAATTACGCGCTTCCATCCGCCACAGATAATTGTGGAATCAGTTCGCTAGTGCTTACCTCGGGTCTTCCTAGCGGAGGCACATTCCCAATCGGGATAACGAACAATCTCTATCAAGCGACCGATGCCAGTGGAAATTCTGCTACTTGCTCCTTCTCGGTAAACGTTGTAGACGGGCAATTCCCCACAATCACTTGCCCTCCAAATCTCACGATCTGCGCCGGAAATTACAATTATTCCCTGCCCACGGCGATCGATAATTGCCCTGGCGTGACCTTGTCGCTTGTGAGTGGCCTCAATGTCGGCGATTATTTCCCTGTTGGTTATAACTACGTGACTTGGAGAGCCACTGATCTAGCGGGGTATTCGTCGACCTGCACTTTTTATATCAGGGGATTGCCCCCATTGCAGCCTGTCAACCAAGTATTTACAATCTGCGATGGTGCCTCGTTTCAGGTAGGCAACCATAGCTATACTGCTCCTGGATTGTATTCCGATACATTGGTTTCCCTCCTCGGTTGCGATTCGATCGTAAACACCAATCTTTCTGTTTTACCTCCAATCAACACCACTGTGCAAACGAATATGGCGACAATCAGTGCACAATTGGCTGGGGCGGCCTATCAGTGGTTGGATTGTGATCAGAATTGGCAGGCAATTCCATCCGCGAATGCCCAATCATTTACGGCCACCACTTCCGGCAATTATGCAGTTGAAATCCGTGTTATTGCCTGCAAGGACACATCTAGCTGTGTGAATATATCTTTGACCGCAATGACAGAGAGTATTGTCGAATTTGTGGAAGTGTTCCCAAACCCGACCAAAGGTGTATTTGCTGTGAGATTTAGATCAGCTCCCGAGTCGGCAGATTTGAGGTTGTTTGACTGTGCAGGTAAACTGTTGGAGGAGCATAGCTTGTCAGCAATCGAATTTTTTGAAATCGACTTGTCTGAAAGATCAAAAGGAATCTACCTCCTGCAGATCGATGCCAGCATAGGGAGAAAATTCATAAGGGTTGAGCGTTGGTAGCGCGGTGGGTGGCTGGTATTTTGGGGGAATCAAAAAACGGCAAGGTGCCTTTGGTTGCTGAAGTCTCAATTCAAACCCTCCCAGAATCAATGACCTAGCAAGGATGAAGGTGATGATATCGGAATTGAAGGTAATCGTATTCATTTTGTCATCGGGTTTAGCCTTCGTAGAATTCTGAATTAGGTGGGAAAAATTGCAGCAGAGCGTTGGGGCGAGATTGAATCGACGCAATCATCGACTCGAAAGTCTTTGAAATCTTCCGTTTGTCCATCGCAGTAAGCATTTCTGAAACGATGTTGTTGGAGTTGCCTGGATCGATCAGACGTATCGATTGGATATTGTCCCGAATAAATGCGAGGGTATGCAACAGCTGATCCACCAATTCTGGTTGATAGGCTGGCTGATATTTCATTGCTTCAATTGCGAGAAGTTCTAGGAAAAACGACTTGATTTTTAATCCGTTGCCATGATTTTTCCAGATTTTGAGCAATCGAATAATTCGCCGAGTACCCTTGGGAGCATTCTGTAAAGCCTCCACTTGTAAGTGAATATTGGTCTGAAAGTGGGTCTGCCCATCAGAACTGTAAAGTTTCAGATATCGATTCCATCGGTAGGCGTTCAATCCAATCTCTCTACCAGGCACGACATCTATTTTCACAGATGGCCCCCCAAATTTCTTATAAATCATCCCCACGGAGACACGCTGATCACGTACCACCCACCTCAATTTGTGTGCAAATGAATCTTCCAGGACTTCGTAGACTTGGGCAGCCATGTTATCAAGTGTAAAAGCGTCGTGGCGGAATGGAACAATCAAGTCCACATCGAAATTGGTGTTGAGTTCAGTGGACTTCTTCAATGATCCCGACATGATGATTTTGTCGGCAAGCATACCTTGGAAATTGTCTTGTAAGGTCGCTATTACTTGATCGCGCTTCTCCCTGTAAAAGGTCTGATGTTCTTTGCGATGTGCCATATAATAGGACCTCAGGCACATTTCTAGATATTCCGACTGTTCTGTTTTAGATTTCATGATATATTTTTGAAAAACGAGTATCGATTGGAAGATTAAAAGGCATGCGAATATCAGCCCCCCTATCCCTCCAAATCGCGGTTGCGTTTCTTTTCTTGGGGGGCTAAGACTAGCACTTGAGTGGGAAGTTCTTCTGTGTTTTCTTTGCCGGCAGGAAGGGCGCGGTGCCTAGCCCAATTGCGGAGGAATTCGATGCGCTCACGCATGGTGGTGGCTAGGATCACGGTGCTCACGATGGCGTCGATGAGATGCTTGAGCTGCAATTTGGGCTTCACCGGGTCTTCTGAAAAGGCGGTGAACAGAGCGTCGTTCACGACCTCGGCGATCTCGGCACCGTTGAAGCCGATGGCCTTGCTGCTGAGCAGGTCTAGGGAAAACTGCTTGGGATCTTGACCTTTGTTGCGCAGGTGGATGGCAAAGATGGCTTTGCGTTCCTCTTCGGTGGGCAAGTCGACAAAAAAGATGCCGTCGAATCGCCCTTTGCGCAAGAGTTCTGGGGGCAGGTTTTCGATGCCGTTGGCAGTGGCGACGATGAAGACAGGGCTGCTTTTTTCCTGCATCCAAGTAAGCAGTGAGGAAAATACCCTTGCAGTAACGCCGCTATCGGTGCTGCCACTTGAGCCGGTGCCGGCAAGCCCTTTTTCGATTTCGTCAATCCACAATATGCAGGGTGCGACGGCCTCGGCGGTCTTGATGGCCAATCGGATGTTGCTTTCACTGCTACCCACCAAACCCTCGAAGACCTTGCCAATGTCGAGGCGCACGAGTGGCATTTTCCACATGGAGGCAATGGCCTTTGCAGTGAGGCTTTTGCCGCAACCCGGTACGCCCAGCAAGAGGATGCCTTTGGGCTCTGAGAGCCTGAACTGCCGTGCATTGGCGCTGAAGGCCATGCCCCGTTTGTCTAGCCATTGCTTGAGGTGATCCAAGCCGCCGACGTCCTCTAGCCGTTCGGATTGGGGATAGAATTCAAGGATGCCGCTCTTTTTCACGATCTGCTCCTTTTCCTTCATGACGACGTCGGTGGAGCCGTCGGCGAGCTTGCACTTGGCCCAAGCGAGGCAGTAGGCAAGGTCAGCTTCTGACTCGGTCATGCCCATGGCTGCCGAGATCAATTGGTCCCTCAGCTCGGGCGCCAATTCGGTTTTGGCGTCAGTGACAACTTGATTCAGGGCGGTACCGAGCTCTGTGCGCGAGGGCAAGGGTAGGTCGAGCACAGTGAGGAATTTTTCCAATTCCTTGGGAAGCGTGCGAACAGGCGAGAGCAGCACAATATGCTTTTTTGCCTTGGCAAACTTGAGGTCCTCGCCAAACTTGCGCAGCCAAATCTTGACTTCGCGCTCTTGAATGAAATCGTGAGCCCCCTCGAGCACATAGATTTCGTTTTGGGGTCGATCTTGGCTTTTGGAGATTTCTTGCATCACGGCCTCTGGTTCGCGGATGTTGTCTCCGACTTGTGAGAACTTGGTCGATTTCAAGTCCTGCTTGCGCAGGCCATCGACAAAGTTCCAGTTGAGCAGATCGTAGTTACCCTTGCTAGCCAACTCCTTGAGATGCCGATAGACCCGTTCAAATTCGCTGGTTTCCAAGTAGATGATTGGATACCGGGCTTGAAACAAGTCTTCTAAGTTTTTGAAAAAAGTAGCGTTGGGATTCATTTTTTTCCTTGTCTAAGTTCAATGACGTCTTGACGGTGGCAAAATGCCTTGTTGCGGTATTTGGCAGGAATGTCTTTGGGTTGGATGCTTCTGGGATTGCCAAAGGCACCCTCGAGCACAGCCATGGCTTGATCGGCCAATACATGGACATCCTCGGGTATGTAATCACTCGACGTGCGCACGGTACCGTCTGCCAGAATCGTGAATTGTATGGTGGCTGTGGGTTCGGATTCGCCTTGTAACTTGGAGCGACCTTTCATGAAAAAGCGGTGTTTCTCCTGGTCATTGGGTTGGAATTGGAAGTCGTCGAGGCGAGAGAAGCCGATCTTGTGAAATGCGGTGACGATGGCTTCGAGCGCATATTGCACACGCATTACACGGTAGGCTTGCAGATAGGCTTGCCGCAATGCATCTGCCTTTTGGACGCCATCTTTTTGGAAATAGCTGTTCCAGATGATGGTATTGCCTCGCACGCGCAATGCGGGTTCGCCTTGGAAATAAGTCAGCAAGTTCTCGGGAGGAAACACACGTAGTTCATTCCCTAGAGTCTCCGCCCTCCACTGGAGAGTAGTGCAGGCTTGGATCAGGAGTTGCTGATCGATAATGCCGACATTTTGCAAAAAAGTAGATTGTTCAAAACAGGACATTGTATTCAGCGTTTTTTATTTTTCTTTTTGGAGTTCTTGGAGTTGGATTTTTGGGAATGCGAGTTCTGGGCATTGGGACTTTTGGGATTGACTGAGGGATCTGGCAGGTCGATTTTGTCGACGATCTTGAGGGCCATGCGCTGTGATTTTTCCAGGATTTGCGTTTCAATCCCGGCCTGTAAGGCGGCTAGCTCAGCGAGGATGGCTAGGGGATAGGCCTGCCTCATGCGCCCAAGCTCTTTTTCATAACGCACTTCGTCACTTGCAATCCATTGAATTTCATGGGAGTCGATCTTTTTGCGCAATGCCTCCAAATCAAAGCGGAAAGCCTTGGTTTCGCAAAGCGACTTCAATGCATTCAGTTCATTTGCAAGGAGGGCAGGAGTGAGCCCAATTTCTGCGATGCGATCGGCTGCCTTCTTGACAGCGTCCTTTGCTGATGCTGGCGCAAGCGATGCAATTTTGCTGAAGGCTTGCATATCCTCTTGGATTTTGAGGCCGATCCAATCCTTTTTTGCGGTCTCCAGCCGTTCTCCTAATAGATTCACTTGGTGTGCAAATTCTACCTCATTTTTGCCACCGATGTATTGAAAGAAGGAATTGAAATCCGCGCCTAGCCGATTCAGGTCTTTTTGGAAGATCGCAATTGCCGATCTGTCTTGGGCGATAGCATGCGGGAAGTTATCTAGAGCCCTTTTCAATTTGGTTTGGTAGTGGGCTGTAAAAGCAGCATGTTGGTAGTCATAATTGTGTTGAGAATCCGTTCCCCATTGCAAGCGGCGCATGTTTTCGCGACCGATCTTGTTTTGGTTGCCGATTGCAAACGACAAGACGTTGAAGCTGCCTGTGTATTCGTAGCGCTTGCCATTGCCGTGGTCGGCATACATGAGTTTCTCATGAAACTGGGGCAGCTCTGCGACAAATAGTTGTGGATGCGCACTTTGCATGACCGATAGTCTGCTCAGCAACGCAGTATCGACCATCTCCACGCCGCGTTCATGGGGGGCGGAATAGCCTATGAACACCTTGCAACCATTTTTGAGCAGGCGCTCGATTTGGATGCGGCGCTTTTCAAATGCGGCTGGTTTGATCCATGGTGAGATGATCCACAGCTCGCCCTTGCAAGCCTTGGAAATCTGATCGATTTCATCTTCAAAAGCTTGGGTGGAAAAGGTCTTGCGTTCATCCAAGATGGTGGCCACAGCGGCTTGTAGCTGTGGCTCAGGAATCTCGTCGAGGGTTTTTGCTTTTTCCAACAGCCATAACTCATCTTGGACTTGCGCGTGTGGCGGGGAGTCTTGCACGAGCTCGTCGGCGCATTGCTTGGCCACTGCCACGGCTATCCTGTCGTGCAAATCTTTGCGTGCAGGGTCAGATAGCACTTGGGAAATGGTAGGTAAGGGCTTAAGCCCCTCTTGCAGCAGCGCTTCGTAAAAGCAGGTATGCGTTTCCAAATCTTCAAAAATACCCACCCAAAGGTTGCAGGTCTCAAAGCGTGTGTTTTCCAGTTGGGCTTGCTCAAGGTAAAACCCTTTTTCTGGCAGGTGCATGTTGGGGGTTTGGGCCTGCACGTAGGGTAGGAGCGTGGCGATGCTGGCAAAGTACTTTTGCAAGGACTCTTGCATTTTGCCTATGTTGATGCCATCCTCGGGGCCGACGACTTTGGTCTTACCGATGGTAGCATGCACCTCCTTTACCTTGGGATTGCGGCTGTCACTCATGTCTACAATCACTTCAAATGGATCACGGTAAGGCTTGTATTTGGAGCCGGCTTTAGCGTAGATGCGTCCCTGATCGGAGAGGGCATAGTAGCTGTTGTCGCCCAAGACCATATTGCCTTGCAAGGGCCGCAACATGGTTTCAAAGGCTCGCTCTCCTAGATCGTCCTGCAGACCAAGCAGGTTGCGCATCTGGTCGCCACTGAGGCCATCCTCCACCAGGAGTAGGCCGCAGATGATTTCGTCGAGGAGCTCAAATGCCTGTTTGCGGGTACCTTTTCCGGTGAATTTCACCCGGGCGTAGTACCAAGGTAAGGAGACCACGGCGACGAGCCGCTCGGTGAGCGCACGCTCGGTTTCCAATGCTTTCCATGCGGCCGCGAAGGCGGCATCTTCTGTATGAGTTTGATCCAATAGCATGCTGATCCTTTTTAGAGTTGTGTGACGTCGATGCGACTGCCATATCGGCCGATGATGGCTTTGATGTCTTTGTAGAGCGCGTTGTGCTTGGCAAAATGGCTTTCATTGCCCACGATGATGAGCAGGCGACGTGCACGGGAAAAGGCGACATTCACACGCCGGAAATCCTTTGCGAACCCGATGTCGCTATTTTTGCGGGGTGGTTTGGCCGGATGCGCGCCATTGCCAGCGTCTCCGTCGCCTTTGGCGGTGATCTGTGTATCGCTGCGCACTGTAGATACGATCATGATATTGCGCTCCATACCCTGAAACTTGTCTACTGTGCGCAGGCGCATTTTGAGTCCTTGCTCTTGAAAATCTTGTACCAAGTCTTGAAGCTTCTGCACTTGCTTTCCATAAAAGGAAACTAAGCCAATCTCTTGGTCTTCCTCCTTTTTACAAGCCTTGAGGTATTCAGCATAACCGTCGGCTTTTTGTAGGTAGGCGAGCACTTTGCGCACTGCCTCTACCTCTCCGTCATTGCTGAATGATGGGTTGTGAGCGATTTCTGGTGAATTGACCTCCACCCAAATCACGTGATCGTCTGGGCCGATGAGTGGGTGAGCGCTGAGGCCATGCCAGCGAGAGCCGCGCAAGCTGAAATCCGGTTTGTCCATTTCTTCTTTGATGCCACATTGCAGGCCTCCCTCGTCTTGATAGAATGCATTGATCACTTGCATGATGTGGTCGTGCATTCGGTATTGTGTATTGAGGGTGACCTTGACAGAATCGCTAGCGTCGAGAAACAACTTCTCAAACTGTAATGTTTTCAGAGCTTCCATGTCGTCTGCCAACTCTTCCTCACCGATCTCACGCAAAACTTCCTCGATTTTGCGTTCCTCAATCATGGGCGGCAATTGCTTGTGGTCGCCGATGATCACGACCTTTTTGGCCAAGACCAGTGGTACCAACATTTCGGGGGGAGTCGCCTTACTGGCTTCGTCGACGATGACACAATCAAAGCCTTCGCCTGCATACCTATTCTTGAAGTCCTTTTGCCCGCACTCCAAACAGGTCGCTGCGACAACATTCACATTCTGGAGATAAATGTCCTTCATCATTTCTTTGATGTCGGGGTTGGGTGCTTGGATTTGCTTGCGCCATTTGGCCTGTATCGCATCAAATTGTTCTTGGGTTTCGATGGTTTCAACGACCCTGTCTAGCCATGCCACGACAGCATTCTTTTTGTTTTCGCGCTCCTCTTTGGAGTCGACGCTGGCCTTTGCCCAGTCCTCGATGACTTCTTGGAAGTAAAGCCTGCCCTCGGGCTCGATGGCATTGCCGGTGCGTGCAGCGATGCGCAATGGCCGGATGAGGTTCTTTTTGTACAAGCGCTCCAAAGCATTGTCGACCGCCAAATGGGATTGGGAAGAGATCAGAATCTTTTGATTGGGGTTTTCTTGTAGCATTTGCCACACG
>JANPHP010000531.1:0-33677 GCA_031424495.1 Bacteroidota bacterium | reverse complement strand
GCGCCGCTCGGCCTTGCGCGATTTGCTCGCAACCTCGAGATCGAATTTTTCAGATTCGCTGAGCGTAATATTTCTTGGTGTCCTTCCCATGGGACAAAGATAACACTTTGGTTCACTTTTATAAGAATCTTTACACTAGGCGAAGCCAAGACGGCTTGCCAATCTTCGAGATTGACCGCAATATCTTCACGAATGCGCTTGAGGTCGTCGGCGCTTGGACCAAAGAAACCACAAGAAACATAGGAACGTCCGGGCTCAATATGGAAATAGTAACCGCCACGCAAAGCAGGCTTTACGCGGTTGAATCCGCCGGCGAAGCGGGTGTTGAAGATGGGCTTGTTTTTGTGGAAGCGCAAGTCGTTGTAGATGCGGTACAGATTGCTGCCCGGCCGCTCGGTCACGATGCGGTCATGGTCCTGCATGAGCTTCAAAAACTCCCGCGCAAATGCAGACATGTTCGCATGCGCCTGCTCGTAGGCGGGCTTGTGGGCCTGAAACCATTCCTTGTTGTTGTTTTGGGCGAGGTCGACCAAAAACTGAAGTGTCGTGGGGGCGATCATTGCTGCACTCATTTTTCCTGATTGGAGGTCAAAGATGCGGGAATTTTGTGTATTTTGGCAAGTAACTCGAAATTCTCTGGTTACCTAGGTTGCGTAATTGCGTGGCACATTTTGAGAATGAAATTTTCCACCTTGCACGACGCCGACAATGAGAAAACGCGTTCATGCTCAATGCCTCCTCGATCGAATCTCAATACCCTTGAAACCCAAAGTCCCCACAGAAATCCCAACCCATAGCCTAGAACCGGCAGTTGATCCGATTCAGGTGCGGAGCATAGACCACCAAAATCAGTACGATTTCACACGTCACCATCGGCACAGTTATTTTGAGGTGATGTTTTTTGAGCAAGGCGGCGGCAAAAACCTGATCGACTTTGTTGAATATGAGGTCAAGTCACATGCTTGTTACCTCATCTACCCTGGGCAAATCCACCTGCTGAGTCGTGTACCAGGCTCACATGGTTACCTGACCCAATTTCAATTGGCATCAATTGCGTCACCACAGTTGCTGCGTCTTCTGCAGGAAAAAGCTTGGTCAGGTCAAGGGGCGGTATTGTTTGAGGAGGATCAGGAGGCCATGCGTAAGGCGATGCCATTTGTGGAGCTGATCGGCTGCCATGCACAATCGCAGGCGCCCCATCGTCGGGAAACCCAGCAACATTTGCTGCAAGCAATGCTGTATGCGCTATTTTCACTGACAACTACGACAAAAACAAGTCCCGCAATCGACGCCGATTTCTACCAATTCCTCCAATTGATCGACCTGCATTTCAAGCAAAATCAGACGGTCAGATTTTATCTGGATCGCTTGCCGATTACTGAAAAGAAACTTGCGGCATTGACTCAAAAACTGCGCGGCTTGTCGCCTTTGCAGATCATTCATCAGCGCATATTGCTCGAAGCTAAGCGGATGCTGGTAACTGGAAATCAAGCGCACAAAGAGATCGCCTACGACCTAGGCTTTGATAGCCCGGCAAGTTTCAGCGCTTTTATCAAGAAAAAAACCGGCCTCACCGCCTCAGAAATCCAAGCGCAGATGACCGAAATTCACAAGCAATAGCGGGAAATTCATAACGGGAATACCGGGAGATCCATGAGCTTTGTTTCAGGGTCTTTTGAGGACAGCTGTCCTCGCATTGCAAGAATTTCAAGAAAAAAACGATATGAAACACATGGTAAAATCATTGCTCATCGCCTTATTGCTCTTCGCTTCCCCATTCGCCTACAGCCAATGGAACAGTATGACCATCGATCCTGCAAAAAGGATGGAAATGGTCGATTTTCTCACCGATGACCTTGGCTATGCCATGCTCATCATCGATCAGACGGGTGCAAAAACCCTCGAAAAAACAACGGACGGCGGCATGACCTGGACGGTGATGCCCCTGCCAGCCAGCAGCCAGGAATTCCAAGCATTTCGCTTCAGCGCGAGTGGCGTGGGCGTCGCCGTGTTTCGCAATCTGCAAAACACGGTTACGCCGACGATGATCTATCAGACGCTCAACGACGGTATGTCTTGGCAAGACATTTCCCCAGACAGCACCGTCACAGGGATCGGCAATGCCAGCTGTCAATTTCTGAATCCCGATACGGGATACTTTGCAGCTGGCGAAAAAATCTATCGCACCACCGACGGCGGCAATAACTGGACCGCACAGGCCTTCGGTCGCTACGTAGTATCCATGGATTTCATCGATGCCCTGCACGGCACCCTGGGATTCTTTGATGGTACATTCAACTATTTTGGGAGCATGAAGACGACGAGCGACGGTGGTGCCACCTGGATCACAACAGACTTGACAGAAATCGGATCTGTGATCGGCGAGGTCGGGCAGCTCACGCCCAGCGTTTCCTATGCCGCTCCCGTCAAATCTGGGGCCTACAACAAGCTCAAGTTTTTCAAAACCAGCAACAATGGCACTACATGGGACACCATCTTCGTGCCCGACACGCTGCAAGACGCATCCTTGGCAGACATCCATTTCAAGGATGTTTCCAATGGCGTCGTGGCCTTGACCTCGTTCAGCGGCATTATCTATCTCTACGAGACCGCAGACGGCGGCGCAACATGGACATTTCAAGACTCCCTTACAGGTAGCTACATAGGCGACCTGCAACTCACCTCCAATTCCGGCTACCTTGCGGGTGGCGAGGCGGGCAGATTCTACAAATTGCAATCTACCCTGTCGGTGCAGGAGGCAGCCAAGGACTTGGTGCAAGTATTCCCCAATCCGCTTGTCAGTGGTCAGCAGCTTTCTTGGGAGGCTACGGCGCGGTTTGATCGGCTCACTGTGCTAGACCTGAGGGGAAATATTGTGCACCAAGCAGCCTTGCAGACGAGCGCAGCCTATTTGCCCACCCTGCCTGCAGGCATGTATTTGTTGAAGCTGCACGGCGTTGGAGCGTCCAAAACCACGCGCATCATTGTGAAGTGAAATGAATGCCCAAGCCCAAGCGCGACGAAATGTTGCGCTTGGGCTTAACCTTGCAGCAATCTGATTATGCGGCCAACACCGCTACGATGAAGACCGGCAAGATGATGGTCAGTACGCCCAATATAAGCCCGATCAGTGCCAGCGTGCGGCCTGTGTAATCGCCAGCCAAACCGATAATGCCAAATACAATCGCCAAAATCGCAAAGGCAAGCCCAAAAGGCCAGGTCGCCCAAGCAAATCCGAACGCCAAAAGGCCAAAAACAAAAGAGAGAATTCCAAACAATGAGCCGCCATTGTGTGTGGCTTTTTGTTTGTGGGTTTTGAAAATCTTGAATTTCTGAAGCTTCTGCTGTTGCTGTGGATGCGCAATCTCCACGACCTCTTTGACCGCCGTTGCAGTTGCTTTAGGTGCCACCGATGCGGTCGCCTGTGTCGGTATTGCGGCCATGGATTCCATATCGGCTGGCAAACTCATTTCTCCAAGTTGCTGTTGATTTGCCGATGTCCCAGCTTCGCTATGGGCTTGCTTTTCAGCGCCTTCATTTGCAGAGCCTGCCATCAACGGTTGTGTCCACATGGTGGCGATTGCGATGCATCCAAGTAGAAAATTTTTCATATTCATTCAATATTGAAAACCTATTCGTGCGATGCTACCCCGAAATTAAAGAGAATGAAACCACTCTCCATTGGGGCTTGAACGCTGAATAAAGGTAGCGTGCAAGGCGGCGGGCTTACTTGTGCAGCGCTGGCAAATTGTTGTATCATTCACTGGTTGAGGGATTGAAGAAGGTGATGGATGCAGCGCAGCTAATCAATCAATCAATCAATCAATTAGCCGAGCGTCCTGGCACAAGGTGCGGGATGAAACGGAATCAAGTACACGCCGTTCGCGCAGGTAATCACTTTGAAAGCTTGGCCCTCTCAAACAAAAACAGAGCATTCACAAATACTCAGAATAACCAACAGTGCATACTTTCTATACCACAAGATCCATTTGCTGTTGGATCACCAATCCGTTGTGCATCAAGGGTTGAACTTTATCCTGTAGTCTATTGGTAATTTTTGTACCTTCGCTAAATGAACCAAACGAAAAAGATTCTTTTGCTCTCTTGCATCGGGTTCCTGTTGGTGATCTCGTTGGGACTCACTATTGTATTTGCCTCGAGTCAATTCTCCACAATATTGCGTCGATATGATGCTCCCACCCAACTATCGGGCAAGCAGGAAACGATTGAGGTCACATACATCAATTGGGCATGTGCTTGCGCCAACTATCTGGATGTGAGACTTTTTGCTGGCGACAGTATGTATGAGGTACAAGACAAAGATTGCTTTTTTATCACGCCAGCAAACCCAGCGATTGTCGTGCCCGAGAGCTTTGGTTTTGAAGAAAGATGGGATTGCAATTTACGGTTGACCGGACAGTTCTACTTCGACGAAGGCATTCCGACGAGCTATATATCACCCTCCCCTGAAAAACCAGAGTACGCTCGTGTGTTTCTAAACTCTCATTTTGAGTTGGTTACCAAAGATTGAGTGTGGATGCAATCTTCAAAACCCACGGAGTATGCGCTTGGAATATTTGGATGACATCAGCCTAGACGGGAAATTCAAATGCTTATCAGATGATAAAATCATCCGCCTCTTTGATTTTGATGCACATGAGGCTACCAAATTCAGCAACAGCATTTACGAAACCATCATTGTGCGCAGGGAATCGCTGGACTTGGGACAATTGGACTTCATTCGCCCCATCAATTGCAAGCTCATTCTGCGAATTGCTGATTTGGATTTGGGCATCCTCAGCATCGATGAAAATAATTTCGTTTGCGAGCTGAGTTTGGACGGCTATCTGCATATGGTCGATTTGATTGCGCCTTTTACGCAATTGGATTCACATGGCTATCAATGGTTGTATGACTTGAATTGTGAGATCGAATTTTTGTTTTCTCCTCTTGGGACTTGGTGAACGGAACAATTGCCAAAAAATCAGCGCATCAACCCCATCCAAAATGAATGCTGCTGATGCGCTGTCTTAATTCTTGTCGACTGGAAACCAGAGAAGTGCGATACTCAAAACTGATAAGTAAAACCCGTCAATTTTTCAGACACTTCCCATAATCTTTTGGCGACGGCCAGGTCATGCGATTGCGGACGAGACTCCACTTTGCCGGGCTTGCCTTTCATTCCCCTGAACCCAGTCGGACCAAAATATTCTCCGCCTTTTACATTGGGATCCAGGGCGGCCATCAATTGCGGCAGAGCTCCATATTCTGGCTTATGAACAAAAAGGGACATCAGTGGCAACAGCAGATAAAACAACACCCTCGGCACATGTTTACTTAGTTCCGTATTGGAAACCCCAGGGTGAGCAGCCACCGACAGTGTCTTCTGCCCAGCAGCTTGCAGGCGACGGTTCAATTCGTAGGCAAACATCAAGCATGCCAATTTACTTTGGCCATAAGCATCCATCCTCGAGAAGGATTTCTCGGCATTCAGATTGTCAAAGTCGATCTTTGCGTTTTCGTGGGCGATGCTGCTCAGCGCCACCACGCGTGCATTCGGCGTCTTGTCGAGGGTCGGCAAGAGCAAGCCCGTCAGCAAAAAGTGGCCAAAATAATTGGCGCCCATTTGACTTTCAAATCCATCTTCGGTCTTGGAAAGCGGCGGCACCATGATGCCTGCATTGTTGATGAGCAGGTCGAGGCTATCGTATTTGGCAAGGTAGGCTGCCGCAAATGCCCGCACGGATTTGAGGCTGCTCAGGTCCAGTTCCATGATCTCAAGATCGGCTTGGGGCACCTTCGCCAAAATGGTCTGCTTGGCGCTTTCGGCCTTGGCGGCATTTCTGCAAGCCATGATGACCTTGGCATTCAATTTACCAAGGGCGAGGGCCGTTTCGTAGCCCAGACCAGCGTTTGCGCCAGTGACGATGGCAATTCTGCCCTTTTGTGAGGGTACTTTCGTGATGTCGAACATGATTTTCTTTTGGAGTAGAACTGCGAAGTGTGGGATTGGTTTTGGGGCTTTTTGGTAATGCTGTTTTTCAATGGATTTCCAAGGCAGCAAAACGATCAGCGCATCAACCACACCCAATTGGAATGCTGCTGATGCGCTGTCTTTGAATTCTATTTTCGCAGGCTCCCGCTTTGCGAGGACTTGCGCCGGCCTGGGGCAGGATCGGCGTTCGGCCGGAGGCCGCCGCCCGCATACTTTGCAAGCTTATTTCCCCACAAGCGCCACGCTTCTTGCGATGAATTCCGTCAATTCCCTGCCGCTCAGCATGCCTTGTGAGAGGCGGCCGAGGTCGATGAGTTGCTGGGCCATGCCTTCTTGGGCTTCGGTATTGCCTTCGGTCATGATCTCGGTCGCGAGATCGTGGCTCGTGTTGATCACGATCTCGACCATGTCTTTGAACTCGCGGCCCATGCCGCCGAGCATCGCTTGCTCACGCATGCGGCGCATGAATTCGGGCTTCACGAGCACGACCGGCAACTCGTCTGCGCCGAGTGCCTGTGCACGCACGCTCATGGCGAGGTCGCCAGCGACCTTTTTGTAAAGCTCCACGATCGCGGTGCTTTGCTCCTCGGTGAGCTTGCTCTCCTCGGTCACGTCCTTGGCGATCAGTTTGTCGATCGACTCACTGTCGACGCGGCGCCATGTGGACTTGTCCATCTTGCGCTCGATGAATCCGATGAAGTGCGAGTCGATGAGGGCACCCATGTGCAAGACGTCATAGCCTTTTTTCTGGGCCGACTGAATGAAGCTGTCTTGGTGATCGACATCCGAAGCGTAGATGTACACCAATTGGCCGTCTTTGTCGGTCTGATTAGGGGCGATTTTTTCCTTGTATTCTTTCAAGGTAAAGTGCTCGCCAGCAACGTTTTTGAGCAGTGCAAATTCCTCTGCCTTTTCATAAAACTTCTCGTCGCTGAGCATGCCATATTTGGCAAATACCTCGATGTCTTTCCATTTCTCGACAAATTTCTCGCGGTCTTCGTTGAAGATTTCCTTGAGTTTGTCGGCTACTTTTTTGCTGATGTAGGTGCTGATCTTGCGCACGTTTGCGTCTGTCTGCAGGTAGCTGCGGGAGACGTTGAGCGGAATGTCGGGGCTGTCGATCACACCTTGCAAGAGGCCGAGGTAGTCGGGCACAATATTCTCGACGTTGTCGGTGATGAAGACCTGACGTGAGTACAGGTGGATGCGGTCGCGCTTCAATTCGCCCTCGTTGCGCAGCTTGGGGAAGTAGAGGATGCCCGTCAAGTCAAATGGATAATCGACATTGAGGTGGATCCAAAACAGTGGCTCCTCGGCATAAGGATAGAGCGCGTTGAAAAACTCCAGGTATTCCGAATCTTGGATATCGGCTGGCTTTTTCTTCCAGAGTGGCGCGACTTTGTTGATGATTTCGCCGTCAAACTCTACCGGAATTGGCAGGAATTTGCAGTATTTGTTGAGGATGGTCTTGATGCGTTCATTCTCCAGGAATTCCTCAGAGTCCTCGGCGATGTGCAGCACGACCTCGGTGCCACGGTCTTCGCGGGTGCCTGTGCCGAGCGAATAGGTGGTAGAGCCGTCACAGGTCCAGTGCACGGGCGTTTCCTCGGTGCGGTAGCTGCGGCTGTCGATCTCGACAGTGCCGGCGACCATGAATGCCGAGTAAAAGCCCAAGCCAAACTGACCGATGATGGAGTCGCGCTTGTCTTTGAGGTCCGTGAATTTTTTGACGAATTCCTCAGCGCCCGAAAAAGCGACTTGGTTGATGTATTTGCGCACTTCGTCGGCGCTCATGCCGAGGCCGCGGTCGCTGATGGTGATGGTCTTTTTGTCAGCATCGAGCGTCACAACGACTTTGAGGTCGCCGACTTCCTCTTTGTACTGACCGATGTCGGCGAGGTGGCGCAGCTTTTGGGAGGCGTCGACGGCGTTGGAGACGAGCTCGCGCACAAAAATCTCATGGTCGCTGTAGAGCGACTTTTTGATGATCGGGAAGATGTTTTCTGTATGGACCGAAATCGATCCAGTTTCGATTTGGGGGTCTAGCACTTCAGCCATAATACTTTTAGATGTTGCGTGAGATTACAATGTGAGGAGGCCAGAGAAAAAATGGTGCCAAGGGGGATAGGGCTGACAATTTGGCAGGTGGGGTTGAGATATCGGGATCGGTGCCTCCGTGGTCGTGGTGGCCACAATGCTTCACAGACATCAACCTGCTTTGTGTCGAATAGCCCGGCTCACTTTAGCTTTACGACCACGGCATGCATGGACGTGTCCACGTATTGCGTTGGAGAATCTTTTAGATCATCCATATTGGCACTGCCACCCGGCTGTAAATCTGCAAAATCGACGCTGAAATCATTTTGGGGCAGCTGCGCAGCATTGGACAAGACAGCTTGGAGTTGAGGACTTTCGATTTTGATTTCGGCGGTCAGGGCATAGGCCATGGTCAAGGAGGCCTCTGATTTTGGCCAATCATAATCTCCGATCTCCAGATTGGTCAGTTTCACCTGTGATCCGCTTGGCAAGGGAATCGCATAATAGCCATCGGTGCCTGCCCCTATCTTGAACAAAACGGTTTGTTCACCGTCACCTTTGTTGAGCAACCGCCTGACCGAGTAGACACCGCCTGGCGAAAATCCACCGTCTCCGAGAAATGTGGGCAAGAGCAACCATTTGAACGCCGAGGTGGAATTGGAGGCCTCCAAGTCAAAATAGACTGTGGCCAATGGCGGCTTTCCCAACCAAAATTTTCCATTGTATTTGAGCGAAACGACAATATTGCGCACAGGCTGTTGTTCTTTCATAGATTTGCAAGACTGCACTACAAAGGGCAGCATTAATAACACCGACAAGCATAAGATGCTGCCGCTGAATAAGTTGGTGATAGATTTTTTCATAAGGCTTTGACAGCGGTTTCGTCTAGGCGCTTGCCACTACATGGTAGAAATCCACCCTTTCGGGTTGTTGTTCCAAAAGCCAAGATTGGCTCGAACTTAATTCTTAGTTCCATCAATTTTTCTACTATTACATCGACAACAGGCAATTCACACATATATCCATTGATGCAAATGAAAGCGAATTAGCTCCCTGCGCATTACAACATACGATCCAAACTCCCCATTGCCCGTCACCGGTCAAAAAAATCTGCAAAGGTCCGTTCGGCTGCGATTTGGAGACGCTGCAAAAGGAGGAGTTTTCAGATCCCTAATGCCTTGCGCATCAGCGCAATTGCGGCGTCACGATCCTTGAATTCGGCTGAATAGGTCAGTGGATAATTGTAAATTTTGGAGATGTAGTAGGCGGCGAAGTCTTTGATGCGGTAGTGCAACATTTGCCCGGTAGTTGCTTCTTTGCTGCCTTCGTAGAATGGCCCAGGTCGGGCATCCTGCAGGAGCTCTAACAGGGCAGGTGCGGCTTCTTTTCCCATCATCTGAAAGCGTATTCCCACTTCGCCAGCGTCGTCATAGTCGTAGAGCAGACCCCAGGGATTTGCGGTGCCGATAACATCGTCGGCGAGGGCATCGCAATATAATTTTGCCAAGGCGGGTATTTTCATCTGATTCATGAAGATGAAATTTTTGGCAAACATCACCTCGGCGGCAATCAATCTTGCACGCGTAGGCTGTGTGCTGTCGGCAATCAATTGCAGCAGAGCTGCTTCTGCATTGCCATTGTCCCAAGTGCGTTCGACCAATTCATCGTGTGTGGGATATCCGAAAAAGCCGTCAAAATCTGGGCTGAGTAGTTTTTTTGCGAGGGGAATGGTGTCCATGGAGGCAGGTGGAGATGGTGGATTTGGCGTAATATGACTCTTGCACTTCGTGGACAGCACGGCTGTGCATAGTAGGCAGAGGCCTAGGATTAGGTTCAAAAAATATTTGCTATTGAATCGGTACTTATGCATTTCGATCATGAACGCTTTCAGGTATTCTCCGGCTTGAGGCTTGCCAACGATGCCTTTTTGATCGTCAATATTTTGCCGACCGAGGGGCCGTGTACGACTTTGATTTGGCCATCAGCAGCATCGGTCGGTGCTTTGATGATCTCCACACGCGTGTCGATGGGAATTGTGATCGCGACACCGCCGATGGGGACGACGCCTGTATCGGTGATCGGGGCGGTCACGAGTTGCACATCGATGTAAGGAAGGTCTAGCGTTTCTTTCCCATCTTTTGCATCCTCAACATCACTCATCTTGATATAACCTTGCTTACCTGCCAATGTTTTATGCGCAGCGTCAACCTTCACAAACAAATAAACGATGTTACTGGCCATAGCTGTGGATTCTTGTGCCATTACATCCCCTTTTTTAAGCTTAAATAGCTCCTTTAAAGTACCGTCATAAACGATCACATCATCTGCATTCGCCTTCAGGGAGCCTCTAGCTTTACTTGCATTCCAAAGTTTTGCAGCTGCCATGAATTTCTGAGTTGGAACGGCATCAGATTCCTTTTTCATTTCTACTTTGGACAATACTCCTGCTCCATCGGTTCTCATTCCCCAAGAAACGGAGCCGTAGTAGGTCCCTTTTTGTGGGCCCTCGACCGCAAGTGCAGCAGTTTCAAACATTTTTTCTGAATCGGCCTTATTGGTCGGCAAGGTTGGTGAATCATGCAAGGTGGCATCTACGACATCCCAGTTTGCGCCGTTCTTCACCCGCTTTCCATGCCCGCCCCAGCCATCGTATTTTTGGCCCGTAAATCCAGCGGCAGTTTTTGCGTCCTTTTGAGGCTTTGTCAATTCCACCGCAGGATATGGCGTGCTGTACATCTCCATTTTATCCTTTTTGGCGACATCAGCGGGGTCCTTGCCAGTTGCATACAATGGATTTCGGTAATCAGATAGACGGTCAATTCCATAGCCTGCACCAGAGCCTTTTTTCACCTGCTGTTGGTCACTCGTCAAATCAATTGCCAAGAGCTTGCCGTCTACTTGGTTCTTCACACTCTGTACCATGGCGATTTTGGAAGCGTCCACGGGGTCTTTAGGGGTAAATTTCAAAAGAAGATCTGCACCAATCACAGTGCCATTCTTTTTCATTTCCTCGAAATACGTGTCCTCAAAGTCGCCGTAATGGGTGGTTTCTTTTTTCAATTGCGCCACCTTCATTTGGGCAGATCCCTTTTCCTCTTCGTCCAAAATCGTCGGGTTCTCCGCATTTCCCTCCCCCTCTTCCTTCATCTGCGCCGCCTTCTCCCCGATCACATCGGCCTCCTTTTCCAAGGCTGGATCATCATTAACGGGCAAGCCCTTCGCCTGCGTGGTCGCTTGAACGCGGCCCTGCCGCTGCTGCACGACGTGGGCGAGCTCGTGCCCGATGAGCGATTGGCCTTTTTGGGAATTGGGGTCGAACTGGCCGGGGGCGAAATGGACGTCGTTGCCCTGCGTGTAGGCGAGGGCGCCTACTTCCTGGGCTTGCTGGGAGTTGGGGTGGATGTTGACGTTGCTGAAGTCTGCCCCCATGGTGGCTTCCATCTTGTTTTGCACGGGCAACGGCAGCAGGCTGGCCGATTTGCGCTGGATGGTGGGCACCTGCGAGGGGATGCCACCGGGGATGAAGCGGTCGAGCATGGCTTCTTTGCGCCGCTGGATGGCTGCGCTGAGCTCCTTGCGCTGCATGACTGCGGCCGTGTCGGGTAGCACCATGCTGCTGTGTTGCTGTTGCTGAGCGGTGGCGGGCCGCTTCTGAACTTCGTGCTGTGTAAACTGAAGCATAGGGGTGAAAATTGAAGAATGCACAAAATCATGACGTTCACGAATTTACAGAATCCCTACCAAATGCGCAAGTGGTCAAAATCACATAAATGGTCTGATTTTCAATATACAAATCACTTCCCTTCCGGAAGTATGAACATCGGTGGTTCCAATTTCCATAAATTTTGAAGGACCATGCAAGCACCAAATTGCGTCTTGGGGAATACCTAACTTTGAGGCCTACGATTTTCCTACTTCGATCTTCATTTCGTTGCTGAGATTCGTCTATCTTGCCTCAAATAAAACACAATTATTTCATTACCAAACTAATGTGATTTCCGCAATATGCTCATGCAGCACAAGCAATCTGGGTACTCGATCACATATACCGATGGTTTTTATCTGCAGAAAATACGCAATGGCGCATCTCGGAAATTCACAATTGCTGACCTTGAAACGGGTCTTGTCGCTGAAAACAATAGCGAAACCCAATTTGCAGTGCAATACTAGCGCACAATCATTTTGGAGAACGTGGGCTGCAATCCCTCACGGTTGACGACCAGCAGATGGAGTCCTGGAATCACATCCCCTAATGGATATGCCTTGTTTGGATCTGGCGCATCGCCTTGCCATTCCTTCACCTTTTGCCCTCTCAAGTCGTACAACATGACCGACAAAATCGCTGGTGAATTCGCTGAAAAGTCAATTTTGAACTGATCATGCGCTGGGTTTGGGAAAATCTTCAAACTCGAAGCATTGGCATTTTGCACGGAAACTGGCACGAATGCGGGCTCCGCGAATGTGACGCCCCAGTCATACAAAGGCAAGCCCGTACTGCCGATAGCGGTCGATGCCATGTTGTCGGTATCGCGCAGGTTGCCACCGACCGATGAACTGTCAGCACCGTTGTTGCACCAAGCGATGATGCCATTGTAGCAGGTGCAACCGTAGCGAACCATTGGCGAGGTACCTGTGGGCACGGCACTTAGAGTGATTTGGACTTTTGTATTGCTGCTTACCAGCGATACATCGGTGATCGTCACGGCATTGCCGCCAGTTTGTACAAACTCGAATCCATAATTGGGCCGACGAGCAACGGTGACCGTGTCCAGCGCAAGCGTGCCGACTGGAATGTGGTAATCGATCGTAATCACACTGTCGATCAGCACAACAGACGATGGCATCAAAGGATTCCAAGGCCGGCCGCGCAAGGCGACTTCATTCATCACCTTGGCCATCATCTCGCCCAAGTGCTTTGATTCAATATTTTGCAAATGCAAGTGATCATTTTGGCAAACGTATTGATATTTGGGACCGATCAGCATGATCTTGCCGGGATTGTCCTTGTGCGTTTGATATTGCGCCAATGCCATCTCAGATGACCAACCAGCATTCATTTGGCTTACAAACATGGGGAAATTGACAGGACTGCCGACAATGGCACTGATGTCTTGCTCATAGTCACGCTGCCATTCCTCCAAATAACCTTGGTAAAATTGGGTGTTGTTGTTGAAATAATCAGACTCTCCATGCACGACTGTAACGCCCAAAGGAACGTAAGTAGGTGCACCGCTCATCGCCTCCACTTCAGACTTGGTGGTCGTCACCTGCGCCATTGCGATCGTCCAGATATTGGATCCCTTTTTGAGATTGGCATAGGGTTGCCCAGAGACTGCGTGCAGGCCCACCACGATTGGGCT
Source organism: Bacteroidota bacterium (assembly GCA_031424495.1). Classification (GTDB taxonomy): domain Bacteria; phylum Bacteroidota; class Bacteroidia; order J057; family JADKCL01; genus JADKCL01. Next base: position 20,285 of record JANPHP010000531.1, on the reverse strand, counting down.
TCCTGCGGTATCCAAAACATGCAAGGTATTTGCAAGGCCCGACGAAGGTGACTCTCCCCCAACGTCCTCTACAAGTGGGATCAAGGGCGCGGCATATCCGCCGAGGCCATTGGAGAGCGAGAGATTGCCATAGGGTTGCGAGGTAGACAAAGTGGGTGTCGCAAGGTTGCCTGCACCTAAGCTTTGCCCCGTAGACAATATGTGCAAGTACTGTGTGGAAGCCGTCGGCTTGTTCACCGACAGCGCCAAAACGGATTTTGAGCCTGCGCCGATCTCCTCCATGCTGACCTGACTGACTTGCGCATCGACTTGATTTCCGACGATGGCGAAAGCCAAGAAACTCAAGAGACCACTGACAACATTTTTCATCGTGTTTCTAAATTGAAGTAAACGAGGCGCAAGGTTGCTCAGATCTTGCCGAAAAGCATGACAAAACCTTGCAAATTCTGATGCTTTCAAAGGTGAACGGGCTATACAAATCGGAGCCGATGCTCATGATCCCAGCGGCACAATTGGCAAGAAATCGCCTAAATTTTGGACGGAGTTGCTTTTTGCGAAAGATTGAGCCTTTGTGCACCATCGTGAAATCGTGACGCTGCGCAGTGCTGTGTTGCCTTGTCGAGAGCCACCGAAAGGGCTAAGCACAACAACCACAACGAGATTGAGAATGCAAGGTACTGAAATTTGTATGCTGTACCAAACTTTTCAGAAAGGTTTGCAGGTCCCTTGATTTCAGAATGATTTCAAAAATGTCTATCTAGCGCCATGGTTCAACGCTCATCCACAGCTGCTCGATGAAAGATTTTATTCGGAAGACCCTTGACAAGGCTGGAATTACACTTTATCGAAATCACCTGCTGCCAGTAGGGACAGACTATCGCAAGACGCTTCGCACCTTGCATGGTACCGCAGGCATGCGTACCGTGCTCGACATTGGTGCCAATGTGGGTCAGTTTTGCACGGCTTGCAATGAAATCTTGGACCAATCGAAGATCTATGCATTTGAGCCTGTCCTCACGACATTTGCGACACTGCAGAAAAACACTGCCAAGATCAAGAACATTGAATGCTCGACCTTGGGTTTTGGAGATCGCCCCCAAACGGTAGAGATGTATTTGCAGGATTTGTCGACTGTAAACTCCATCAACCCTGCTTCCAACAAGCGGAGAAGTGAAAATCAGAAATCACAGTCGATGGAGATTGTGACCGTTGACGATTTTTGTACGGAACGCAATATTTCCCAGATCGATTTGCTCAAGATCGATGTGGAAGGATTTGATCTCAATGTATTGATGGGCGCCAAGCGCATGCTTACAGAACGCAAAGTCACCTATATTTTTATTGAGGTGACCTTTGACAATTCCGATGCCTACCATCGCTCCTACCAAGAAATCAGCACCTATTTGGAGCAATTTGGTTTCAAAATCTTTGGGTTCTACAACCAAAATGTATTCCACGGCAGCCCATACATGAACTATTGTGATGCGCTATTTCGGTTGCAGCCCATTGAACGTTAATGGATTGAGTTGATTGAATCAGGCAGCCGAAAGACGATCTTCACGAACGCGGCTACCTCATTTGTTTTAGACGCCATGTGCAATTCGTTGCTCAAAGAAGCTGTTGCTGCTCGTGGATACGTTGAATGGATCCATCGCCACTCACAGCCCAATTTCATCTCTAACAGATTGCAAGGATCGCATTCTCGGATCTTTAAGCCCTTTATGCTCGCCACCCGATTTGCGATACCGCAAAAAAAGCGGCTACCCATGTGAGGCTGCCGCTTCCCTATTCTCTTTTTAGAAGAAGCTAGGGGATTACATCAGTCCCCCCATTCCGCCGCCGTCCATTGCGAGGCCGGACTTCGGGTTCGTCAGTGATGACACACTGGGTGGTGAGGAGCAGACCTGCGATGCTGGCTGGGTTCTCCAGTGCCAAACGGGTCACTTTGGTTGGGGATCGCACCTGGCTCAAGGCCAGCGTTGCTTAATGTACCGATGCCAGGAGTTGGTTGCGATTCGTTCTGGCTAGTCACAGGCGCAGCCCTCAACAAGCACTATTCTTGAACTGAGAACGCGCATGCAGCACGGTTCGCAGCAAAGATTTTATACCCTGATAATCTGATAGTTAGCTACTTTTGTTCATTCTTTTTACAAAAATGATAAACAAAATTATTCCATGGTAGTCTTGCTATCATTAGGGTTTAGTTCATATTTAAAAATATCTGTACACTTATGAAAATCAAGAGTTTACTTTTGACATGGATGGCTATTGCCTTTCTGTCAACAACAACATTTGCTCAAACGGCACGCTTGCAGGTGATCCACAATTCGGCGGATGCTGCTGCGAGCACGGTTGACATCTGGCTCACTGTGGGGGTGTCCCCATCGGTGAAACTGATCGATGATCTGCAATTTCGCAATGCATCGGCCTTTATCGATGCTCCTGCAGGTGTTGCACTCAAAGTAGGAGTTGCGCCTGGCACTTCCATGATGGTGACCGACACGATCAAGAATTTCAATTTGAACCTCACGGCCAATGCAACCTATGTTGCCGTTGCAAACGGTATCGTGAGTGCAACGGGCTATTCACCAGCGCCTGCATTTGGATTGGACATTTATGCGATGGGTCGCGAGGCTGCTACCGTGGGTACCAATACGGATGTTTTGGTCTGCCATGGCTCCACTGATGCCCCGACAGTAGACGTGGTCGAGGTCGGCGCTGGCGCCGGAACGATCGTGGACAACGCTTCTTTCGGCGACTTTGCAGGTTACCTGCAATTGCCCACAGCCGACTACGCGCTGCAAGTCCGCACGGGTGAAGGCAATACGACCGTAGCGCAATATGCTGCACCATTGGCCACGCTGGGATTGTCTGGCGCTGCTGCAGTGGTGGTTGCTTCTGGGTTCTTGAATCCAGCCAACAACAGCGGCGGCCCTGCATTTGGCTTGTATGCCGCTCTGCCGACGGGTGGCGCATTGGTGGCTTTGCCATCGACGCCGATTTCCACGGCACGTGTGCAAGTGATCCACAATGCAGCTGACCTTGCAGCTGCGACCGTCGACGTGTGGCTCGACAATACCTTGCTGCTTGACAACTTCGCTTTCCGCACCGCCTCGCCTTTCATCGATGCTCCTGCTGGAACCGCCTTTGACATCCGCATCAAGGCTCCGACCTCGACCGATACCTTGAATCCAATTGCCAAATTTACCTATACACTGACGGGTGGCGAAAAGTACATCCTCGTCGCCAACGGCATTGTGTCTGCAACTGGCTATAGCCCTGCCACACCGTTTGACTTGCTGGTTAAGAGCGGTGCCAAGGAAGGCGCAACCACCCCAGGTAACGTGGATGTCTTGGTGCTCCATGGCGCAACCGATGCTCCAGCAGTGGACGTCGTGGAGACGGGCGTAGGCGCAGGGGTTTTGGTCCCCAACGCAACCTACGGCAATTTCTATGGCTACCTGGACCTCGGCACGGCCGACTATGCGCTGAGCATCAACGCTGCAGGAACCTCGACCACCGTTGCGACTTACCAAGCACCACTGGCGACATTGGGTTTGGCAAATGAGGCTTTCACGGTCTTGGCATCGGGCTTCTTGAATCCAGCCAACAACAGCAGCGGCCCTGCATTCGGCCTCTGGGTGGCACTAGCAGCTGGTGGCAACCTTGTCGAGTTGCCCGTGCTCACCAGCGTGAAAGATGCCGTGAAAAATGCTACGCTAACGGTATATCCCAATCCGACGACGGAGTTTGTGAACGTGCAATACGCACTTCAAAATGCTGCCAAGGTATCGGTGACTGTGCGTGACTTGTCTGGACAGACATTGATCGCAAATGACCTCGGTCGCCAATCGAGTGGCGGTCACTCCACTCAGATCAATGTAAAATCGCTGCCAGCAGGTACTTACCTCGTAGAATTTGGCAGCGACGCAGAACGCGTGGTGCAACGCATCAACGTAGTAAGATAAGTTTTTTAGTGAGGGTGATTTTGATTGTAAACGGCCTGTGCGCTTTGCGCATGGGTCGTTTACTTTTTGGGGGAATGGCTCCTTTATTCGCAGTCGATTGGGGTAAAGCATGGCCCCATTACCGCTGTAAACGCTGATATATACTCGCTGCCATTGGAGTTTGTGAAAAGGCGCTGCCACCAACATTGAACCGCCCCACTTTCTGCGGGATATACGCCGAATGCCAAGGCCGCAAAGAAACACAAACTCTCTGCGTCCTTTGCGGTTGATGCTGGCAAGCTTGCTTTTCACAATGTGATTTGGCCGCGAGTATATGATCCATTGCCTGGCGGAATGATCCATGCTGGCAAGCAAAATCAACCGGTGGTAAGTTGGTATTGATTCATCCGAAAGTGGAGAATCTGCACTACATTCCCTTGGGTAGGCTGCATTTTTACAGCCTCACTCAATTCAAATTCTATTTGAGAATGATTTTCCAATGTCGGAGCGGATGCTTCCAGCTAATGTTCAATTCATTTGGTGGTGCCTTTTGCCCTTCTGATTGCACGCAAAAAAAAGCGGCTACCCTTGTGAGGTAGCCGCTTTCATATTCACTTTTTAGAAGAAGCGAGGGAATTACATCATTCCACCCATACCGCCCATTCCGCCGCCGCCGCCACCCATTGCTGGGCCGGACTCTTCGGGTTCGTCGGTGATGACACACTCGGTGGTGAGGAGCAGACCTGCGATGCTGGCTGCGTTCTCCAGTGCCGAACGGGTCACTTTGGTGGGGTCGATGATGCCGCTTGCGTAGAGGTTTTCGTAAACTTCGGTGCGTGCGTTGAAGCCGAAGTCGGCTTCGCCTTCGAGCACTTTGGCGAGGATAACGCCTGGCTCAAGGCCGGCGTTGGAAACGATCTGGCGCAATGGCTCCTCAAGGGCGCGACGCACGATGCTCACACCGACGCCGACATCACCTTTGAGGAAGTTGTCGTTGATGCCACCTTTGCCAGGTTGCAGGCTTTTGATCATGCGCACGAGGGCGACACCGCCACCGGGCACAATGCCTTCTTCGACGGCAGCGCGGGTTGCATTGAGTGCATCCTCGACGCGGGCCTTCTTCTCTTTCATTTCCACTTCAGTCGCGGCACCGATGTAGAGCACAGCCACGCCACCTGCCAACTTGGCAAGGCGCTCTTGGAGCTTCTCTTTATCGTAGTCGCTGGTGGTGTTTTCGATCTGGGTGCGAATCTGGGCGATGCGTGCCTTGATTTCGACAGCCTCGCCAGCGCCATTGACGATGGTGGTGTTGTCTTTGTCGACGGTGATCTTCTCAGCGCGGCCGAGCAGGTCGAGGGTGGTGTTGTCGAGGCGATAGCCGCGCTCTTCGCTGATGACTGCACCGCCGGTGAGGACAGCGATGTCTTCAAGCATGGCTTTGCGGCGGTCGCCGAAGCCTGGGGCTTTGACTGCGCAAATTTTGAGTGCGCCACGGATTTTGTTCACGACGAGCGTAGCGAGGGCTTCGCCGTCGAGGTCTTCAGAGATGATGAGGAGTGGTGCGCCGGTTTGCACGACTTTCTCGAGGATCGGCAGGAGGTCTTTCATGGAGCTGATCTTCTTGTCGTAGATCAGGACATAAGGACGGTCCATTTCGACTTCCATCGTGTCGGCATTGGTCACGAAGTAAGGGGAGAGATAGCCGCGGTCGAATTGCATACCTTCGACGGTGTCGAGGTAGGTTTCGAGGCCTTTGGCTTCCTCGACGGTGATGACACCGTCTTTGCCGACTTTTTCCATCGCTTGGGCGATCAGGTTGCCGACTTCCTCGTCGTTGTTGGCGCTGATGGTGCCGACTTGGGCGATTTCTTTGGAGTCACCGACTGGGCGGCTCAGGGTTTTGAGGCCGGCGATGACGACTTTGACAGCCTCTTCGATGCCTTTTTTCAATTCCATCGGGTTGGAACCGGCGGTGACGTTTTTGAAGCCTTCGCGAACGATGGCTTGGGCGAGCACGGTGGCGGTGGTGGTACCGTCGCCAGCGATGTCATTGGTTTTGGAAGCGACTTCCTTCACAAGCTGCGCGCCCATGTTTTCGATCGAGTCTTTGAGCTCAATCTCCTTGGCGACCGTGACACCGTCTTTGGTGATGAGGGGAGCGCCAAATTTTTTGTCGATCACGACGTTGCGGCCTTTGGGGCCGAGTGTCACTTTGACTGCATCAGCCAATGCGTCTACGCCTGCCTTGAGTTTGGCGCGTGCATCGGAGCTAAAATTGATATTCTTTGCCATTTTTGATGATAGCTAAATAGGGAGTTGAAATAAAAGGGATGGTTTGGAAAATCAGACAACAGCGAAAATATCGCTTTCCTTCATGATGAGGTAGTCTTTGCCGTCGATTTGGATCTCGGTGCCAGAGTATTTTCCGTAGAGCACAGTGTCTCCGACTTTGACGGTAGTTGGCTCATCTTTTTTGCCTGGGCCCACTGCCAAAACGGTGCCGCGATGGGGTTTTTCCTTGGCGGTGTCTGGGATGTAGAGGCCAGAAGCTGTTTTCTCTTCAGCTTCAGCTGGGCTAATGACCACACGGTCTGCCAAAGGGCGAATGTTCAGTGACATATTGGTAAATCCTCCTATTAAAAGTTTATATTCTTGACGCCACCTTACGAAAACTGTGCCACTGCCACTAGACGTGACAGAATTGCAGGTCGGGATGAATTTTTGTCAGGTGGGGATGGGGGGATCTTGGGTGGGATGGCCTTGTGGGTCATGTAGTCAAGGCTTTGATTCCTCTATGTAATGCGGGGTGAATTGCAGGGTGGCTATTTGAAAACCGCGGAGTTCGCAGGCAGCGATGAGACAGCATCGCCAGAGCCAGTATTGCTCTTTGCGATCTTTTATATAACTAGTTTCATAGCTACTGCAAATGAACACCTAACAAGTGAAACTTTTTCGCCCCAGAGGGGCCGACTTTTGGTAGCCGGATGCGGCAGCGTCCGGCTAGGATGGGCACACAAGCACGCGCACCGTAGGTGCCGCCTATACAGCGCCACCACTTGGCCACAATACAGTTCGGAACTCCAGTCAGGTATAATTTACAATCGCTCGATCAAAGACGGCCCCTACGGGGCGTGAAAATAAACGCCAACTCTACCGGGAGCTACCGCTCCCGGCTACCCAAAGACGGTGCGCCGCGGCGTACGTAGGAGCGGCCAATAGACCGAATTTTACTTCTTTACAGTTATCTGATCCGAAGATGAATCGCAAGATGCCGATGATGCTGTCTCATCGTTGTCTGCGGTTACTATTTTCAGAAATGCATTTTCACAAATGGCAATTACAACCAGTTTAGCTGATTGATAGGTTTTCGATCCACGCTTCCATATCCTCGTCTGCCACCCCTTTGCCGCGTTCAATCGAGATGTTGGCTTTTTCCATCATCTTGAGAAATTCGAGCCTTGAAATTGGATTGCCGTTCTTGCCGTGATCGATGATTTCTTCCAGATAACTTTGGCGAATCGAGGCTACCACGCGCTGCAGCAGTTTTGGATCCTCCAAATCCGACTATAACTCGGCGCCTTGTTGACGCAAAGCCAATACCTCCAGTGACGTCTTTTTCATAGTATCTTATATAGGCAACCTTGCAACTCCTGAGACCGGGAAAAGTGATAGGCGTCGCGAATCCCAATCAACCCCGCATCCGGCCAAATGCCCTCACTCCCCTGCCCGCTCGCGCGTGCGCTCGAGGTCGAAGAGGTCGTTGAGCAGGTCGATCAGGGTTTCTTCCTCGCCGCGCTTGCAGGCGGCTTTGAGCTGCAAGACCGGCAGCTTCAGGATTTTGTTCATCATGCTTGCCGTCGCCTTGTCGAGCAAGTCGGCCTCGGCGGCGTTGGCTTGCTTGAGGTAGCGCGCCAATTCCTCTTGCCTGATCTGCTCCAAAGCATCCTTGAGCTTTTGGATGGTCGGCGAAATGCTGAGCTCACGGCTCCAGTCTGAAAATCCAAGTATTTCTTGAGCGATGATGCCCCGTACCTGCTTGCTAGCCTCCAGGCGCTTGAGCAGGGTTTCGTCAGTTTTGGCTTTGATCTCGTCGAGCGTGTACACCACGACACCCGGCATCGTCTCCAAATCGAGCTCGATACTGCGTGGGATGCTCAGGTCGATGATGAAATGCTGGGCAAATCCATTTTGCCGCGCAAACATATTCGTTTTCAAGATGGGCTGCTCGGCTGCGACGGCGGTCACGATCACCGGAAACCGCTGCGCGACGCTGTCAAGCATCTCCAGTGGCATCCATTCAAAACCGAGCTCCGTGGCCAACTGCTGGGCTTTTTCGCCGTTGCGATTCATCAAGACCACTTGGTCAAAGCCGCCACCGACGAGGTTGCGTGCGACGTCGTCGCCCATTTCGCCGAGGCCGATGACCAGTGCTGTGCGCGACTGCCGCTGCGCGGCAAGCTCGATCGCCAACTGAGCGGCTGCATAACTCACGCTTGCAGCGCCATCGCGGTAAGCCGTTTCTTGCTGTACGCGTTTGTTGGCATGGAAAATCGTGTGGAGCAGGCGGTGCAAAATCGGCCCTGCGAGCTTGAGCTCGGCGGCACGCGAATAGGCTTGCTTCACCTGATTGGAGATTTGCAAGTCACCAAGCACCTGTGACCGCAAGCCCATCGACACCTCAAAAAGGTGCAGCACGGCTGCATCGTGGTCGTGAATCCGCAAAAAATCCCCGGCCCAATCGGCGGTCTCAAAAATTCCTTTTTCGTGTAGCAGGAGCTTGAGCGCGACGTCGCCATCGGCTTCGGTGCCCACAAAATACACCTCAGTACGGTTGCAAGTGCTTAACACCAGCACTTCTTCCAAACCCAAAACCTCTTGGATGCTGCGCGACAGGGCCGCGCAGGCGTCAACGGAAAGGTGCACTTGCTCACGCCGCGCAAGCGAGGCGTTTTCGTAAGAAATGCTGAGAGCCTTGAACGATAATTGCATGAGCCGCTAGGAATCACAAATTTTGAGGCTACCCTCGCTGAGAATTCCTACTTTTGGAACTCAGGACAAAGATAATGTTCTGAGCAATGATAGCATTGTAAAATGAGGATAATCAGCGAAGTTTTGACCAAATTTTTACATCACGCTACTTGTCAGGAGATTACATTTTTGCGCAGCCACCTTAAAACACTGATTTTTGTCATCAATTCGTGAATAGGTCCACTCGACAGCTCGTTATCTTTGCCCTGGTCGCCGTGGTGATCACGATCAGCTCATTGATTTACTCCAACCACTTGGCGCGCAAACTGCTCGACCAAGAGGTGGCGCAGATGGACGTCTATGCCAAAGCATTGGCCTTTGTGGGTGACCTAGAGCTCGACCCCGAGAACTGCGAATTGGAGTGGGTGACCCAAAACATGATCAGGAACAATGTGCATATTCCAACGATTTTGGTGGTCGATGGCGTGATCAGCTCCACCAACAATTTGCCGCTGGACTCGACCCTGAGCGAGGCAGACCGTAAAGCTGCCGAGATCGAATTTTTGGATGGACTCAAAAGGCAAGGTTCGCCCGAGCCGCTGGTCATCCCCTACTACGGCCGGGAAATGACGATCTATTACGACGAAACGGGCATTCTCAAGCAGCTTCGCCTCTACCCTTATCTCATGTTGCTCGTGATCGTGGTATTCATTTCCGTCGTATTTGGCAGCTTTTTCATTGCGCAGAAAAATGAGCAGAACAAGGTCTGGGTTGGAATGGCCAAGGAAACGGCCCACCAACTGGGCACTCCGGTGTCAAGTTTGATGGCTTGGGTGGAATTGTTGGAACTGAATACAGACGGCAATCCCGAGGAAAAGGAGCTTGTAGAAGAACTCAAAAAAGATGTGAACCGCTTGCGCACGATCACGGAGCGCTTTTCAAAGATCGGATCCGTCCCAGAACTGCAACCACTCGACCTTGCAGAGCTCCTCGCGAAAAGCTCTGATTATTTGCGGAAACGCATGCCCAAAAAAGTGAGCCTCGACTTGGTGAATGACGTTCCTGAGGGTGCCAAGCTGAATGTGAATGAAGCGCTGTTTGAGTGGGTGATCGAAAATTTGCTCAAAAACGCGCTCGACGCGATCAAGGAAGAAGGCAAAATCACGATCCATGCATTTCTCAAAGGGAATGAATATGTGATCGATGTACAAGACAGCGGCAAAGGCATCCCCAAAAGCCAATTCAAGGAGGTTTTCAAACCTGGCTTTACAACCAAGCGCAGAGGCTGGGGCTTGGGCTTGAGCCTGAGCAAGCGCGTCGTTGAAAATTACCACAAGGGCCGTATTTATGTTCTGAATTCCGAGTTGGGCAAAGGCACGACTTTCAGGGTTGTGCTGCCGGTGTAGCCTTATCCTCCAACGAAAACCATGAGAAAAAACATCCAAAAATCCCTGATCTTAGCCGTTGCCATCGCTTGCTGCACGATGGTTGCCTGCCGGGAAAAGCCAGGAACGCCGATCTCCAAGCATACATTTTTGCTGGAAATGGATTTTGAGGATTGGCTGTTGCGGCAGGCGGTCTGGCCAGCGAATGCAAACGTGCAATTGCTGGCGCGGGAGGCTAGCGATTCCACGCATGCCGGCGCGATGCACCCTGTGGACCGCCTCGCACAGGTGCTCGAGGCCCATGCTTGGACGGATTCATTGCCAATTTGGTTTCCAGACATCCTCGCAAAAGGAGCGGCTGATGACCCATCGATCCTGAAACTGCGGCAAGCTTATGGCAATGCCATTTTGCTCGTTTCCAAGTCGGCTTCGCGCCGACTCCAAGATTCCTGCGAAATCATTGTCCAAAACGATGGTCGCATCGAAATCGTAACCAATCTATCCAATTCGGAGGGAAATCTCGGCAACCTCTTGCAATTGGAGGGGAAATTGGGCTTTTACGAAACGTGGAATTACGATGAGGTGATCGCAGGCATCGCCAAGATGCGCGAAGCAACCTTTAGGATCGAAGATGGGGACACCGTTTTTGATGTCTTTGACTTGGGTGCCGAACATCAAACGGGATTCGGCCAAGAACTCACAGAGCTTTCGTTTGTTCCCGACAGGCCTGTCGTGTGGTTTGCACAAACGGCTGACACTGCAACCGTAGGTCAAATCTTCAGGACCCATAGCAGCAATGGCGCCTTTCCTACCCAAATCAAATTTGCCTGGAGCAATACCGAACTGACGACAGCGCCTGGCATTTTTGAACTCATTGCCCTTAAAACCATGGATACAGGCAAGCCGCGGCTCGAAGGCACTGCGGTGAAATTTGCAAGGCAAGATTTTGAGCCGGGTACGGTAGCTCCGATGGTGAGCATCGAGATGTACAAAGAAGGCGCTTGGGAATGGAGTCGCATGACCAGATCCAATTTGCAGCGATGCGTTGCCATCGTGTTTGACGGGCTCGTTTTCACATTCCCGACGGTACAAAGCGAAATTTCTGGTGGGCGATCGCAGATCACTGGAAATTTTACCGTGGATGAGGCCAAAACGCTCGCCACCGTTTTGAAAAGTGGTGCCTATCCTGCAAAAGTGAAAATAGTAGCGAAAAATGGACGGTAAACGTAATTCGGATGAATGTTGGGGGATGATCGTTTGAAGCGCAGTCCTTTTTTGGCCAGGGCAAAAGCCATTTGATCGCAAACAGACCTGGCAAACGCCCTGCGCAATGCATCGTTTTGGGTGACTCAGCAATTCCCTCCTATATTTGCAGCGTGGCACGCATCATCGGCATCGATTTTGGCTTGAAGCGCACGGGACTGGCTTGGACAGACCCGATGCAGATCATTGCTACGGGACTAGAGACGGTGCTATCGCCTGATTTGGTGCCGCGCTTGCAGGTGCTTTTGCAAAAAGAAAAGGTCGAGAAAATCGTGCTCGGCATGCCTTACAAGCTCGATGGAAGCGACACCGACACGACGCGCCCCGTGCTGAACCTTCAAAAAAAGCTGACGGCCCTATTTCCGACCGTCGAGGTCGTGCTTTGGGACGAGCAATACAGTTCTCAAAAGGCGATGCAAGCGATGATACAGGGCGGAGTGTCCAAAAAAAATCGTCGCGACAAAGCACTCATCGACAAGGTGAGTGCCACCATCATTTTACAAGATTATCTCTCCAGTAATTCACTATGATTTACCCCATTGTAGCTTTTGGCAATCCCATATTGCGTCAGCGTGCCCAAGAGATCGCGCAAGATCACGCGGGCCTGACCGACATCATCGCCAACATGTATGAGACGATGTACAACGCCAAAGGCGTAGGGCTCGCCGCACCGCAAGTCGGCCTGCCGATCCGCATTTTTGTTGTCGATGGCACGGCGATGGATGGCATGCTCGAAGACGATCCAACCCCTATGGTCGGCTGGAAAAAAATATTCATCAATCCTGTGAAACTGGATGAGCATGGCGAGGAATGGGGCTATGACGAGGGCTGCTTGAGCATCCCCGACGTGATCGAGGAAATTTATCGTAAAGAACATGTGCATTTGCGCTACTATGATGAAAACTGGGTGCTGCACGAGGAGACCTTTGGCGGCTTGCAAGCACGTGTGATCCAGCACGAATATGACCACCTCGAAGGGGTCTTATTCACTGATTATCTGCGTGGTCTGCGCAAACAACTGGTCAAATCCAGGCTGCTCAAAATCTCAAAAGGGAAGTATACAACGTTCTACACGATGAGCTATAACCACAAAACCAAATAAATCTTAATTTTTCCTTGCATTTGTGGAAAAATTAACATAGCTTTGAAAGCTGTTTTTCTAAAAAGGGATTTATAAATTAGGTACTCTATGAGCTTGAACGATCTCCACTCAAAAATTGTAGCTGCCAAGAATTTCCTCAACTCTGAAATGGTTCGTCTTCGCACCAATCATGACACGATCTCCACGATGGGATATCGCGAGTTGGGTGACCGTCTCGACATGATTCATGAGATCGAGCGCATTGGCATCCGCAACCTGGGTGACCGTGATTTGCGCCGCATTTCTCGCTTGATCGACCAGTTGGAGCCTTACCAAGGTTCACCAAACTGATTCTGTCATTTTCTAGACGCAAGAAGCAGGGGCATAACGCTCCTGCTTCTTGTTTTTACGCCTATTGCCTCCGCCTTTTCGCGCATGAAAGATCCTAGAGGCTGGGAAGGATTGGGTTGAATGCTGCTTAACCGAGCTCACATTCCTCAAACAAACAGCAATCTAACGTTTTGGCATAGGGCCAAAAAGAAAGCCGACCCTCTGGGTCGGCTTTCTTTTTGTGCTTTAACCATCAAGACCTTACCTCACCAGCTGTGGTGAGCAAATCTTGCAGTTGCGGCGCTTGTGACGAAACTTGGTTTTGGAAACGACTTTCCAAGTATAGTAGCCTTCTTGGGTGCGTTGCACGCCATTGTCCCAGATGATGCGCTCAGCTACCCAAGCGCGTTGCTCGACGATGCGCCAGTGCTTGCGGCCATTTTTGGAATCCAAGATCACCACCCGCTGGTTTTCGCTAGGGATGAAGGACTGGACTTTGTAGTCCTTTGGAACCCAAGGGTAGATGAGGGTGTAGGACACGCCTCCATACAAGCCAGTGTAGCAATACCCGACATTGTAGCTCGCAGGGTAGGCGTAGCCATAGCCATAGTAACTCTGGCAATTGTTCAAATAATTGGTGGTGTAGTAGTAATTGGTGCCTGAACAGCTACCGCAAAATCCACCATAACTGCTGTGTCCGCATCCGTGGCCGACATACCAGGTGTCTGAACAGCTGCCGCATCCCGTGCCTACATAGCCTGAGTAGTAACCACCGCCGTAGCCGAAGTTGCCATAGCCAGGGGTGCAACCGTTGCCATAACTTCCTTGGCCGTTCCAGCCATTGTGGCCACCGTTGCCGCCATGACCACCGCCGTTACCACCTTGACCGCCGCCATGACCGTGAAGGTCACTTGGATCCACGGGATCTACAGAGGGACCGACGGGGTTGCCGTTGCCGACGTGACCTCCACCGGTAGGATGATCAGCTGGATCACTAGGATCGACACCGCCGCCACCTACTGGATTGCCGTGGCCGATCGGGCCGTCATTGGGTGAGCCACCGGTGTTGCAAGGGCCCATCACGCCACCATTGATGACATAACTTTGGGCTTGGGCAAATGGCACGCTCAAGGAATTGCCGTCGACGCAGACGGTCACGAAACGGTTGTCGTTGCCGATGCCGCCCTGCCCATCTTGTGGCTCGTCGTCGCCGCCAGCAGTGGTCGCGCCGCTTAGGGTAGAGGGCTGCACGTCGGTAGTGGGTCGCGTGGTCGGCGTGGTAGTTGGCGTATGCACTCCACTAAAGTTTTGCACGCGCGGGTCGAGCGCCTCGGTCTGTGGACGCACAGTGGCGGGTACACCGTTGCCATTCAGGGTCGTGGTGGGGCGGGTACCGCCAGTTTCGTAGCCAGTGACATAGGTAGGCCGGCTATCGCCCGTAGGGCTTGGGGCCGTATAGGTCGGTTTGGGGTTAATGGTGGGCCGCGTCTCCACTGCTGGATAGCTGTAGGTCGGGCGCACATCGTTCACCGGCCGGGTCTCGGTATAAGTCGGCTTGGGCTGATTGTAGGTCGGCCGCGAATCTACATTGGCTTGAGCAGGCTGGCTGTAAGTCGGCCGCGACTCGGTGCGTGGCTGGCTCGGTTGACTGTAAGTCGGCTGGCTGTAAGTCGGACGCGACTCGGTGCGTGGCTGACTCGGCTGACTGTAAGTCGGCTGGCTGTAAGTCGGACGCGACTCGGTGCGTGGCTGGCTCGGCTGACTGTAAGTCGGCTGACTGTAAGTCGGGCGCGACTCGGTGCGCGGCTGGCTCGGCTGACTCGGCTGGCTGTAAGTCGGGCCCGACTCGGTACGCGGCTGACTCGGCTGGCTGTAAGTCGGACGCGACTCGGTATGACTTGGTTTGGGATTGGAGGCTGGGCTTTGGCCGCCGCCGCCTTTCACAAATCCCTGGGATGGACTGGCCGACATTTGGCCTGGCTTGCCTTGACCCATCGCCCAATAGGACGTGCAGAGGAGCATCAAGGCAATGCAATAGGTAACCGTGCTTTTCATGACTTTGGAATTTTAGAATATTGAGAAGAAAGAGGGAGTTTGAGATTTATTTTCGGATCAACGGCCACCGCCTTGGCCTGTTTGGCCACCACCGTAACCACCATGTCCGCCGCCGTTGCCGCCTTGGCCGCCACCGCTGTATCCGCCGTTGCCGCCTTTGGGACCACCTTGGCCACCGCTGTAACCACCGTTGCCGCCTTGGCCGCCTCCGTATCCGCCGTTGCCGCCTTGGCCGCCTCCGTATCCGCCGTTGCCGCCTTGGCCGCCGCTGTATCCGCCGTTGCCGCCTTGGCCGCCGCTGTATCCGCCGTTGCCGCCTTGGCCGCCGCTGTATCCGCCGTTGCCGCCTTGGCCGCCACCGTATCCGCCGTTGCCATTTCCGCCCTTGCCACCGTAGTGACCGTAGCCGCCGCCATTTCCATAGCCGCCGTGGCTTCCATTGTTGCCGTGATAGCCATTGTTATACCCTCCATGGTGACCACCGTTGTAGTATCCGCCATTGCCATGGTGGCCGCCGCCGTAGTAGGTGACATAGCTGGGAGTGTTTGCGTAACCACCCATCGAGTGGCCACAGCCATTGTAGCAAGTGTGATTGTTGTAGACGCGGCAGGCATCTTGATAGCCCCATGCATAGTAGCCATCATTCCAAGTGCGGCATCCGTTGAAGACGACCCACTGCCCGGGCACCCAATACGCGGTCTCGTTGATGCGCCATCTGAAGGTACCGCAAGCGCTCGCTTCCCACCTGACGCGCGGCGCAGGGCATACCGTGTTGCATCCGCCACCGCCGTAGTATCCATTATAACCATGCTGAGCAGCAAGGGTCGTGGTGCAAATCGTGAGGAGAATCAATAACAACTTTTTCATAATCAGCCTCCTTTATTAGTTTTGTGACATGCCAGATTTGCCAATATCAGTGCCACACTTTGCCCAGCTGGAAGTTTTGCTCCACAAGTACTTCCCAAACCAGATCACAGAGGGCCAGATGATCCAGTTTCGCAAAGCTTTTGAAGGCTATGTGGAATGGAATTCCAAGATCAATGTGATCTCTCGTAAGGACATGGAGAACCTCGCCGAGCGACATTTTCTCCACAGCCTTGCCATAGCTAAATCGATTCATTTCAAATCTGGTACCAAAGTGCTAGACGTGGGCACCGGTGGTGGCTTTCCCGGCATCCCACTGGCCATTTTCTTTCCAGAATGCGAATTTCACCTCGTAGACTCCCGCTTTAAAAAAATCCAGGTGGTCGAAGCTGTCGCTGCACTCACTGACCTAAAGAATGTACACGCCACTATACAACGCGTCGAAGACATGCGCGATCAGTATGATTTTGTGGTGAGCAGAGCGGTCGCCTCCATGGATCAATTCATCCCTTGGGTGCGCAAACGCATCCACTGCCGCAACCACAACGAGCTTCACAACGGCATCCTCTATTTGCGTGGCGAGGACCTCACGCAGGAGCTCAAAGGTCAATCATTTGCCCATGGCCCCGTGATGACCCCCATTTCTACTTGGTATGAGGAGGACTTTTTCCAGACGAAGCAATTGCTTTATGTCAGTTTCTGCTGATTATCAGCAGATTGCAGGCAAACTAAAAAGGTGCAAAGATTTCGGAGCTGCTTTTTGTGTTTCCTTTTCTATCCTCCTACCTTTTTTCTATTATTGCATTGGTAAATTTTGAATGAAATCATGGGTGAAAACCTGAATACTTTTGGCCCGCTGGGGCAATATCTTCCCCTCTTCATCTTGATCGCGATTGCGATCGGGTTGGGGATTTTGCTCGTGAACCTGTCCAAGGTCATGGGGCCGTTTCGTCCCAACAAGATCAAGGAATCTGTCTACGAGTCGGGTATGGACCCCATCGGCACCGCTCATGACCGTATGTCGGTGAAATTTTACATGGTCGCCATGCTCTTCATCTTGTTTGACATCGAGGTGGTGTTCATGTACCCTTGGGCTGTGAATTACACGCAACTCATCGATGCGAGTGCTGGTCCTGACAAAACAGGATCGGGCCTGTTTCCACTCATTGAGATGTTTGTATTTGTGGCGATCCTTTTTGTGGGCTACATCTACGTCTGGAAAAAAGGCGGTTTAGAATGGGAGTAAGCGCCCAATCGGGTCCGGAGTCATGGTGCAGGGAATTGATGCAATTCCATGCATGGCGTCGCGAAAAGATCAGCGACTTGCTGCGCGAGGTGGATGAGCAGCTGTTTTCACAGGAACTCCACGGCAGCTTTGGTTCTTTGAACATTATTTTGAATCACCTCGTTTGGGCCGAGAAAGTATGGCTTGGACGCGTCAACCGCGACGCTGTCGCCACGATGAAGCCTTCGGATGTCCACGGACTGCTGCAGGCTTGGAAGGATGTGAATGAGAAGTGGGATGGTATCATCCAATCTGCTACTTCAGAAGACATTTTTCGCGAGATCGAATATTTCATCTCCACTGGCGAACGTTGCAGTAACTTGGTATGGGAAATCGTCGTCCACATGGTCGATCACAGCACCTACCACATTGGACAGATGATGAATGCCGTTCGCGGCTTTGGGATCGAGCCTGTCTCGACCAATTATATCCACTATTTGAGAGCAAAGGCTTAAGAAAAAGTATATGGGAATCGAAAAAGCGCTAGCAAAACAAGGATTTCTCCTCACAACGGTCGATGCGCTGACCAATTGGGGCCGCACCAATGCACTCTGGCCGATGCCCATGGGCCTCGCCTGCTGCGCCATCGAGATGATGTCCTTTGCCGGACCTCGCTACGACGTGTCCCGCTTTGGTAGCGAGGTGTTTCGCTTCTCACCACGTCAGGCCGACGTGATGATCGTCGCTGGCTGGTGTACCTACAAGATGGCGCACTCCGTCAAACGCATCTGGGACCAAATGCCTGATCCAAAATGGTGCATGGCCATGGGAGCCTGCGCATCCACAGGTGGCATGCACCGCGTGTATGGCGTGACGCAAGGTGTAGACACCTTCCTTCCTGTCGACATTTACATCCCCGGCTGCCCGCCTAGGCCTGAGACTGTCGTGCATGCGCTCATGACCCTGCAAGAGCGCATCCGCAAAGAGCACTCCGTAGCTCAAGACTGAGTCTTGCATCCTGTGAAATACAAAAAATCCGCCCTGTGGCGGATTTTTTGCATTCTGTGCCTAGCCCTATGCGCTTTTAGAACCATGAGCATACAAAGTGCGGCTACTTCCCTCCCACCACGGACCTATTTAGGGCTGCTATTCCTAAAATTCCTTCATTCTGCATCATAGAACCGCCCTAAAGCAAAGCTGGGATGAAACTGCACGATATGCAGCTTCATCCCAGCAGAAAAACGAGTACCTAGCAGCCTGATGTTCAGTTCACTTTGACCAATTTTCTGGTGATGCTGCCATTGGTTCCAGTTCCTTTGAGGAAATAGATACCCGCTGGCAGTGAGCGTACCAATTCAGCATTCACCCTAAATGAATGCTGTCCAGCTGATTGGCGCCCCGCATCTGCGTGCATCAATGTTTTGCCAGAGACATCGGTCAACACAAACGTCAATTCACCTGAGCGATCCAATGAATAATCGATGCGCAAGTCATCGCTGAATGGATTGGGGGCAACTTGGAAATTCCAGTCGTTTTGGCGAGGATCGGCTGCCGATACGAGCGTGAGATTCATGTTGATGTTGTCGAGGTAGACCGATTGCCCGCCACCCGATGTTACTTCAAACCGCACTTTCACATTGGGTTGACCAGCAAAGCTGTCAAGCGGAATGGTATCTGATACCCAGTGCGACGCCAACGTAGGCAACCATTCTGCTGTCGTGCTAGACCCAGCAACGGTCGCCAAATAGGGACCTGATTTGGACCAAAGCTCTTCCCAAGTCTCACCACAATCGGTAGAAAGAAACACTTTCAAGCCATCGGTGGTAAGGCCGCTGTATTTTTTATAGGAATGATCAAAGGTCATGTAGCCTGAGATCATGTTTTGCAAGGAGAATGCATTGGAATGCAAAGACATCGACTCGCCGCTGTTGCGTGCTTCAAAATTCTTTACCTTCATCGCATTTTGGCCCTGGGAATGCGCATTGGTGACAAGTTGCCAGGTATTGATGCCGCTGTTGTCGGTCACTGCCCAGCCTTGTGGCAGGGACAAGATGCCCTCAAAGCTCTGCGCCAAAATGCTGGTGCTAGGCAGCACGGCCTCAACATAGGAAAACTTCGTCTCACTCGTCATTCCCTGCGCATTGCCCACTACCAAGCTCACATTGTAAGCACCGGCAGCATTGTAGGTCACCACTGGATTTTGTAGCGTCGATGTCGCAGGTGTGCCACCTGCAAACGTCCAAGCCCATGTGGTAGGCGACAGGCGGCTCAAATCTGTAAACTGGACTTGGCTACCCACACAAATGATTTTGTTGCTGACCTTAAAATCGGCCGCAGGTGCACAGGCTGAAGTGCTGCCGTCGCAGCCAGTCGATGCGAGATTGGTTGCTGACCACAACTCCGTACGGATCGAATTGCAGTAAAAATCGATGCGGTCCTTTTGACCTTGGGTATACATGTTTTGGCAAGAACCGTCGGAATAATCCATGTAGTTCTCGATTTGATCAAACAGGTCGGTAGGTGTATCTGTACAGCTGTTGATGTTGGGACAACCGAAGTTTGCGGCCGCAGCCTGTGGTGTGTCGCAGACACGGTCACCTTGTGCAGCGCAGGTATTTTGGGATGCGCCTTGGCAACCGTTTTGGAATGTATGAAACAAGCCCAGCCAGTGACCAGCCTCATGCGTGGTTGTGCGGCCTTTGTAGGTAGGGTCATAGCGCCCGAAATAGTTCGAATGGATTACAATTCCATCTAGGTTGGGAGATACGCTCAGATTGAAGGGGAATGTTGCATAGCCGATCACCTGTCCAACGCCATTGGAGGTTTCGATCGTGCGTGGCACCCAGATATTTAAGTATTTGTGGGGATCCCATTGGCTGAGGTTTTTCATGCTCGCTGCATCCGCCTGCTCATGGTAAGCCCATTGAGGTGCTACGATGCGGTTGATGCCACTGGTCGGGCAACCGTCTGGATCGATGGACGCCAAGCAAAATTCATAATCGGTATCGACGCCAGTGCCGAAGCCAGGCGTGCCTGCCATTCTCCTAAAATCTTCATTCAACACGTCGATCTGGGAATACACGGCTGCATCTGCCACCAATTCAATGTCTGAGGATTGGATGAAGTGCACCACGACAGGGATCGTGCGCAGGCTGCCCGCAACACGC
>JANPHP010000530.1:0-15263 GCA_031424495.1 Bacteroidota bacterium | reverse complement strand
GCAAAGTGCTTGGGGTTATAAGTATAACTCAGCCTTCCCCAACCCTTGATATCGCCGTTTTTGAATCCGTAGTCGGCCATTCCACTCACGGTGAGACGGTTGTAGCGCGTCCAAGTCTTGGAGATCGTGCCGCCTAGCGAGTGGCGGTAGCCGCCCACCCCTGCTGGATTGATCTGTTGGGTGATCGGATCAAAGTCAAACTTCAACCCTGCCTTGCGAATTTTGAAACCGATGCCATTGAACAAAATATCCCAGATACTCAGACGGTTGTAGATGCTGTCTTGCTCATGCAAGTACTCGTCGCTGTGCCGATAGTTGTAGACACTGTCTTGGTAATGGATAAAATCCAACTCGGCCTCTTTGAGTGCAAATGGCCTCAAAGTCTCCCAATAGGCGCTGTCGCGCTCATAAGCCTCTTGCTCCACACGCCGCAACTCATTCCTGAAAAAATTGCGTGGCTGCACCGAATCCAACTTGTAATCTGTGTGCAAGGCAATGGTATTGCCATAGTAGCGCACTTTGCCGTCCTTCACGTTGTAATAGTAGTCCTCACGCGCCTTGACCCAGCGCCCATCACCCGTGCGGGTGTAGTTGTGGATGATCTGGAAGTAGTTGAAATAGCTGAGGTTGGTGGGCAAGATCTGGAAATTGACGGATTTGATGGCAAATGAACCGTCCTCGATGTACAATTCCCCTTCAAAAAACGGTCCTTCGTTGTTGCGGGGCGTCACGATGATCTTGTGGATCACATGTCCTTCTTCCAAAAAGCTCTCTTCCAAGTGATATTTATAGGTCAGATTCCACGAAACGGCACTCAAAGGAGAGACAAAGGGCTGATCGGCGAGCTTGGGAACCGTGATCAGGTTGTGGTAAAAGTTGAAATCTGCGTCAGAGACATCTAAATAAAATAGGTAGGGATTGTTGATTTCTGACTGATACCGCTCAGCATCATCGCTTTGCACGCTGATGCTCACACTTCTGCTGCTTTTTTCAGAAATGTCGCGGTAGGCATGCACGATCGATTTGTACTTGTCGGCATACTGATAGTAGGTGGTCGACTGACTCTCGATCAGGTTCAACTTGGGGCGCTCCTTTTTTTCTCGGCTTTTGTTGCCATCCCTTTTTTTCTTGGCCGCTAGCGAATCGAGGGAACCATCCTTGATGCTGGAGAGGTGCGGAGGCGTATTCAGGCTATCGCGAATGGCCTTTTTGCGTTCGCGGCGCTCGACGCGAATCACCTTTTTGGCCGCCAATTTTTCAAAGAATTTCCCCATGATCACCACCGAGCCATTGTCTTGCACTTGGGGGACAGTCGTGTCGACGGCTGCCGAATCCAGCACTTCCACCGTTTTTTTGCGCACCAAGGTGTCTACTTCAAGCGAAGCCTTGAGATAAGTTTCGCATTCGTAGCTTTCAAATTGTTGAATGTATTGCTTCTTGTTGGCGATCACCTTTTCCATGATCGCATAGGCTGGGTCGCGGCGACCTGCGGTCAAGGTCACCGTTTCCATCTCGACCCCCTCATCCAGCAGCGTCACATCGAGCGCTACCTGCTTACCTTGGATCACGACCTCTAGCGTCTTGGATTCGTAGCCCAGCGAACTGAAGACAAGGCGATGGGTTCCATTGGGCAAATCGAGAAAATATTCCCCCTTGATGTTGGTGACCACACCGGTGGTCGTTTTTTCGATATAGACCTTTGCGTAAGGAATCGCTTCACCGTCTTGATCGCTCACGATGCCCCTGGCCTGCTGAGCCCAAGCACCAACGGTCGTCGTCACAAGCAATAAGAGGGAGAGTAGAAGGTGTTTCATGAAAAATGGGCCAAGTTGAGCGCATTGGCAACGCATAATTCCCAACTCGGATGCTGCTTAGATGTTTTGGCAGCGCATTTGGTTGCATTTACAGGTACATCAAATCCAGATTCAGTAGCTGAGGTTTCCTAAACCACTGATAACTAGACTGATTTATTTAAGAATGTCTGCAAAGCTCGCAACACCCTGATGCCGCTCGCAGGCAGCTGTGCCAGGACGCAAGAGGTGCATCACTTGCATTCCTGCAGCCTGAGCAGCATCCAATTCCTCCGGGATATCACTCAAAAACAAGATTGCATTTGCTGGCAAACCGATGGCTTTCTGGATGTTTTGGTAGCTTTTGACCTCGCGCTTGTGCCCGACCGCTGTGTCGAAATAGTCACTGAAATAGGGCTGCAAGTCGCCGACCTCTGAATAACCAAACAGCAAACGCTGTGCAGGTACGGAGCCCGAACTATAGACTCCCATTTTCAGGTTTTGGCCTTGCCAGCGCGCGAGCGCTGGCGCCACGTCGGGGTAAATGTGTGACTTGAAGGCCTCCGTCTCGTACCCGTCCTTCCACAAATATCCCTGAATCGCCTTGAGGGCTGGATGTTTGCGGTCATCTTGGATCCATTGCAGCAAGGCCGCAATCTGCTGGGCTTCATCGGTTTCATGGCCTTGCTCCTGCGCCAAGGTCTCGGCGACCTGCTGCAAAGCAGCCTTCACGCGTGACTCAGTCCGGTGTGACCGCACCCATGCAGGCAAGTGCGCGGTCGCGTAGGGAAACAGCACGTCATGAACAAAATTGATCGAAGTCGTCGTGCCTTCGATGTCGGTGAGGATGTATTGGATCATGCTTAGACGGCGACCGACATTTGATTGTAGGGCGCGTCGATGAGGGATCCAGTGTATTCAGGCACCCATCCGCTCGTATCGATGAAGACACGAATGCACTTCACAAAGCGCTTGGGACCGAAATCGAACCAGTGCTTGGTGCCGGCGGGAACGGAGATCAAATCACCCTTTTGGCATTGCAGGCAGAAAATGGGATCGACGCCATTGTCGAGGTTGAACCAAAAGAGGCCCTCGCCATCGACAAAAAAGCGAACCTCATCTTCGCTGTGGGTGTGCTCGGCGAGAAATTTCTTGCCGATTTCCTCGATGTTGGGGAGCGCAGGATGCACATTGATCACATCGGCGACTTTGTAGCCATTGGCCTCCATGTAGGGCTGCAAGCGCGCGCTGTAGGCGGCGATCACAGTTTCCTGCGAGGCGTCGTTTGCCAGCTCGGCCGGCGCCTCCCATTGCTCAAACAAAATGCCTCTAGCGTTGAAATAGGTTTTGATTTCAGCGGAGTCACTGGTTTTGAAATCTTGATCTGGGATGTGAAGAATCGCCATTTTATATCGTTGAATAGAGTTTTACAATGCTTTGATTTTGTACACAACCTCAAAGAGAAATTCCATAACCTCCATCTGCCGCTTCGTGGCAGCGATGGTTTCGCCCCAGACATAGAGGCCATGGCCTTTGAGCAAAAAGCCCTGCGGCTC
The DNA here is from genome assembly GCA_031424495.1 of Bacteroidota bacterium. Lineage (GTDB taxonomy): Bacteria > Bacteroidota > Bacteroidia > J057 > JADKCL01 > JADKCL01. Next base: position 11,917 of record JANPHP010000530.1, on the reverse strand, counting down.
GCCATGCTGCTCAAACCACGCGCCAATTTCCTCTGCCAGCCCCTCGATATCCTGAGAATTGTCAAAAATCGGGATGCGCACCTTCACGTCATGCGTTTTGATGCCTCTGAGGCCTTTCAAGACTTCATAGCCCACCAAATCAACATAATTTTTTTTCTTCTTCTGGGCCATCGACAAGACAGTGTTGTACACGCTATGCGAATGCAGCACACACTCCGCCTCGGGAAAACAATCGTAGATGAGCACATGCAACTGTGTCTCGGCGCTCGTCTTACGCTCGTCGTCGATCGGCGCCCCGACCGAGTCGACATGGATGAAATCAGTTGCCGCAAAAAGGCCTTTGTCGATCCCGCTCGCAGAGACCCAAAAATCATCGCCATCGGCGTGCCGAAACGAATAGTTTGAGCTTGTGGCAGGTGCCCAGCCCTTGGCATGCAAGAAATGAATGACCTCGACCATCGAGGATTTCAAGGCATCCACATCGCTCATCTTGACCTCCGATTTTTCCATGGTGCAAAGTTCTGAAAAAAAATTGAGATATAAGACCGACGCGACAAGGGCCAACGCGGAAACAATATCACTAAAGCACTGCCCATCAGTCAATTACAAAACCTGCCACAACCAAGTCAATTTTACTGCATGCGCCATCGATTTGTAATCGCTGATGCTTCAACTTGTTGCTTGCGCGCAACTATGGAATTATTTCACGGCCGGCTTCAGCTTGTCAGCAAAAGCTTTGTGAAACTTCTCAACCTTGGGCCGGATCACAGCGCGGCAATAGGCCTGCTCAGGATTCATGCTGAAATAGTTTTGGTGATAGTCCTCTGCCGGATAGAAAACGGGCAATGCGGTGATTTCCGTCACGATGGGCTTACCCCAAGTATTTTGCTCTGTGAGCTTCTGTTTGTAAAACTCGGCACGCTCGCGCTGCTGCTCGTTGTGGTAATAGATCACCGAGCGGTACTGTGTGCCCACATCGGCACCTTGGCGATTGAGCGTGGTGGGGTCATGCACCTGCCAAAACACTTCCAAGAGATCGTCAAAAGAGACCTTTTGTGGATCATAGACAATTTGGGTGACCTCAGCATGGCCCGTGGTGCCGTTGCAAACCTCGCGGTAACTCGGATTTTTCACGTGCCCGCCAGCGTATCCGCTCGTGACGGAGATCACACCCTCGAGGTCTTGGTACACGGCCTCGACGCACCAGAAACAACCGCCGCCAAATGTTGCGGTATCGTTGCCTGCGGTGAGAGCTTGTGCTTGCCCGTCGAAAGTAGTATTCTCGATCGATGCCTCTTCGGCCAACGGCTGACCTTTGGGCACAAAGTTGAGCGAGGCGCTGTTCATGCAATAACGCATGCCCGTAGGCCGTGGGCCGTCGTTGAAAACGTGGCCCAAGTGGGCATCGCAGCGGGAGCAAGTCACCTCTGTGCGCACCATGCCATATTGGCGGTCACTGTGTTCGGCGACATTCTTTTTGGACCAAGGTTCAAAAAAGCTCGGCCAGCCTGTGCCACTGTCAAATTTGGTATCGGATGCAAACAGCGGCTGCCCGCAGCACACGCAAGTATATGTTCCCTCATCGTGGGTGTCCCAATATTTGCCTGTAAAAGCGCGCTCAGTGCCCTTTTCCCTCGCCACATTGTATTCCATGGGGCTCAGTTGCTTCTTCCACTCTTCTTCGGTTTTCATGATTTTCTCTTTCTTATCAGTATTCGTCAAATCTTCTTTTTCAGCTTGGCCCTTGGCACGCACATTTTGGGCGACAATCCACCCTGCCGTAATGACCAAAAGCACCAGCAATACAACCACTAATTTCATACAAAGCCTTTTTTGAGTCCACGATAGCTACGCATGCGCAACGCATTTGGATTGGCTAGGTGGATGGAAATGTAATAACAGTTGGGATGGGGGAATGTTTGGGCGATCAGATATATCGATAGAAGGGGTTCCAACGAGCTTCAGAAAATTCCGATTGGCAAAAAATCGGGCAGCATCTTAAATTGCGATAATTATACCGCAACCAAATGGGCTTCCAAGCATTGTTTCCAAAAGGCATCCATGAGTTGAACTTTGAGGAGGTTCATGAGAAATGCGTTGCCTCATTTTTCCCAAAAAACGACCGAAGGGAACATCTCTTTGTGCAACTGACAGACTTTCTCATCTACTTCAAATCGCTCGGCTTTGCGCCTGATGAAGTTTGGATCGATGGCTCCTTCGTGACGACCAAACCCGATCCTGACGACATCGACATGCTGGTTACGATCAATATGGGCGAGGTGCAACATCTTCCACGGAACGTTCAGGACATCATCTTTACCGAATTCAGCTCCAAAATGAGAGAGATGTTCGAATGCGAAGTGCTAACGATCCCAAGTGCTGATACAGATGGAATCACGCGTCGTTTAAATTTTTTCAGTAACTTGAGTCGCAGCAACACGTACAAGAAAAAGGGCCTCATCAAGTTAAAAATGCCATGAAAGGATTAAAGTACCTGGAAAAAATGATCAAGGAGGAAAAAGTCTTCCTGAAAAAATACGAAGATTTGCTCGCTGCCGAACCCGACAACTTCGGAGCGAAACTCATGGTAGGCAACATCAAAAGGCATCTTGACGACCTCGAAAGTCAGGCGGCTGCACTCAAGACTACGCATAAGAAAGGCTCCTCGACTACCACGGAGCGCATGGTTGCAGCGAGCCCGAACTAATGCTTCCTTCTAAATTGAAATTTTGAGGCAATTCTTGCAAACAAGGGTATCAATTTGGTTCCATTTCCCTGAATAGAATTAGAACTTTACACCGTGATGCTTGATCAAGCCTCTTGCGAAAGCAACGTAATCAAGCGAGAGAATAGCGGTCCGCCAAGCGCGGGCCGTTTTTTTTGCCCCAAAGCGAGATCGCGCCATCATAATGCACTTGTGCAAGGAATCGCCCCCTCGCCGCAAATCAAAAGCAATTCCCTAATTTGCGAGCCTATCCCGCAGAGAAATGCTCGAATTTGAAATCGATCCCGATATTAGCCTAGCTGAGACGCCGCCGGGCAGCTTCTACACCGATCCCGAACTCTATGCACGTGTGCGCGAGCAAGTATTTGCACGCTCATGGCAGTGGATCGGCGTGCATGGCGCTGTGCGTGAACCCAATAGCGCATTTCCCTTTGAACTGCTCGATGGCTTGCTCAATGAGCCCCTGCTCCTCACCAAGGCCGACGATGGCCTCATCAGACTCATGAGCAATGTCTGCACACACCGGGGAAACATCCTCGTGCGCAAAGCTGGAGCCTGCAAAGCCATCCGCTGTGCGTACCATGGACGTCGATTTGATTTGCATGGCAAGTTGAGCGTCGCACCCGGATTTGAAGGCTGCGAGGACTTCCCAACAGCCAAAGACGACCTGCCAACCGTCCCGATGGCTGAGTGGGGACCATTCCTCTTCGCCAATATGAATCCGCAGCATTCATTTGGCATCTGGACCGCCGACTTGAAAAACTACCTGCATTGGTTGCCACTGCAGCAGTTCAGGCTCGACAGCACGCGCACGCGTGACTTCACTTTTGAAGCAAATTGGATGCTTTACGTTGAGAATTATCTGGAGGGATTCCACATTCCTTTTGTCCACAAGGCCCTCAACGCGGCGATCGACATCCAACAATACGAAACCGAGCTGCTGGAATATGGGGTGCTCCAAAAAGCCATTGCCAAAGAAGGTCAATTTTGCTTCGATTTGCCTGCGGAATCACCAGATTTTGGGAAGCGAATCGCCGCATATTACTTTTGGTTATTCCCGAACCTCATGTTGAACTTTTACCCTTGGGGCTTGTCGCTCAATGTTGTGCGCCCACAAGGACCTCACAAAACGAAGGTGAGTTTTCTCACCTACGTATACCAACCACAACTGCTGGGCAGAGGTGCGGGAAGCGACTTGGAAATGGTGGAGATGGAGGATGAGGAGGTCGTGCTCAGTGTTCAACGGGGCATCAAAGCACGTCTATACAAACGTGGACGCTATGCGCCGCAGCATGAGCGCGGCGTACACCACTTTCACCGCATGTTGATGGATATCTTGGGTTGATGGAAAAGAGCAAAGAAGAATTGCAACGGCTGCTCCAACTCCTGGAGATCGAGCGAATGGAGGAAAGGCAGCAATTTCGCGACCGATTTCTCAATACCTCCCTCGACAAGCGCGTCAAGGAGGGCACAAGTTGGTATCCCGTCGTCGTCGAGTCCGAGGAAATCGGTCTGGGCGACCGCATCGTGCTAGAGATCACCCGCAATGCTGCGGAGGAGCGTGGACTCTTCCAAAATGGCAGCATCGCAGCCCTGTGGTGCAATGCCGAGCACTACCGCAAAGATCCGCCATCAGTCACGGGCGTGGTCATCAAGGCACTCAAGGACAAAGTAATCTTTGCGCTCGATGCCGACGACACACCCGAATGGCTCGACGAAGGCAAGCTCGGCTTGGACCTGAGCTATGACGAACGCGGCTACAAAGAGATGGTCAAGGCCATCAACGATGTGAAGTCTGCTGAGCGCGACCGCCTCGCAATCCTGCGCGAAGTATTGCTCGGGCAAAAAGTCGCTGCGATCGACAAATCACTTGCGGGAAGAGAATTACCTGAACTTAATCCCTCTCAAAACGAGGCGATTCAAGGCATCCGAATGGCTGAGGACTTGGCCATCGTCCACGGCCCGCCTGGCACCGGCAAGACCACGACCCTCGTGCGGGCCATTGCCGACACCTTGCTGCGGGAAAAGCAGGTACTCGTCTGTGCTGCAAGCAACTTGGCGACCGACTTGCTCACGGAAAAGCTCGCCAAACAGGGCATTCGTGTCTTGCGACTCGGGCACCCGGCGCGGGTTTCGGAGGATGTGTTGCAGCATTGCCTCGATTTGCAGGTGAGCTTGCATCCTTCTTACAAGGACATGAAAAAGTTCAGGCGGGATGCCGAGGAGATCCGCAAGCAGGCGACCAAATTCAAGCGCAACTTTGGGAAGGAGGAGCGCGAGCGCCGCAAGGAATTGCTCAAAGAAGCCCGCGATTGCCAGAAACAGGCCCGCGATCTCGAGGATTACATTTTGCATGACCTGATCGACAAGGCGCAAGCCATCACTTGCACCCTCACGGGCGCAGCGACCTCCATGCTCAGGGGACGGCATTTCTCGACGCTTTTCATCGACGAGGCGGCGCAGGCCACGGAACCCGCCGCTTGGATTCCGATCCGCTTGGTGGATCGTGTCGTCTTTGCGGGCGACCACTGTCAGTTGCCGCCCACCGTGAAAAGCCAAGAGGCGGCACGCGCCGGATTTGCTGTTTCGCTTTTCGAGAAATGCATCCGCCGACAGCCTGCCACAGCTGTGATGTTGCGCACGCAGTACCGCATGCACCGCGAGATCATGGGCTTCAGCAATCATCAGTTTTACCATGACGATTTGATCGCCGACCCGAGCGTCGCCGACCATCGCTTGAGCGACGATACAGAAAAGCCGCTGCTCTACCGCCCGATGGAGTTTTTGGACACAGCTGGCTGCGGTTATGAAGAAAAACTCAACGACGAGACGCGCTCCCTGAGCAATCCAGGGGAGGCCGACATTTTGTTTGCGCATTTGCTGGCGCTGAGCGAGGAGCTGCGCTCGCAAAAAGGCTGGCCCACGCTGGGCATCATTTCACCCTACAAAGATCAGGTATTGTTGTTGCGGGAGAAGCTAGAGCAACTGCCCATTCCCCACGGATGGCGGCCCTTCATCACGGTCGATACGGTCGATGGATTTCAGGGGCAAGAGCGCGACATCATCTACATCAGCATGGTGCGCAGCAATACAGAGGGTGGTATTGGGTTTTTGGGAGATACGCGTCGCATGAACGTGGCAATGACCCGTGCACGCAAGAAACTTGTGCTTGCAGGCGATAGCGGGACCCTAGGTGGGCATCCGTTTTATGCTGCATTTTTGGATTATGTCGATGCCGTCGGAGCCTATGTAAGCGCTTGGGATTGGGTGCATTTGGTCGGGAATTGAAGCTGAAGATCCACGAGTTGCTAGCTTGCGGTGAAGTTGCAAGGCTTCGCACTACGGATTTGGATCAGCCACAAAATTCCAATCGGCGGCTATCCTATCGCTATTGATGCTTTAATTTGGAGGTGGTCTCCACACTCATGGGGGTATTGACGCCGCCGCTTATAGTGACCCATTGCAACGTGAGCGCATCTTTGCCGGTAGATTTAATGGATGCTGCGGCGAATTCACCAAATGAAAAATAGATCGAAATGGAATCCTCCTTGGGCGTGAGCGTCCAAATGATCGGCTCCTTAGCACCCGAATAGTCGCTGCGGTAGCCACTACCGTCCCTTTCAAAAAACATATCGCCCAGACTATCGACTCGCGTCACGTCGGAAACAAAATTTCCGTTCTGATAAGTGATTTTCTGCAAGCTGGTAATCTTCCATAGCCCCTCATTTCCCGTCAAAATGGATTCTTTGTTGTCGCAGCCCATGGCTACTAATACAAGCAAAAGGCTGAAAATGAATAACTTTCCGGTAGACTTCATTGCGTAAAATTCCTAAGTGGTTGTGGTCTCAAATTTCCATCGCTTTTTCCTTTCAAGCAAATCGATCTTGAAAAGTCTTTCCCCAAATGCCCCACATTCTCCCTCCAAAACCAAAGCCGACGCTCGATTGCTTTATAAGGGCGGAATCGCCTAAACAATGCAGCAGCCAAATATTAAAACCGTGGTTGTGGCTGATGCAAGGGCATCAGGTCCTGCATTGAACTGCTGAGCATTTGGCGATTAATTTGCCCGCTCAATCGTCGCCGTCTTGGAGGTCTTGTAATCTGTGGTACCAATGGCAGATTCATACTCCCAAAAGAGCGTCATGGCGTTGTCACTGCGCGATTGGATCGCAGCATTCATCCATGGACCGATCTTGTAATAAACGATCAAATGGTCGTCTTCGGCGTTCAATTGCCAGATAAAAGTATCTCTTACCGCGCCCACGGTCTTGTAGCCGCTGCCATTCATCAAAAATTCCATCGTGCCGAGACTCGAGGTTTGCGTCACATCTGATACCAAGACCGAATCCTGATAGTCCTTCACGTTTTGCATAGTGACATTCCACAAACCTGCCTCCCGTGTCACATATTGTTCACTCGTTTCGCAGCCGACAATCGCGATGGCCAAGCCTATGACGATCAAGAGGGCCTTCAAACTGGAATTGTATACGCGTAAATGAGTTTTCATTGATCTCGATTCAATAGATTGCTTCCGATCCAGCACCCAGCGCAAATTCATTCAACACCAAGGCATAAGCACTTGGAAGTCGATGACGTTGAAACAAAATTAACACTACGATGAAAGATTCTTGCCGAAATATAAGATTTTTTTTCGCCAAAGAAACATCGGTAAAATTTCCAAGGATATGATTGTGAGAGCTGAGCGACCGGCCTACGGCCTTTATTCCCAGCTGCCCTGCACCAACGATCCGCGGGCCTCGGTCTGCCAGACCTTCAGATGGGTCTCGATCTCTTGCTGCAAGTCCTCGACGTGACTGATCACGCCGACAATGCGATTCTCTTGGCGCAGCTGCTTGAGCGCCTCAAAGACCGCAATGAGGCTTTCCTTGTCCAGCGTACCAAAGCCTTCGTCTAAAAAGAAGAAGTTGTGGCTGCTACCATTGTACTGCTGCACGTTGTCGGCGAGGGCGAGGGCCATGCACAAGCTGGCTTGGAAGGTCTGCCCACCGCTAAGCGTCTTCACGCTGCGCGTTTGCCCACCATTGAGCATGTCACGCACGAGAAATTCACTCTCGTCGCCCAGCTCTAGGCTCAGCGCGTTGCGCGTGAGCTTGCGAAAACGTACGTCAGCCCGCTTGACGAGATCTTCCAGGTAGATCGTGGAGACATATTTCACAAAACCAGAGGCCTTGAACATGCCTTCGAGCAATTTCAGATTGTCTTGCCGCTTTTGCAGGACACGTTGCTTGGCTTCGAGTTCCGTGCGGCGCGCAAGGGCGGCTTGCAGGCGCGCGATCAGGTCGCCCAAGCGCGAATGGGCTTGCTGCTGCTGCTCCACATGCAGGCGCAGGGCGGCCAGGTCTTGCTCAGCCTGCTCGTGGGCTGCGGCATCGTATTGCTGAGTTTGCAGCTGCTCTTCCAAGGTTTTCACCGTCGCTTGCAGAGCCAAGAGGTTGTTTTGGAATTGCTGAATAGCGGCTTGCTCACGCTCCGCATCCAGTTGCCGCGCGAGAATGGCACGCAAGGCAGCCACGTCGGCAAATTCAGATGGAGCCAATCGGGCCATGAGCTGCGCTTGCGCTGCTTGGAACTCGGCAGCGAGCCGGTCGCGGTCGCTGGCGGATGCATTGCTTTTTTGCCGCCACTCGGCGAGTTGGATTTCGAGGTTTTTTTCTGCCTTTTGGGTGACTTCTAGATTACTTTGCAGCGCGGCGAGATGGCTTTGGAGCTTGAGCGACAATGCCAAGAGAGCATCGGCGGGCATCGCCTCGTGCTCGGGTGAGAGGAGCACGGTCAGCTGCTGACGGTGCGCTGCGCGCTGGCCCACCCATCGATTTTTGTCTTCGCGGATCTGCGCAATCGCAGCTTCAAACTTTTTCTGGTCTTCTTGCAATTTGGCTGCGGCCTTGCGCAAATCGCTCAGCGTTTGCTCTGTTTTCGCGATACGGGCCTGCGTTTCCATCGCCATTTTGCGGTCGGCCTCTACCCTTGCGGGATCATCGACATTGTATTGCGGCCACCTGAACGCCTGCAAATGCTGTTGCAGCTGCGATTGCACGCCATCGTGGCTCAGCATCAATTGCTGCGCTTGTTTTGCGTTTTCTTCCAGGCGGATGCTGATGGTTTGAGCGACCTGCAGTTTTTTCTCTTCGACGGATTGTTGCTGCTCCAATTGGGCGAGCTGGACGCTCATCGCGGCAAGCTGTTGGGCAGATTGGCCGCTGTCGTAGGGGGCAGGATGATGGTCGGCGCCGCAGAGTGGGCAGGGTTCGCCGGGTTTGAGGTCGAGGGCGAATGCACCAAGACCACCTTGGCGGGCAATGTGATCGCGCTGGTCGCGGGCATTGTTGATTTGTGCTTTGGTGGCAGACAGTGCTGCTTGCAGGGCTGGCAGGATCTCGGCGAATGCAATGCTCGGCTGGCTGACCGCAAGGGCTTGCAACTCGGCTTGCATTTGCAGGGCATGCTGCGCAGCGGCGACCCGTTGGGCATCGACTTGGGCAAGTTGCTGCCCAAGTTGGTCTTTTTGTTGGAACCAGATGAGCACCTCTCCGATGGTGGCGAGGTCTGGCAGATTGGCTTTTTCAGCAGCAATTTGGGCCTCGGCAGCAGTGATCGCCGTAAGTTGCGCCTGCACGTCGACCACTGCTTTTTGCAAAACGGCATCCCCATTGCTCAGCCGCGCTTCCAGTTTGGCCAGTTCTGCATCCGCCTCCCTGACCTTTACCCAATTGCTGCAATCCTGAATCTGGGCCTCGATCGTCCCCCTTTGCTCCCACGCTGTTTTGGCTAGGGTGGCCGCTTGCTGAGCCGATGTGAGCTGCGGCTCGAGCTGCGTGAGACTAGCTCGCGCTTGGGTAGCGGCGAGGTCTGCAGCCTTCCATTCACGCTCCAATCGATCGGTTTGGCTCAACAATTCGCTGAATTCCAGCCTCGCTTTTTGGTAGCGGGCAAGTTGTTCAGCCCTGTCGGCAAAGGCCGCTTTGTCGGCCTCCAATGCCTGCAACTGCAAGCGCGCGGCGGCGATTTTCTCGCTGAGTTCTTTGCGTTGCCGATGCAGGTTGCTGGCGAGCTGCAATTGCTCTTCTTGGACTTTCGCCTGCGCCAAAGCCATTGCAATCGCCTCATGCTCGGCCTGTTGCGTTGCTATTTCCTCGGCACTTGCCGCGATGAGCGGTAACAATTGCTCTTCCAGCCGCACGAGTTGTTCGCGGGTCTCTGCCAGCAAAATTTTGGTTGGACGATCAAGTTCAAACCGATCCAATGAAAAAATCTCGCGCAACATGCGCGTGCGATCGGTCGCGCCCAAGTGCAAGAAGTCCTGAAACTTGCCCTGCGGGATGATGATGGTCTTGATGAAATTGTCGTAGGACAATTTCAATATGCCCGTAGCATCCGTAGTGGCTTGCGGCTCCCACTCCGTGCCGGTCCACCGCAACGCTGACCTTGTGGCCGTCTTCACGTCCTCAAACTTTTTGGAGTTACGCGATTGTTTGACACGGAAAATATAGCGCTCCTCTTTGCCTGAAACGAGGGTCTTAAACTCCAACTCGATGAGCAATTCCTGCGATTGCAGGTTCATCATATTGTAGTTGCGGTTGTCACCGCTGGAATTGAGGCGCTCGGTCTTGCCATAGAGCGCAAAAGTGATCGCCTCCAAAATGGCAGATTTACCGCTGCCCACCGCGCCAAAGATGCCAAACAAATGGCCCTCGGCAAGCTTTTCAAAATCAATTTCGACCTGTTCGCGGTAGGAATATAGGCCCTTGATGGTGAGTTTGATCGGGATCATTCGGCGACCTCCTTTCCTGCAACTTCACGAAACAATTGGATCAACTCTTCGCTGGCTTCCACTCCTTTTTGCTTGAAAAAATAACTTTTGAAATGATCCTCCAGACCCATTTTCGGATCGATGACCCGAGAATCTGGATCAGGAGAATTTTTACCTCCTGTAAAAACGGGAATTGGCCCGACAATGCGTGGATGTGCAGCCGCCAATTGCTTGCGCTCGTCCGCCCCGAGGTAGGTTTCGGTTTGGATGTGCAATTCGACATAACAATCTTGGTTTTCTCGGAGCCAATCGAGGGCGAATGCAACGGTTGAAAACTGCCGTCTGCGCAGCGGGAGCCCTGATTTCAGGGTTACTGGGCGGTATTTGATCGGCTGACCAGGCTGGCCCTCGACGATCACGACATATTTTTGGCTGGCCTCATTGTCTTGGCCGCGGCTGGGAAATGAGAAGGCGAGCGGACTGCTGGAATAGACCGCAGGACAGGGCCCGCCGGTCATGTTCCGAAAGGTATGGATGTGGCCGAGGGCGACATATTGTAGGCCAGCAGGCAGGTTTTCGGTGTGCACGACCGACGTCGGGCCCATGGCCTTTTCTTCGTCGATATTTTCCTCGGGCGGCGTGTCGCCCTGTGACATCATGAGCAGGTGGGCCACCATGAGGTTGAGCCCCGCGTCGTCGCAATACGTGTCGACGAGCTGCTGCCAATGGGCTTGCAACAATTCGCGGAGCTGGGCCTCGGGGTTTTCGTGACCGAGATCCTTGCGCATACGGCCTTCGTTGGCGTAGGGCGTGAGCAGCAGACGCAGCGGGAAATCGCAGCCCGGCAATTGCAGCTCGATGAAGCCGGGGGCTGATTTGGAAAGCGCGAGGCCAGATTCTAGCGTGAAGGGCGTGAGGGCCGAATGCGGGAAACCCGAGAGCATGATGCCACAGGCCCGCGCAAGCGGGTCGGGTGCCTCGATGCGGTCGGGCGAGTCGTGGTTGCCCGCGATGGCGACGACGGCACGCCTGCCATTGTCGCTCAGGCGGCGCAGCGTCTGGTAAAACACCTCGGTCGCCTCGATTGGCGGATTGAAGGTATCGTAAAGATCGCCCGCGATCAAGACTGCGTCGACCTGTTCTGCGTCGGCAATGGCGCAGATTTCATCCATGACCTGTCGCTGCTCGGCCAGGCGGTCAAAGCGATCCAGTCTCTTGCCGAGGTGCCAGTCTGCTGTATGCAAGATCTTCATGCTGGCAATTTCTGGAATCTCTGACTTTGATACTGGAAAAGTTGTCAATAGTCGAAGTCCATGATCAAAATTGTAGCCATCCTTGGAAAATCAAGGTCATCGTGGGTTAACCCGCATTATTCACGAGTCCTAGGATTTTGTGCATAAAAAATGGGCATAACCCGTTAT
>JANPHP010000529.1:0-13512 GCA_031424495.1 Bacteroidota bacterium | reverse complement strand
GCGAGAGAAGCTAATTTCGCAGGTTAATGCGTACTATTTTCCCATTTCAATTCTCGCCGGAGGCTCGTGTCGGATCAGCTTACGGCCAGAGGCCGCCGCTCGCAATTTTCATGCGATTGCCACCACCGCATTCCCCCATTGCAAATCAACATCCTGCTGCCTACCTTTAACAACGAAAACCAAATACACCGAACGCATGCATCGAAAATCATTGCCTTTGTTACTGCTATGGATACTGACCACGGCCACCATTGCTTGGTCGCAAACGAATATCAAAGTGCTTGAAAGCCAAGCCGCAAGGCGATTTGAAGCCTTGGACTACCAGTCGACATTTGAGCTGTGCACGCGTATCCTGCGTCAGGAGCCCAAAAATGTGGAGGCCCACGTGTACAGGGGCGCGGTCTATGCGATGGGTCACGACTTCAAACTTGCCAATGAAGACCTGCATTTTGCCTTGGACCATCGCACACGCAATCCCTACGCATTTGCCTACCAGGGCTATATCCTGCAACGACAAAAACATTATCCAGAAGCGCTCGAAGCTTATGAGAAAGCAATTGCGCTGGACAGCAAATGCGCGCGTGCCTACCAAATGCGGGGTTCCTGCTACATTGTCATGGGCAAGGCCGATCTAGCGGTGCAACAATTCAAAAAGCAGGCGCAATTGGAGCCGACCTCAGGATTTTCCTTCCTCAATTTGGGACTCGGGTATTTTGCGATTGGCGACTCGACTGAAACCATCGCCAGTTTTCAACGGGCACTCGAATTGAAAGCCCCCGACTCCGCATTTGCCTACCAATATTTGGGCATGGTGGCTTTCCAACAGGACAAATTGGAATTGGGCGAAAGCTATTTCAAGAAGTCGGTTGCGATCAATCCTCGGCAAGCTGAATCATGGATCTTTTTGTTTGCGATCAAATTCCTCGCAAGCGATTTCGAAGGTGCGCTCCCCATGGCCGAGCAGGCCATTCGCGCAGCACCCAATGATCCGGAGGGTTATTACAGCAAGGGCAATTGCCTCCTGATGATGCAGCGCCCGCTTGAAGCGATTCCCTTGTACTCACTCTGCATCGGCATGGGTGGCGACAGTTTGTCCATCTATTACTTGGGCCGCGCACAGGCCAGAAGTTTGGTCCACCAAAGCATCGATGCCATCAAGGATTTTGACAAGTCCATTGCACTCAATCCCAACAAGTCCAACAGTTACGCGCTGCGCGGCCTCAATTATGCAGAGCTTGGCGAATATGAAAGGGCATTGGCAGACCTCAAAAAGGCACAGCAACTGAATCCATATTCACCTTGGATCCTATTGCATGTAGCTGGGTTGCAGGTCACGCTAGGGCAAATTGAAGAAGGGATGAAAGGCTTGCTCGCTTATGCAGAAATGGAACCGACCGATCCCATGGCTTGGTTGCAATTGGGCACGGTGAGCCAACGCGAAAAGCAATACACGAAGGCGATCGACTACCTCACCAAATCGATCGAACTTGGCGTTACAGATTCCATGCAGGCCTTTGGTTCGCGGGCGGAATGTTACGCCAAAACGGGCAGGCTCGCCGATGCAGACACTGACATGAAGCTGATGCTGACCATCAAAACAGACGATCCCAAGCAGCTATCGACCATGGGATATTACCTCAACCTGCACGGCAAATATGAGGAGGCCTTGTCGCTCTGCGACAGCTCCATCGCGATGGACTCCACCTTTGCATTTGCCTACAACAACCGTGGTTTTGCCAAATACAAGCTCGGCATGTACGATTCCGCGATCCAAGACTTCGACAAAAGCATCGCCCTCAAAAACGTCTATTACCATTGGCCGCCGCACAACCGTGGCAATTGCAAGCGGGCGCTCGGGCAATACCAAGAAGCCATCGCCGACTACAACCTCTCCCTCAGCTACCAACCCGACTTCGTAGAAGCCCTCACCGACCGAGGCGAAACCTGGGAAAAGCTAGAAGAACCGGAAAAAGCGCTTGCGGATTATCGCTTGGCGCTGAAGTATCAGGCGGATTATAAGCCGGCTGTGGAGGGGGTGAAGCGGTTGGGGGAGTGATTTTGGGGGATTTTTGCCACTGAGTCAAATCCATTGTCATTTCGACCGAAGTCCTTTGGTAATTGCAAGGCACTGAAGGAGCCGCAGCAAATATCAATGCTATTTTTCCACTAAACGTCAAAGTATGGCAACCAATCAAACCAAATCCATATATTTGCTTCAAATCAAATAAATACTTGGTTTCATGAAAGAATCAAAGCAACCTACGGTTTCAACTTCCAACGAAAGCGAGCACACAAGCTCGAAAGGGAAATCGATGTCTCCTCCGCCATTTTCGCTGTCGGCCGCAGACCCCAATGCTCCTAACGCAGGACAACACCCTAGCACAGTAAATGATTCCGCCAAAACCGAATCACCCAATGAAGAAGGAGGCCCTATCCTTCTTGGTGATGCACGTAACCAAGATGTCGGAGCTGGCTCAAAGGTCAATGGAATTCCTTTTCAACAGAATTACAATCCAGAGGGTCTTTTCATGGTGGGTCCTCCAAAGGTCCAACATTTTACCAGCGAATCTGCCCCAGATGGAAGCAATGGTGACCGAAAAAAAGTTGGAGTTGGTGAGGAAGTCGTATTTTACTCGGATGTTGCTGGGATTTGGACTGCAAACACAGGGTCTCCTGCAAACCAACCCGATGGAAAGAAATTCGTTTGGAGAGCGCCCAAGCGTGCTGCAACTGCTACGATTACGATCAAATCTGGTCAATGGAAGACGAGTGTTTCGCTTGATGTGCTCGAACCACAAACCGTGACGACTGAAAAATTTAGGGATTTTGCATTCGATCCAGGTGCCGCCGGGGCAGGCATGTACCTATATTTTGACTATCACCCGACAACAGTCTCATTTGCAAATCTTGAAGCTGGGGAAATCAGCGGCCCTGCATCAGGAATCGAAGGGTATTTCAAACGGTGGCCTGCCGAGACGTGGACACACGACTCTGGTGACTCGTGGACGTCGATTGACCGCAAAAATCGGCTAATGGGCCACGACCAAGCGGCTGGTAGCGGTTTCGCAAGGCCTTGGTCGGCAGGCAAGTTCGACTGGATCATTCCCAACCGATTTCGGGTTGAAGGCGAAAGTGGCGACGGTAAAGTCTTTCATCAAATGACGCAATCATTTTCCATTGCTGCTGATGGCACCGTTACCGTAGCCAAAGGTGGCTCATCGGTTACCCGTACCCCCTGAAATATCCATTGAGAAGTTCATCAAAATTATTCACGCTTCTGTGTGCAATCTTGATCGCTTTTGGTTGCAAAAATCCCAAAATTGCACAAGATATGAATCTCGATTTGCGTCACATACAATTTGAACTTCAAGTGAGTCCGCTAAAGTGTCGGCTTGCAGATGTAGCATCCACCAAAATCGTGCTGCATGTAGTCAACCGAAGCACCCAAAATGTCGACACTGAAAACTACCGCTATGAATTGCTCATTGATGGTGAGTCATCAATGATTTGGAGCATGGCCATCGGCAACAGAATGTATGACCAAAAGTGGCTAAGCCTGCCACCGCAAGACAGCGTGAGTGAGGATTTCAGCAGTCTCGCACCTCGTCTATTCACGCATGAAGGGAGGTACCATCTTCAATTGAAGTGGAAGGAATTGAAAGCGAAGACGATCATCGTCGAGGTGACTGAGTGAAGGCACAAACCGCTGCTAAACAAAACAACTCACGCATCCCAAATCGTCCTCCTCCAAGAGCAGGTCCAATAGTTTGCTCGATTGCGGAACCGCCTTGCCGGTTCGCCTAAGAAACTCCTCTTTGATGCTACGAACTCGTTCGGACTCCATCAATTCGGCTAATGTTTCATTGTCCATCCACTTGTAACCGTCTTTTTCATAAGCCATTGCCTTCTGAAATAGTGCTGGATGCTGCTCTAGGAGCCATACCCATTCGATCTTTTGTTGGTAAAAACAGAAGAAGCAGCCCGAACGGCTGCGAGCATAGTTCCCCTGCTTACCATTTACCTCAAAGCCGATCGCCTCGTAGTAGCCGGGCACACCCACGCCGCTTTCGCGCAGGATGCGAAAGATGTCTTCTCGCACCAGTGCGTCCGCATTGCCCACCAAAGGAAAATCCGCAACACCCGAGAGCGGGTACTGCGAGCCTTGTAAAAAGGCCATCACGACTTGGTTGAATGCCACCACATCCAAATCCAACAATTCCCTGAGCTTGCGATCTTGTAAATAGCTGAGCGACAACGGTCTCGCAGCGAGTTCTTGGGCGCGGCCGAGTAGTTTGGGATCGATCGATCGTTCATAAATTGCGCTGATGCGTTCCATCTGCCCATTCGCCAGCACCTTGGCGATCACATCCTCGCTCCAGATATTGCGCCTGAAAGGGAAAATGCTCTGGATATTCGCCTTTTTGGAGACGTAACCCTCGCGTTGCTCATCTTCACGAATGCCCACGTAGGAAATGACGGGATCGGCACCGACAAAAGCCTCAAATGGTTCCAACTTGAGTTTTTTGGTACACCAACGCGCATTGCTGGAAGGAATGAAGCCACCAAACTGCTCTATGAAATGGTCGAATGGCGCCTCGTGGTGACTGCCCTCGGCAGCGCGCAAGCGCACAATCGGCTTGCCGAGATAGGATTCCAGATTGTCGACCAAACGATAAGTTTCATCGAGTTCCTTACCCGTGTCGCAGCAGTAGTACTCGATAGCGAGCTGCGGATAGTGCTGCTTCATGTAAATGGCAAGCGCGGCGGAGTCCTTGCCGCCAGAGATGCCGAGGAGGTGGCGGGGTTTTGGGGTAGTTATATTCATGCTGCACGGGGCTTTCTACACTGGATGAAGTTAGGGGAATTTTGGATTCCAGAAAATGAAGTGTATTATTCAAATATTCCTATTGAGTCAAAATAGTACAAAAATACTGATAATCAAGCTATTGCAGTAACATTATTTCAAGATAAGTCATCGTGTTTGTGGATACTGTGCACTTGATGAAGTCGGCTGTGAGGTTATACCCACTTCGATCATTATCTTAGCACCAAGTGCACAACGAGAGACGAAATGGCTAGACCCCTACTACCTTCTGAAATCGAGCTTCCATGGATCAGAGGCACTAACCACCTGTTGCGTGTCTTTAATGATGTCGCTAGTTCCTACAAATACTTCTGGTTTTGGGGACTGCTCGAATGTACTGCCCACCCCGAGAGCTACGAGATTACCTTTGAGGACCTTGTCATTGAGATGGTCAAAAAGGCTTGGTATCCTCACCATTATTTTCATCTCAATTTCGGGACCCAAGACAGGCTTGCCCAGCACATCGACATCATTCGCAAGGCAGAGGGCCTGGAGGAGGACGTAACAGTTTTGGCCTTGGATGCCACATTGCGGTCTCCGCAGCGCCATTCCGACACTAGCAAAGTGCTCGGCAATCTCATGCGATACGTCCCTTATCGATTTTTGCAACCGTGGATGGACGAAATACTGAGGGGCAAACGCGGTGGCAATATTGAAAAGGATACTGTTCGACTGGCCGAGCAATTGGCTCGTGACCCTCACCGTTGTCCCATCTACCATTTCTCGGGACCAAGCAAACAAGCCATCTTTGTGAAGCCCGAATGGTTGAGTTACCTGAGCGATCATCACCAGATCTTGAAAAACTTCCTATTCTGGCATCTAGCCCAATACCTGCAAGATCGCAATCCCAACGTCCCCAACGTCCTTCACAAGATCGAATACCATCCGGCAGAACGCGACCAAAACGCTGCCCGCAAGCTCTGGACGCCCTATATGCAGGCCCATCCAGAGACGCGGTGCATCTTTTCAGACGAACCCATCCACCGCTATGACATCGATCATTTCCTGCCTTGGAGTTTTGTGGCCCACAACGACGTCTGGAACACCGTGCCCATCCCGCCGAGCGTCAACAGCCAAAAAGGCAACCGCATCCCCATAGTCACGCTCCATGTGCCAGGCTTTTTAACCCTTCAATACGCGCTCTTTCAATTCGTCTGGCAAGCCGAAGCCCTGCGCAACAAGCAAGCCAAGACCTTCCAAGCCTACACCAACCTATTCAAAATGGATGAACTGCGCATCGCCGAGCTATCGTTTGAGGCATTTGCAACGCGCATGCGCGAGCAGGTGGAGCCGATGATCTCGATTGCGCGGAGCCAGGGGTTTGGGGAGTTTGGGTGAGGGGGGTGAGGGGGCAGGACTAACTGTTCAATGCCATTAGGGCAATACGCCACGGCGCACACGGTCGCATGAAAATTGCGAGCGGCGGCCTCCGGCCGTACGCTGATCCGACACGAGCCTTTGGCGAGAATTGAGAAGGGAAAATAGGAGTGATTAACCTTCAAAATTAGCTTCTCTCGCCAGAGGCTCGTGTCGGATAGCCCGGCGGCCAGAGGCCGCGGGCCGCAATTTGTTTTCATGCGCTTGCTCTATCAAAGCCAATATTCGCCCCTTGGAGATTTCAAAGGAATCGCATAGCTTGCAGTACAAATCAACAAGATACGATGAACGCAATGCGCCAAAAATCAACCAACAGCGCTACCAGCAAATCCCTAGGAAATGCTTTTGACAAACCTGCTTCTGAAGCCGATCAAGTGGGCAAATCTGCCGCACCACCAGCCTTTCAGTTAAAAGCTGGCGAGGATGCAGGAGGGGGCGGTGGCGAGGCACCCAAAAAGGCCGAAGGTGAAAACAAATTGGTTTGGAATGGAATGGTGCTCGGTGGTGCCATCGGCAGCATGGCAAACGGGTTCAATGGAATGCTAACCGGCGGACTCAATGGTGCCGAGCTGGCACGGCAAGTCCAACTGTTGCTCACCGTTGGCGCTAAAAAAGCAGAGTCGATGGACGATCTGCGTGTGATTTTGGAGACGATTCCAACGGGAAGGGAAGCACTGCAACGCATGAAGGATTATGGGACCACTGTCGTCTTCGAGGCGGGCAAGGGATCCTTTTTCTCGAGTGAGACCAAGACGATGACCATAGACTCCACAGAAACCGTGCGCGAAGCCGCTTTGACCTTTGTGCATGAAATGAACCATGCGATGTACTTTGAGACTGGGCTCAGGCAAGATATCCTGAGCGCAACTAAAGCAGATTATATCAAGGGGATGGTCGCCGAGGAGGCCGAGGGCACGGTGAAAAGCATCGAGGCCAAGATTGAGCTGGAAGGTACTATCATTGACACCAAGGGACTTTCATTCCCCTTGGAAACTGAATACCGCACCGCCTACAAAGCCGCAATGATCGAGGCAGACGCAAGCGGCAAGACCCAGGCCCAATCCAAGGCCATTGCCCGGGCAGCTGGCACCAAGGCAGTCGTAGACGGATTCATGACAGGAAAGGTGCAAACCTCCAATACCGGCGAGAGTTACGCCGACTACTACGGCAATGCTTGGGACCAGAATCACCCTGCGGGCAAATAATGTACAGAGGGACAGGTTTATTGGTTTCGTTGCTGTTGCTGCTTTTCTTAAGCAACTGCACACCGCGTATTCCTGAAAAACCATCCTCTATCAACATCGATTCAGCTACATCCAACCCCATCGCCATGATCCCCGATTTTCCTTCCGAGGCTACCCAACTCGACAGCCTTCTCGTAGACAAACAAGTGCAATCCACGGTCATACCTTCGCCATTTTTTAAGCAGACCACCATCTATCGACTCGTGCGGAAACTCCCCTCCCACCCGATCGTCTATTATTATAGCAAAGCGACAACCGGAAAAGTATTGCAACTCAACGGTAGTCCGCTCAAATATCAATCTACCGCGAAGTCTGAACAGCTACATTTGGATAATGTAGACGACGCAATAGCCTATTACAAATTGGGCTTTGAAGCCACCATGCCCAAGACGGCCTATATCGTCAGCTCCCTTGACGAATTCAGATTTTTTCCCCAACTCAATCCACAGGAAACGGAACAGCGCCAGGCACTGGCCAAAGGCTATGCCCAGCAATTGCATCCTGTGAAAGGCAAAGTGATACCTACAGGTTTTGAACTGGGGCTCTATTATATTTTGGATCGCCAGCTATGGCACGAGACAGCGACTTTGCACCAAGATGGCATATGGACGGCTGTTCCAAAGATGCTGGAGGATGCCTTGCCTGTGGTCTACATTCGCTGAATTTAGACATCAGCATTTCTCCATGAAAAAGCTGCCCTTACCGCCCCCCAGCCTGCCTCCACAGCCCAGCACTCGTCAGCGCACGCCCCGTGTGAACTTCGTAAGGCTCCAAAATCGATAGGTACACCCCTGTATAATTCAGTGCATCAAGCGGCACGATAAACAATCGCTTTGGCCATTCTGGGGTTCCGCCCAAGCCGATTGCAATGAAAACGATCATCTTTTCATTTTCTCTCCTGTAGCGTAGCAATTGGTCATAGCGACACCACTCCACCTTGCGATCCATGGTCGATTCACGGAATTTGGCCTCCACCCAAAACTCCTTGCGGTATTGATGGCAAAAATACCTGAAGTCAGGCTGCTTCACGCTGGCGTCATACTTGCCCTGCGTCTCGGCAAGGTTCTTGGTGCGGTAACGCAACGCGAAACTCTTCCCAAAAATCATACGGTCCACATAGTCTTCAAACGCATCTCCCCGCGCATGCGCTTCAGCCTTGCTGATGCCACCGGGTTGTCGCTGGCTGGGTTGAGAATTCGGGTTGGATGGCGCAGCGGCTTTTCTACTTTTGACAATGAAGTAGACAATGGCGGCGAGAATGGCTAGGACTAGGAGATTGGGCATGGGGGGGAAATGAAAAAAGTGGCACAAAGAAAGAACATTTCTACAAATCGGTGAAATTTGCTTGTAATTCTCAGCCATATCGGGTTACATTTATCCCCAATTCAGTACAGGACTAACACTTTTTCATCCTATTCTTTCACCTCGAATGGCTAAGTTTCTTACTACCAAGGGTATCTCCTACAATCTTGATGAGATCATCAAAAATGCAAAGTCACGACTGACGCTGATCTCGCCCTATCTGAAAATCTCTCCGCAACTTTACGAGAGACTCAAGGAGGCAGACCGCCGAGGCGTCCAGATACAACTGGTCTATGGTAAGAATGAATTGGAACCCAGACAGCGCCAATCATTGGCAGAACTCAACAACCTGATTCTGTTCTACTACGACAACCTACACGCCAAGTGCTATTTTAACGAAAACCATCTTGTGATCGGCTCGATGAACATGTATGAGTACTCAGAGCAAAACAACCGGGAGATGGGTATCCTATTGGAAATCGGCGCCGATCGGGCGATGTTTACTGATGCTGTACAGGAGGCAGACTCGATCATGAAGAATTCCGAGATCGAGAAATTTGCAAAACCCGCTCCTGTAAAGGTTGCCCCGACAAACGCTGTGACCCGTGGCTATTGCCTACGCTGTGAAGAGCGCATCCCTTATAATCCTGCAAGGCCCTACTGTTTGACTTGTTATTCCATCTGGGCGCAGTATTCAAACCCAGACTTTGTAGAAAAGGTCTGCCATCGCTGCGGGCAGTATGGGAAATCATCGATGACCAAGCCAGAGTGTCCGGGATGTTATAAGTTGTCGAAGGTGGGGAAATGAAGCCACAGTATTGATTGATATGAAATCAGAGGGTTTTCACAACTAAATCAAAATGGAAATTAAACTTAAAAGCAAGCCCTTTGGCCAGATCATTTCAATTTCAGGAATGAGCGTCATCATCGAAGTATCTAGCGACCCACAAATGGTCGATCAAACGAAGCTGATCCAAGAAGAGGTCATTGGTGGAAACACGCACAAATTCCATGTGGGCAATGTTGGAGGCATTTTCATGATCGGCGGCCCATCGACTTCGGATGACATCCACTATGCAATGTTTGAGGAAGTCAAACTTATCACCCAATTCGAAGCAGAAGCAAACCAACCGATAGGTGCTTTGAATGAGAAAAGGAAAGCCATCGTTTCTGCAAAAGTTATTGGATATCAAGACCGAGCTGTTAAAGACAAACTTCGGTTTTCTCGCGGCATTGGACAATACCCTCGATTCAACTCGAAGTGCTTTCTCCTCACGAGCGAAGAAAAAGCCGACCTTTTCGTTATTTCTGAAGGAAACGGTATTGAAATTGGATCGGTACCTGCCAGTCAACCAGCTGAACGAATAGCGATTAACACCGATAAGTTTTTAGGGAAACACTCTGTCGTCCTAGGTTCAACGGGGTCTGGAAAATCGTGCACTGTTGCTAGTATTGTTCAGAAAATACTTGTTCAGCATCCTTTCAGTCATTGCATTTTCTTCGACTTCCATGACGAATATTCGCGCGCTTTTCCAGAAATACTCACGGAAGAAAGACCTGAGGGTGCCGTATTCATTGTAAATAAGCATGAAGCTGATTCCTTTGATCTTCCTTATTGGTTATTGAATTTTGAAGAATTCATGCTGACACTTCTTCAAGAAATTGACCAAACTTCAAATAATGATGGGATTCGGATTGTCAAAGAGACGATCTTGGAACTTAAAGCGGAAAGTCATCTAGCGTTGGCATCGAAGGGAATCCTAGGTGGAATTAAGAAGATTAGTATTAATTCTCCGCTATACTTTTCATTTGATGAATTGCTCAAAAGACTACGAAACCTCAACAAGAAAACTAAGTGGAAAGACAACACTCCTGCCCTTGTAGTTGATTTAGATGAATCGATCGAATCAAATAAGTACTTTATCGAAAACCCGATGATCGATGGCGATGTAACGATTGAGTTCGTCCCAGCAACTACCAGCCTCACGTATTTCAGGAAAGGGCAGGATCAAAAGAAAGCCGACAAAGCTGAGCCAGCAAACCAAGTGGCACCATATTACGGATCGTTGACTACAATTATTGATCGATTCGAAGCAATTAGGAATGACAAACGATACGACTTCTTGTTTCGTCAAACCAAGTTGAACTCTACACAATTCTATGAATTTGCAATCGATCTGCTTTGCATCCCTCGTTTGATTGAGGATTCCAACACGACAAACCAAAGCCAGCTTACAATCTTTAATTTGTCAAAAATCCCTTCTGAAATCGCTCCAACAGTGGTCGGAGTTCTGGCACGAATTTGTTTCGAATACAAAACATGGGAAGCCGATCCCCATCTCCTCCCTCTTTTCTTGGTATTCGAGGAGGCGCACAATTACATTCCTCATGAGCCGGCAACGGCAACCAGGCTCCCGCTAAAATACATTAGTCGAATAGCCAAAGAAGGTAGAAAATATGGAATAAGCCAATTGATCGTGAGTC
The DNA here is from genome assembly GCA_031424495.1 of Bacteroidota bacterium. Classification (GTDB taxonomy): domain Bacteria; phylum Bacteroidota; class Bacteroidia; order J057; family JADKCL01; genus JADKCL01. Next base: position 2,241 of record JANPHP010000529.1, on the reverse strand, counting down.
AGCGCCCCTCCGATCTTTCCCAATTGGTCGTTTCCCAATGTTCAAATTTTTTCATCTTAAGGGTCACGAATCCCAATGATCAAGCCTTCATCAACCATGTACTTCCCGATCACCTCAGCGCACTTTCAAATATGATACCATTCTTTCAAAATGGAGAATGCCTAATAGCTGGGGAGTGTGTTACCCTCCCGCAGAAAGCTATCATTGATGAGCCGAATCCTTTTCCGCGTTCAGACGATGTGGAATTTAGCAAAAGATGGAAGATGATTTTGGAAAATTACAGTGAGAAAGACACTATTCACCGTTGGTGGGATATTGAAACTGAAAAACCATGCTGATAAAAAAAATTACAGTAGAGAATTTTCAAGGCTTTGGGGCCAAACAGGAAATCGAATTTCCCAAATTTGGAGGCATCTGTTTCCTTGTAGGTCAAAACAATACGGGGAAATCACTTATTCCGAGGGTAATGTCAATTTTGGCAAGTAACGGTAACCATTTGCAAGGTCCAGTCTCACTTAGCGACACTGACTATCACAATTTGGAAACCTCGAACGCGATTGTCTTTGAAGTCGAAATCGACTGCAATTATTTCGAAGGATCAACAAACCCACAACTAAATAAAGCGTCAAAATTGGAGTCAATCACGTTACGACATGAATACATGAAGATTGGAGACTCATATTCAAGATTCATGTCGATGAAGGTGAATAATGTGACTTCGCATTCCCTTGAAAGAAATGGCAGCATTATTTTATTCGAATATAACTCCACATTTTTAGATAATATAAGTGTCTTTCTAGATGCATTAAATCAAAAAGATCTCCTCGTATCAAAAGAAGATGTAGAGCAAGTAATCAAGGCTGTTCAACTAGAATTTTCAATGCGAATTCTTCTGTTTGAACCAATTCGAAGTTTCAGCATTAGCGGAAAAGGGAGCAATGCTGTGGGAGGGAAGGAACTCGCCACTTGGTTCCGGAACAGTTCTCAAGGTAGCGAACACGCAAATGCAAAACGTAAAATTTCTGCCTATTTCGGACGGTTTAACCTTGACATCCCTCTTGGTATTGATAGCGGGGAAGAAGGTCTAATTTTCACCTTTGAGAACCATTTAGTGCTCAGCTCTGAGGATGTTGGAACAGGTTATACGATGATTTCGATCTTTCTACTAGAATTGATCCGCAACAACAGAGCCATTGTCATCATTGACGAAGTGGAAAGTCATTTGCAACCAGGCATGATACGTGTTCTTATCGATATTTTCCGCGAGCTGAACGCTAGTCAATTCGTCATTTCCACGCATTCCCCAACGGTCATGCAATGTGTACGAGAAGGAGATTTGATATATCGTTTTCAAAAGAATCTCAATGCTTGCAGCTTGGAACCAGTCTTTAAATTTGCTGGTGACCGCGACTTTGGGGCTGAACGAGGGATTGCGAATGATTTAGGAATTATTCCTGGAGATGCCCTGCTAAGCAATGTTGTAATATGGGTGGAGGGGCCAACTGAACTACTCTGGCTTCGAGCATGGTTGCGGGAATATTTCAAGCTGTACCCACCTGTTGCTGGAAAGCACCTGATAGAGGGACTGCATTACTCGATTCTAATGACTGCAGGCAATTTAATTGCGAATCAATCATTTACAGAATACCTTACCGAAGATGACATAACAAACCTTTCTGAGAAAAATAGAGTACTTAGGGTTAACCCTAATCCATTTTTAATCGTTGATCATGATATTCAATCGGGAGAAAAGAAAAGCAGGACGTTACGACTTTTCAACGAGATCAGAGAACATAACAAAAATTTCTCACATCTAAGGCAAGCAACTTCACCCTTCTTGGAGATCGAGGAAATTGATTTACCAAACGGTTGGATACTAAAAGGACGTGAACTTGAGAATTATTGTCACCCACAATTGTTGAAGGATTTCTACACGAAAATTTCGGAGCACGGGAATTCAACAATATTAGGAATTGATAAGATGGATGATACTGCTTGGGATGTATATTCGACTGACGTTCACGCAGGAACAATACTTAAAAGCAGGGGTCTGGAAAACGTAAAGAGCTCCACGGGGACCTTGAAGCATAAAGAAGGAATTGCGAACTATGTACTTCAGAAATTGACTTCAAAACACTTTGAGAAAACCCCAAATGAAATATTGCAACCAAATGAAGCAATGATTGACGATTTGCAAATTAATCTGAAGAAGCTTGTGGAATATATCACCAAGATTTGCTG
>JANPHP010000528.1:0-23774 GCA_031424495.1 Bacteroidota bacterium | reverse complement strand
TAAAGGTATCGCCCATCCCCCTGTTTTTGCCAAACATTCACCATAAGTTCTCCTCAAGAAAAAAAGACGACGTACCGATTTAAGAACGGAGGAAAACTTTATTTGCTTCTCATGGATCATCTTAACTTGATGACATTGTGCGGCAGCGTCCGGCTAGGATGCACACCAAAACATGCGCGCCGTAGGTGCCGCCTTTACAGCGCCAACTCATGGCCAAAATATTGATCGGAGTTGCGGTCAAGAATGATTTACAATAGCTCGATCAGAGACGGCCCCTACGGGGCGTGAAAATAAACGGCCACTCTACCAGGAGCTGCCGCTCCTGGCTACCGAAAGACGGCCCCGCTGGGGCGTAGGAGCGGCCAGTAGCCTGTGCCGAATCAGTTATCTGATCCGAAGTTAAATCGCAAGATGCCGCGATCTATGCGGTTCCCTTTCACAGCCCCTACATTTTCATCCCGCATCACCCACAAGACAGAGGCTTCATTTACAACCCCAACGCAGTCCGCAATGGCCGATCCGCATTGTTGTGATGCTCCCAATAAGCGAGCTTTTTGGTATGCATCTTGGTGGCGCGGGTCGTGAAGCGTTTGGCATCGGGGCCCCAGCCCTCCTCATAATTTTCTTCCCACTTGGCGATGCCGTAGGGGAATTTTTCCTCATACCAGATTTTCAATTGGCGGCTGCCGTCGGTGTAGTCGATCTGATAGATCTTGAGACCGGTCGAGTCGCTCGCAGGGGCGCTCGCGGTGGCTTGCACCACCTCCAAGGGCCTGTGACGCAAGCGCGCAAAGATCGTGGACGGGATCAGGTCAAACTTCCCCATCGGCAATTTTTCGGGCGCGATGCGCAACCGCGTCCAGATGGCATCTTCGGGCAATGCGCCTGCGATGCTCTTTTGCTGATCGCCTTCGCCGGGGAAATAGGAGTGCTCAGTCATGGCAAATTTCCCATTTTCCAGATTGAGCTGCGTGAAAGTATGCCCACACCACTCTTGGCAAGACGTGGACACCGTGATCGGCAGGGGGTGCTTGCCGACGTCGAGCGGCGAGGCGGCTGTCATCAATATGGAATAGGGATAGATACCCGTCACAAATTTCTTCTCAAAATTCACCTTCAAGATCGGCAGCTTCGCCCCATTGTTGCCGTCGGCCTTGGTATGCTCCTTCAAGGAAAAATCTTCGGCGACAAACATCAAGACCGCGGTGCCTTCATGCATTTCGCCATAACGTGCCTGCTCTAGCCGGTAGCTATTCACCTCGGCCTCGCCTGCATACCAATAGCCTTCAAAATCGCCGCCCACGGTATAGGATTCTGACACAAGTTCGGCTCCAGCTTCGATACGTTGCTCCTCATCCGCCACAATATAAATGGCCATCGTCGCTACAGGAATGAGCAATACTGGGAGCAAAACCAGCATCGATAGCTTGACCTCAAAAATTCCGAATATTCTTTTCACGTCCATGATCTATGCTTTCTCGATGTATTTCATTCAATTGTATCACCTTGCAAATCAGTATTGTGCAGGGAGGGGCGCGTCTACCACTTCGCTTAAGCGATCCAAATCTATTTGAATATGCGTCGCGGTCGGCGTGGCGATCGGCACGAATTTCTTGCCAAACTGCACTTCCCAAAACTTGTAGGAGCGCCGCTGATAGACCGTCGTGCCAAATGAGTCATCAAATGCTTTGACCAAAATGATGAATTCCACGTCGCAATCCTCCCAAAACTGTGGGGTTTTGTCCCAGAGCATGCTTTCGGAGGTGATGGGATGCACGATGGTCCAGCTCATGGCAAACAGATTCACCTTGCTGATCTCTAGATCCAATTGCACAAAATCGCGCTTGCCTTCTTTCAGGTCCACAAAGGAGAGCATCACTTGTACCTCGGCTTCGATGAGTTCACTGCTGCGTTCATTGGCCATGCGAAACATGAATCCCGAGCCTCCCTCGTAGGGCGCGACGACAGCCATATCAGAAAATTTGATGCGTGCATTGGGCCGCGAAAAGCGACCATAGAGGAGACCCGTGGCCAATGCAAAGCCCAGCAAGCCCAGCATGGACTCGATGGCGGCGATCGAGCTCGCTAGCGCGCCCACGGGGGCGATGCGCCCGTAACCGAGCGTCGTCACGGTCTGTGCACTGAAAAAGAAGGCATCGAGGAACTGAGCCATCATCGTCGTGCCGGTCACGCCAGCGAGGCTATCCATACCCACCAGCAAATAGGCCGCTGAGAATAGCAGATTCACCAGCATGTACAACACGACGACACCACCCACAAAATGCGTCCAAGGCATGAGGATGAGCTTGTGGTACATGTCGTATGGCCTGAACCAGCCACGGCCACGCTTGAGTACATTGGTGCTACCGTCTGCATTGACCATGCGCACGCGCTTGCCCACAACCTTGTTGCCAAAGCCCAGCTCGCGCTCGGCAGCGCCAGGGGCCGGTCCGCTACCGGGCCCAGTATGATGTTGTTGTTCTTGTGCCAAAGGGGATGAATTCTAGGACCAAGATAACGCCAAATTCCATCAAAAAGTTCACCCGACTTTGCGAATGCCCACCTTGAAAGTTGTCCCAGCTCCCACTGCGCTTTCAAATGCCAGCTCCACGCCGATTTTGTCGGCGAGTGCACGCACGATGGAAAGGCCGAGCCCAGTGGACGACTCGCCGCCGGTCGGCCTTGCGCTCAGGCGCATGAACTTCTGAAACATCTTCTTTTGGTCATCTAGGCTGATGCCGGGCCCTTCATCGCGTATGCTGATCCAGTGGCGATCGGCATCGGTACTGATGCCGATGTAGATTTTCTTACCCTTGGGCGTGAACTTGACGGCGTTGGAGAGCAGGTTGTCGAGGATGCGACCAAGGAGTTTTTCATCGGTTTTGGCGATGGTAGCCGGTGCCGAAATGACGATCTCGATGCCTTTATGGGCGGCATCATTGGTGAATCCGTGAAAGGTATGCTCGACCACTTGCTTGAGATCGACCTCGATGAGCTCGATGCGGTGGGCATCTTGCTCATAAGCATTGAGTTCCAGCAGGTCTTGGATCAGCCTGCCGCCATCATTGCTTACCTTTTTGATCATCTCCACAAAGCGTTGTTGCTCGGTGCTGAGGTTGCCGATGCTGCTGATGAGCTCGGCAAGGGCAGCAGAGCGATTGAGCGGGGCGCGAATGTCGTGCGCAACGATGCCGATAAGGCCATCTTTTTCGCGATTCACATTGCTCAGGCGTTCATTTTGGAGGGAAAGCGCCTCGTTTTGCAGCACGATTTCCTGCTGTTGCCGGTGGATTTCCTCGCTTTTGGTGCGAATGAGCCTGAGCATGCGGCTGCGTTCGCGACCGCGAAAGATCACGAGGAGCAACAAAGCAAGTGCAAGGATGAATCCGATCGCGACAGCGATTGTGATCCATTGCAGACGTGTTTTCTCGATTGCATCGATCGCCTTGGCTTGGTTTAGCAGGGCGATTTCCTTTTCTTGGTTTTCGCTGTTGTAGGCGGCCTCTAGGCGCGAGGCTTGCTCGACCATTTGCGGTGCAAACATCGAGTCTTGTAGGATGGCTTCCAGTTCGAAATTTTGGGCGCTTTCCTTGTAGCGGCCCATTTTGAAATACAGCTTGCCTCGTAGGTCATACATCTCGCGCAGCCGTTGTTTCTCATTGCTTGCAATGACATAGCCCGCCGCCTCCTCCAATCTGACATCTGCCTGCTGCAATTCGCCTCGTTTCAAATGCACGCCAGCCATATTCATCAAGGAATTGCCGATGCTACCTTTGTTTAGCACAGGCGCGCTCATCTTGTAACTCAGCGAAATTTCATAGTAGTGGATTGCGCTGTCGCCTTGCGTGCTGGGATTGAAGAGGTTACCCAAATTGTTGTAGGATGCCGCGAGAATGTTGTTGTAGGGGGTGCCTTGCAGCAATACCAGGTTTTGGAGGTAGCGCTGTCGGGCTGCTGGGGTATCTTTTTGGGTCGAATAAATGACGGCAAGATTGTGGTAGGCGCTGATCTCACCACGTTTGTCATTAATAGCGGCATAGCAGGCAGCGGATTTTTCGAGCGTAGCCTCTGCCTTGGCAGTCTGCAACAGCTTATTTTGGACCAGACCGATCGCCATGAGCGTGCGCGCAAGGCCGGCAGTGTCTTTCAATGACGCATAGAGGTCATAGGCTTGCAGACCGCTCTCCATGCTGCGGGCGAGGCCACCCAAAAGGTTTTGTGCTTCGGCATAGGCGATTTTTGCATCCGCTAAGCCCTTGGTAAACTTAAGCGAGTCTGCCAGAACCATCGACTCTGACATGTAGGCTAGGCGGGATTCAAATTCGGTATCGGTGGTGCGTTTCACCAGCAAGTTGAGTATGGTCACGCGGTGCGTGTCGCGCGGCGTGCTTTTCAACAACAGTTTAAGGCTATCGACGACCTGATCTTGGGCGTGTACATGCGCCACCAATAGGCATGTCATCGCCAGCCCTACCAAAAGGATATTCCTCACTTTATCCAAAAATCAGTCCAAAAAAACAGTTGATTGAATCAAAACAGCCTCAAGTTAGCATATTTTGCCCTTTTTGCAAAAAAGCCGTAACCCTCAGGCAATGCGGTGATTGTAAGCATGTAAGAGTCGCACGGCGCGTTCATACTCGACCTCTGCGCGCCAATCGCCGTTGCGTTTGAGGCTCGAACCCACGATGAATCCGTCGCAAACGCCTGCAAAATCTGCAATGTTGTCGGCTGTGATGCCTGAGCCTACGAGCACAGGCAGATCGGTATGGCCTTGCAGGTCTTGCAGTTCGGTGAGTGAGGCCACAGCCCCTGTGGCCGTGCCCGTCACGATCACGCCGTCGCTCTTGAAAAACTGTGCAGCATGCGCTGTCTCGCGCAAACTCACATCCGCGGTGGCAGCATGGGCGCTGTGTTTTTTCTTGATGTCGGTGAGGATGAGCATGTCGTGGGCGTCGATCTGCTTGCGGTAGCGCAGCAGTGGTCCCGCATCAGCATCCATCCATCCCTCATCCGCCAAGTGCCCAAAGACAAAACCCTCGGCTCGGATGAAATCCAGGCCTGCAGCATGGCCCACGGCGAGTGCGGCTTGATTGGCCCCCGCCAAAATCTGTATGCCGGTAGGCAAAGCAAATGCCTTTTTGACGAGGTAAGCGACGACCGTCATCGCGGCGGTCACCTCAGGGCCCACCTCCCGGCGCAGGTAGGGAAGGTCATGCATGTTTTCCAGCAAGAGTGCATGTACACCTGCACGCTTGAGTATACCCGCGTCGCGCAGTGCCAAATCGATGATGGCCTGCATCGAGCCACCATAGCCGGGCGTGCCCGGCAGTGCTTGCACATGCACCATGCCGATGACGGGCTGGTCGCAGCCCATCTTGCGACGATAGCTGAGTAGAGCGGGGGAAATTTCCATGCTGGAAATTTAGGCGAGTGGGAGCAGGATTGCAATTTTACCCAGCCGTACCAAATGGCACCACAATTTTTGTATCGGTTTGCAAGCGATTTTCCCCAAGCCCTGCACAGGGCAATGGCTGTTGTTGGACATTGAGTGCCATGTGTCTTTGAGGTCATGGTTTGTGGCTATTGCTGAACCTATTGCGGGTTGTGAGCCATGCCACCCGCTTGGTGTGGGCTGGGGATGGGAATGTTCTCGAGATTTCCAGCGCTGCATTTGCACCCACTAGAAGCCTGAAGGGCTTCAAGGTGAGGAGCCGTGGGTGAAAACCCTCGGTCTGCGAGCGAAACAAAGCCCCAACTCCGCAGGGTTTGAACTTTGAGAGCTACCGTTTGAAAAAAAGGCCTAAAAACCTTCACAAGCACGGCGTGGACCATCACATCCCTTCGTCGAACGACATATTTTCAATCCCCGTACGATATGGGAGTACTTGTGCAATTTCATCCCGCAAGGGATTGCGAGACAATGGTAGGAAGCTTGGCCGCCGAGCGCACAGCCCCCCAAAAACACAAATGACGAGGCCAAGGCCTCGTCATTTGATCAGTCACAATCATTAACCTGTGATCAGTCCTTCTTAAACTTAGCAGTAGCAAAGCCGTCGCGGCCGCTCAGCGTCGTGCGTAGTACATAAAGTCCCGCAGGCAAAGCCGAGAGGTCGAGCGTAGCCTCATTGTGAACAATGCCGATGGTCGGCACCGACAGCAGGCGGCCTTGCATGTCATATAACTGCACGGCATCGATGGCATCATTTGCGCCGAGGCGCACGGTGATGCGGTCATTGGCAGGATTGGGGAATACAGAGGCGGCGATTGCGCGTGTAGGATCAATTGCAATCCCCGTTACGTTTTTGCAGTCAGTAGTGTCCACGCAACCAAACCTGTACATGATGGCGGCGTAGGAACCTATATGTGTAGCAACGAAGCTCGCGCCGGTATTGGGTAAGATTTGCTGGGCGATGCAATCATACCACCGTATCGAATCGGTATGGATGGCATCGACGACCGTGAGTACGGGGTCGTTGTTGAGTATCTGTGTATCAAAAGGATAGGTGAAAGAAAAGCCATTGGAGAGCGTGGAGCCGGCATAAGCACCGTCGATGGCCTGCACACGTGCATAGTAGGTGCGTTCGCAGGATGCCCCATGCAGGGTCCAACTATTGCCTTGAATTGCACCAAAAGCGGAAACCTTGTGATAGCCCGTAGCAGGATTGGAGGGAGGGTAGGAGATATCATGCAAGCCAGGCGCCGTGCTCAAAAACAACTCATAAGAAAGTCCAGCAGCAGGCGTATTCAAGTCAGAGCCATTACCCCACGAGAATTGGACATCGCCGTCACTTGGAGAGGTGATGGTCATGGTGGCAGGGGCTTGAGGGCTAGAGTTGGAAGGGATCGTCGGGGTCACATTGTGATAGAGACGAGCAACCGCAATCGAAGTTGAATCATCACCGATTACAAAAATATCCAGTTTCCCATCGCCGTCATAGTCGCCAAAAACTGCACTTCCGCTGTATACACCCTCAAAGGAAACATTTGCGTTGGTGAATACACCAGCATTATTGAGGAACAATTGTGTCGACCCATAGGTGGCTGATCCGTTTTGCAGAATATCGAGATCACCGTCGTTGTCGACATCCCCCCAATTAATTGTTCCCTGTACAAGGGTATCAAGGAGCGATGGGATCTGGGTGAAAGTACCGTTTCCACTGTTTTGGTAAACTGCTCCAAGGGCACTTTGGGGGATATTGCCGCTTAGGGCCAAATCAAGATCGCCATCGTGATCATAGTCTCCAAGGGCTGCACCAGGATTCGAATACCCTACGAGTGAGGTGGCAGAGACCGTGAAATGTCCGTTGGTATTGGTATAGATGAAAGACTGAGGTTGTCCGTTTCCGTTGGGATCTACTCCCCCATAAATCAAATCTAGGTCCCCATCATTGTCTATGTCACCTGCAAGCGAGTAGCTTGAAAACAAGGGAAGAAAGATGTCGGGTTGCACCCCAAAGTAACCATTTTGATTGTAATATAACTGTACGATCGGATTAATGATCTCGCCGGAGATGAACACATCCTGATCTCCGTCGTTGTCGAAATCGCCGACTGACAATCTGCTCGTATTCAGGTCAGGAAGACCTGATGGAACAAGTGTAAAAGCTGTCGAATTGTCGTTGCGATAGAGAGAAGTTTGTGGATTCCCATTTGCATACCCGCTGGTCAATAGGTCGATATCGCCGTCGAGGTCATAGTCAAACCAACGAAATGCTCCCAATGATCCTGGTAGTGTGAAAGCGAGCGTGAAGTTCGTCGCATTATTGTTGTAGATCCTCGCCTCGAGACCAGATACTCCATTACTCCCCGATGTAAACAAATCCATGTCGCCGTCGGAATCATAGTCGATGAACTGCGCTTTTGCGCTACTCAGGCCCACCACTGCAGGCGTACCGACAAGCTGAAACTGTGCAAGCAAGCTCCCACCAAACAGCAAGCTCGCCACGAGGGCGATCAAGAGGCGAGAATTGCGAAGCAGCGCATTTGAGAATTGAATCTTCATAAGGATACGTTTTTAGGTTTTGTAAGAAAGGCCAAAATTAAACATAATCTGCAAGCAAGCAACACTTTTGCTCAACTTCGCCACCAACAGCTCCCCCCAAAAAACAAAGGACGAGGCCAGCGGCCTCGTCCTTTATATATCCCAATTACAAACTTATGATCAGTCCTTCTTAAACTTAGCTGTTGCAAAGCCGTCGTGGCCGCTCAGCGTCGTGCGCAGCACATAAAGGCCTGCGGGCAAAGCGGAGAGATCAAGCGTTGCTTCGTTGTGAACGATGCTGAGGGTCGGCACGATCAATGCGCGGCCTTGCATGTCATAGACGCTCACGGACTCGATGGCAGCGTTGGCGGCAAGGCGTGCCGTGATGCGGTCATGGGCGGGATTGGGGAATACCGAGGCACTCATCATTGCAGGCGCTTCGACAGCTGCAAGGAATATCGGCTTGCAATCTGTGGTATCTACACAGCCAAACCTGTACATGATGGCGGCATAGCTGCCGTTGTGATCAGCAATGAAGCTCGCGCCCGTGTTGGGAAGGATGGCGTTTGCCACGCAATCAAACCACCTGATGGAGTCCGTATTGGCGGCATCCACGACGGTGAGCGTAGGATCGAGACTCGTAACCTGTGTATCAAAAGGATACTTGAAGGAAAATTCAGCAGAGAGCGTCGAGCCGGCATAAGCACCGTCGATGGCCTGCACACGTGCATAGTAGGTATTTCCGCAGGTGGCACCGTGCCAGGTCCAGCTATTGCCTTGGAGACCGCCAAATGTAGCGACCTTGTGGAAGCCTGTCGCAGGATTGGAAGCAGGGGAGGAGATGTCGTGCAAGCCCGGAGCTGTACTCAGAAACAACTCATAGGAGAGTCCGGCAGCGGGAGTGATCAGATCAGAGCCATTGGTCCACGTGAAGCGGATGTCGCCGTTTGCGGGTGCGGAGAATGTCATCGTGGCTGGCGCTTGCGGATTGGCGTTGACAGGTGCGAGTGTGTACTCGTTGTGGTAGAGTTTTGAGTTTGGATTGCCGCCAATATCTCCTCCGATCACAAAAATATCTAATTTGCCATCGCCATCGTAGTCACCAAAGATTGCTGCTCCACCAGCAACATCCACAAATGGCGCATTGGTGTTAACAAAAACCCCGCTTGTGTTGAGGTAGAGGCTTGTGGTATATCCATTTGGATCTGTACCACTTGTCAGCAGATCAAGATCGCCGTCATTGTCAATATCAGCCCATTTTATCGATCCACCCACAACAGAATCGATTGGAGATGAATTTTGGACAAATGTTCCACCACCTTGGTTGGTATAAATCGCAGCAAACTGGGCGATTGTAGGCTCGTTGCCAGAAATACACAAATCAAGGTCGCCGTCGCCATCATAATCGCCAAAGTCACCGACGGCAAATCGCAAAGCAGGCAATGAAGGCGTCGTTTGGGTAAAATTCCCGTTAGCGTTTGTATAAAGATAGGTTCTCGGTGTATTGGTTCCATCACGACCACAGATTAAGAGGTCCTGATCGCCGTCGTTGTCTACATCACCTGCGATGACGCCTGCAGCATCAAGTGCGGCAAATGTTGATGTCATCGGCACAAACGTGCCCTGATTATTCGTAAAACCCAGCAAACTAGCCTGGACGGCAGCATCCAAGCCAGCCACAATGATGTCAGGGTCGCCGTCGTTGTCAAAATCGCCAACTGCAAAAGCGCCGTTATAAACGCCTGGAAACGGCGTTGTTTGCAAAGTGAATATCCCTGCACCGTCGTTTCGGTATAACTTGGTTTCAGGAGTAGAACCATTTTTACCACTGATGACAAAATCAAGGTCGCCATCCAAGTCGTAGTCGAGCCACGCGCTCGCATTCTGCGAGAGGCCAGGTAGTATAATCGGGGATTGAAAGCTACCACCATTGTTCACATATATTCTTGAATCAATAGTAGGGATGCCAGTGACACCGGATAGAAACAAATCCAAGTCACCATCATTGTCATGGTCCACAAATTGGGCTTTGCCTGCGCCCATCGCGACTATCGTTGTTGGGACCTCTGGAAAAGGATTTTGTGCAAGCAAGCTCCCCCCAAACAGTGAGCTAGCAGCAAGTGCTAGCAAGAAGCGAGAGAGACGAAGTAGAGCATTTGATAATTGAATCTTCATAGGAATACCCTTTGTAAACTTTAAGTGTAACACCCAAAAGTAATGAATCTCGCTAGATCAGGCAACCAAAAGTGGAAATAAGTCAGGAGGCTGTCGTCTTATTCGTTGGACGCTAAAGGATTGCAGCGGAAATCGTGTCTATCACTTTAGCAAGTTTGTGCATTTGGGCCCATCGATTCCATCCGCGCGCTACCCTTGGGTGCTGCGACGACTCCTAAAATAGTCAGAACCATTGCCTACCAAGCCTTCGTGTGCAGAATGCATTGCCGTGGTTTTTCAACCACGGACCCAATAGCAAGAAAATCCCCCGAATCCGTTTGCCAACCTTAACCACGAGCAATCGTGCGGGTTGGCAAATAGCCTCCAAAACCCCTCAAATCGTACCAAAAACTCGTACCTGAACCGTAAATGCCCCTCCGCCCCGCCTTCGGGTCTGGACCAACTCTAGGGCATGGCCGTTCCGGGTCACTTCCTGGTCTCTACCATCTCCGCTGCCATGCCCGCCTGGGTGAGTGGCACTTGGTGAAAAACGCACCAAACCGATACCACACCGGCATCAAGCCCGTCCCGCATACCCCTACCTTACTGTGGATCCGCCCGTCCCCGAACCGTATTTGCGCCAGTAACCGAACCTAAATCGCGTTCAGCCACCTTTCATAACCAAACTTAATAGAATTCTGACAGCAGCGTAGTAACCTCAACCGAAAATATAGGCAATGAAGTGTCCAAAACTCATTTTAGGTCGTAATTTGGTAGATAAAAGCAATCAAGACCGCCCAAAAATAATATAAGTTTGATAGAAGAAAGCTGTACTTAAGGTAATTTTGATATAGCACCTGCGGCTACCAAAAAAACGCATCAGGAATCGATCTTGGCCCAATCAGCTACTCATTTACTCCCGAATGCTGACAAATCGTGGAAAAATCCTTGGCACTGGGTATGGGAATCGCAGAAAAGATTCCTAAATTGTAGGCGAGAATCAATGTTTTCAGCAACAGTGAAGCTATGAATTGCGTGTACAAAGGGAGAGAATCGCGCTTAGGGCGATTGTTTGGGCTCAGCTTGTTTTTGCTTTTGCTTATCAGTGAAGCGTTTGGGCAATGCCCGGGCGGGACTGTGGGAATGCCGACAGGGAATTTGGTGCACTGGATCAGGCCGGAGCAGAGTAGCTGTACGACTACTGGTTGTAACATCACTGGCGCAATTGCGCAGGTGGGTCCCAATTTGGTTTCGCTAAAGGGTGCCGCCACTGCTACCTACCAACCCAGCGGGGTGAACTACAATGGTACCATTAAGTTGACCAACGGGCAGGTGGCCTTCAGACGGGTCACGCCAAGTGTGGTGGCCCGAATGTCGATTTTTGGCATGATCAAACACGATCCCTTGTCGTTTGGCAATACGAATCAAAATAACTGGTTCAATGCCCAAGCTGTGTTGAGCTGCGATTCTACGATAGCAGGTGAAGCAGATTTTGGAATCGTAATGCGTCAAGGAAACCTTCGCTACGGTCATGACGGCTCAGATAATTATGTCCCTGGTATTTCTGCTGCGATTACCCCGTCGACACCAACAATGTACACAGTGACAAAAGTGGATTCGAGTAATGTCGTTGCGAATGACGTGAACCTTTTTCTCAATGGTGTTGCTTCTGGCAGTGGAAATAGCCTTTCTGGCTCCGTTGGCAATTTTCAACGGTTTTATATCGGAAGGGCCCAAAACGATCATGTTCAAAGTCAGTGGGACGGGGATATTGGAGATGTTATCGTTTTTAATTCGCTCCTAGGCCCAACGCAGCGTCGTCGTGTTGAAGCGTATGTTGCAATCAAGTATGGCATTACCCTGACACAAGATTACCTCAGTCATGATGGTGTATCCACCGTTTATGCTGTTTCTGGGTATGGAAATGATATCGTGGGCATTGGCTTCGTAACACAGGAGCTGCTACATCAGCGTGTTTCTCAATCGATCAATGCCACCAATAGCATCAAAATATGGAATGGTACTGGCGCTAGTCCCACTGTGAATACAAGTATTGGGGCAACAGACTTGACGACTGACAACTCCTATGAGATAATCGGGCACGACGGGCAAGGGGTTAGTTTTTCCAGGACGGCTGGCACCGCCACAGTGCCCAATATGCTCGGGCGCACATATAAGGTTACAGAAACTGGCACAGTTGGAACAGTAACGATCTTCTTTGCCAATTCATTGTTTGTGAACAACGGCGCAGGGCAATACCTCGCCTACAGCAACCAACCAGGCGTGGGAATTCCAACAGCTTTTGTACCGCTGGTTGCTGCAGGGCCTGGGTATACCGCCCAAGTTGACTTCCCAGCGGGTACTAGTTATTTTACGATCACCCAAGGCAACAGTATCAAAGGGCCAGCTGGGGTCAGCACTGGACTTGCCGCTTGGTATATGGCTGAGCGTGGCGTGAACACGCCTGGCGGCGTAACGGCATGGAGTGACCTAAGTGGATTTGGCCGTACGCTCAACAACAGTGGAGCTGCCAGCAATGTGCGCAAGTGGAAAAGCAACAACGTGGGCTGGACGCGTTTCATTTCGAGTCGACTCACGACCAACGTATTTGGAACTTCTGGCTCATTCATTGGGCAAACGATCATCACCGCTGCACAAGGTTTCAATGGAGGAACTGGCGACGGATTAATGGGCTTTGACGTACCCGGAGCATGTGGCTTGTTGTCAGATCTGTCTGGGCAGATACAACTGGGTGGTGGAGGCACAAGTTGGTCTAACTCAGGGGGAAGTTTGCAACAAAATGCGACCAATATCACGGTAGCAACGGCTCCGGTGAATGTATGGAGTGTGCTGACTTCCAGGCGCTCGGGAGCTATTGGGGCTAGTAGTTTTAAAATTGGGCCGTATGCTTCGACCACAAATTTTGACTCCGTACGTATAGGCGAGGTCGCTGTCTACAGCACCGTATTAGGGCCAGGTGAGCAAGACCGCCTAGAGTCCTATATGGCCATCAAGTATGGCATCACCCTCAATGGCCGCTACTATGCCTCAGACTGGAACGGGACTGCAGGTACAGTTTTGTACACACCTGCAGCTTACAACAAAGAAATCATCGGCATCGGCCGCGATGACAATGCTGGCCTAACCAAGCGCCAAAGCAAGTCTTCTGACAAAAATGATGTCCTGTCGATTTCGCTGGGTGGTACTGCTGCAAATGATAGTTTGAATACAGCTGCATTTACCGCAGATATTTCCTACCTCATCACCGGGCACGATGGTCTGGGTGTGACCTGCTTCAGTACCAACAATATCGTCACACCTTCGGAGCCAAGGGATCACATTCGTTTGGAGCGAACTTGGAAGATGATCAAGACTGGTTTATTGGCGGGTAGCACTGTGGAGTTTCAGGTAGACGTCGCCAATCCCAATGCCGATATTGCAGCATTGCCACCAACCTCGACCAATTATTATCTGTATGTCTCCACCGACAGCTTGTTCCGGTCGGGAGTGGGGATTTATCAGTTGTCTTTTTCAGCTAATCGCTGGAAAACCTCACTCACAAATGTGCAAATTCCTTCTGGACGCAGTTTCTTCACCATCGGGACCAAGCTCAACAAGGCAAGTTTTGACAAGCCGAGTGTCTGCTATGGTGCAACGATCACCAACTACGGTTCCAATCTTGCCGATGCAAACGTCTGCACGATGATGTCTTTTGACAACGGCGGTGCATTCTTGTACAAGACCATGCGGGCTGGCGCTATCGCTCCGCATTCATTTATCAACATCTCAGATCTTCCCGGTGGTTGCATCGATACGATTCGGTGGACCGTACCGATTAACCTCCCTGTGGGATATTACAAAGTTCAAATCGACGACAGCATCGCAGGGGTTGGCGCTTGCGACTCTGCCATTTTTGGCTTGCCTACCTACGGTCTCGGCAAGGGATTGCTGGATTCACTCAGGATCAGTGCCTCCGAAGTGGCAGCGCTCACTTGGGGCACACCTTTGGACACCGTGTTTTGTGTGGGCGAGCCTAGCCTCACTGCGGTAAAAGGTACGGGTTGCACATTGGGTAGCATCCAATTTGTGAGTTCCAATAATCCATTGGTCACGAATCTCACTTGGGTCAACCTTTTGATCGCTGACACGGTGTTTAGTTCGAGTAGTTTTGCGACCATTTTGGTGCATGCTGGTGATACGGGTAGCCATGTGATCAGATTTGTTACGCGTGGAGGCACGCCTTGCAAGGATACTCTTGTTTATCGATTCAGAATCAAGCCAAGTATTACTACTTCGGTTTCCTACACAGGGTCTCCCTACTGCGGTGGCGACACAGCCGTGCACTTACCGACGCTGGGTACGACAATCGCCAACAGCAAATTTTCGTCCTCGCCGATACTCAACCCGATGCAGCTAGACACGCTCACTGGGCAGCCCTACATTCCGAATATCCTTGTACCGGGTACCTATGTGATTACCTATCGGCCGCCAACAGGGCAGTGTGCACTGCCATCGAGTACATCAATCACGGTGGTGGCCGCCACGAGAGCAGACTTTAACTACACCGATGACCACTATTGCAAAAATGGAGGCGTCGTAGGCCCGTGGATCGCCAATAGGCCAAATACAGGATTTTTTGAGGTTGCGCCGGGCTCGCCAGGTCTCGCCGCAAGTATCAACCTGAATGCAGCAACAGGCAATATCGATCTTGGTCTCTCGACAGCTGACACCTTTTATATACGGTACAATGTCAATGCTCCTGGTTGCACCTACAACACCCTTGATACGGTGATCATTGACGTGGCGCCCAACGCCAACTTTTTGATCAACACGATTGATACCATTTGCATAGGACTGGGCACGCGTGCCACAACCTATTTTCCTGGCGGCACCTTTAGCTCGATCGGTAACTATTTTAACATCACTGTTCCTGACTCCTTTACAGCCACGACGCCTGGTGGTCCGTTCTATTTGCAGTACAAGCTCAGCAATGCGTTTTGTACCGATAGTTCGCAGCATCAGATTTGGGTGAATGGGCAGCAATCAGCGACCATACAGTATGACAGCCTTGATTACTGTACCAATGAGTCTGATCCATTTCCAGTCTTTGTTTCCGGAAATGCAGGTGGCACATTCCTCAGCACACCGGGCATCATCATCAACAGCGCGACCGGTGCAATTGATGTGAGTGCTAGCGCCGCGGGCACCTATGTGATATCTTATAAAACTCCAGACCCTACCTGTCCAGATACGATCTTGGTGGGTTCGATCGATGTTCACAACATTTCGGCTGCTGCTTTTACCCTTGTTCCTGACAGCATCTGCGAGAACTCGGGCATTGTTGCAATCAACACCGTGCCAGCCAATAACAATTCATTTTCTGTATGGTCGGGCTCTACGCAGGTCGCCAATGCCATTTCCGGACCGAGTAGCATCGATACCGATACTTTGCGACCTGGTGGGCCCTATGAGATCCGCAACATTCGCACCAATGCATTTTGCGCGGACACTGCCTATGACTATTTGGTGGTCAATCCACTGGATTTGGCAGATATCCAATTTAGCCCACCCGTGATATGTATTGGGGACTTCAATCCTTACCCGCAAATCTTGGGTGATGGGGGTGGCTTTTTTCAAGCGATCACACCCGGCATCACCGTGGATCCAGATACTGGAATCGTGACGATCGATAGCGTCGGTTTCTATGAGGTGAGGTATACGACAGTCGGCACCTGCCCGAGCAAGGATTCTGCCATCGTAGAAGTGCGTTTGAAGATCCCTGCAGATTTCACTTATCCACTTTTGAAATTTTGCAGCTCATTTCCTGACTCCATCTTGCCTGATTTCATCGCTAGCCCGGGCCAAGGTCTATTTTCTTCTGACACTTCGGTGACGATCGATAGTTTGACTGGCTACATCGATCTCAGTCTCACTTCCTCTGGGACGCACAATATTACCTATACCATCATACAGACGGGTGCTTGTGCCGACTTGGATGTGGTCACGCTCACGATCGTCGCCCCAGATACGGTTACCTCGATATCACTGCCAGTGGATTCGTTCTGTTGGCGCGCGTCTGATATTGTGCAGGTTGTCGTCACGGGGACACAAGGCGGATTGTTTTCCTCTGATCCCGGACTAGTGTTTTCCAATGCTGACTCGGGCATTGTTTCACTCACAGGCTCAGACCCCAACGCATTTTTGCCGCATACGATTACCTACACCTTGCCCACGGTGTGCGATGAGGATCAATTCTCCACCAATATCTGGATCTTCCCTCGGGAGAATCCCTACTTTGCGTATGTCACAAATGCGTTTTGTAACCGCTCGACCAACCCGCTGCCCGATACGATTGCGACCCCAGGAGGTACGTTTAGCCTCTTTCCGCCAACGAGTTTAGTGATTCAAATCAACTCTGGTACGGGTGAATTGCAGCTGGATGACAATACGGGGCAAGGGCCTGTCGCAGTCCAATATGTCACGCCAGGCACATGTTCTGATACCTTACTCTTCCCGATACGTATCTCTAACCGTCCTGCAGGCACGGATATCGATGTGAAACCTGATACGGTAGTCTGCGAAGGTTATACACTTGAGGTGAGGGCGTCGGGCGGCTATTTCCAATATTTCTACCTTGGAAACAATCCGATCCCGATCGATACGGGAGATGTCCATGTGTTTGCGAATCTGCGTGACAACGATACGCTGCGCGTTGAGTTTTACACCGACTTGGGCTGTGTCGTCGACACCACAGTGACGATCGACGTCTTGCCGATACCAGATCAGCAAGTGCTCAACAATCCTACGATTATTAACTCTGTCGATCCTTTCTTGGTAGAAATGGCTCCGATCACAAGCGATAGTACCTACTTCATTTGGTACGTTCTGAATCCGATCGGGGGTATCGATTTCCCATTGGTATCTGACCGTTCCGTCGGTACGGTGGGCGTGGGACAGAGCACAATTATCGATGTACCGTTTACCATGAGCAATGGTTTTGTACCAGCACAGTTTACCTTTTTGGTGGAGCCGTGGTCCAAGGGCTGTCGAGGCCCAGCCGATACGATTTATGTGCGGGTAAACCCTGAAGACTTGGCGATCTTTGTGCCACAGGTCATGACGCCAGATGGAAATGGACAAAATGAGACTTGGCTCGTCCAATGGAAGGATGGCATCAACCCAGCTGACTACACGATCTTGCTTTACAATGAAGCAGGTGCCAAGGTGTACACCATGGAAGGTCTGACTTCTGATTGGGGAGGCGCCGATCTGCCCGATGGGGTGTATTGGTACACGCTGCTGGATGCAAAAGGTGGGCTCGTCGAGGCAGCAGGTCTTACGATCAGGAGGAAATAAGCGGATGAGAAGCGTGATGAATAGGACTTTGCTTGTGCTATCTTTTGCGGTGGCCATGCTTGCTACCGTGCCGCTGCTGGGTCAGCAGTTGCGGGTTTCCAACTTCTACCTCTACAATCCCCACCTCATGAATCCTGGGGCTGTGGGCATGGGTGAGCTCAATAATGTAAATTTGAGCTTTCAGCAGCGCAAGCTAGGGGTGAAGGGATGGCGATCGACCAGTCAGTTTCTCAATTTTAGCAGTCAGCCATTGGGGCGCAAAGGGCGCTTCGGTTGGGGGGCCAATCTTTTGGGAGACTATGAGTGGACAGAGTTTCGCATTGGTCTGAGTGGGGCCGTGTCGGCTGCACTGATCAAGACCGAGACACAGCGCTTGTCAATCGGTTTCAGCTTGGGCCTCATCAACTGGGGATCGAGTTACAAGGCCGTGCGCATTTATGATCCTACAGATTTCCTCTTGACAGGTCGGGGCAACTTTGCCGAATTGGACGCTGGAATGGGATTTGAGTATAAGTTGAATACACGTAAGGTGAGATTGGACATCAATGCCTATACGCAGCAGATGCCTGGAAACTTGATTACCAAGGAACTGAAAGGCTTGGTGCTGTATCCGCACTTGTTCATTGGTGGTGGTTTATTGTTCTCGCCCATTCACAACATCTTCATTGGGCCGCGGGTGTTTTACAAAAACATCATTCTTGCCATCGATTCCTCAAAGATTGCTGGTGCCAAAACGGATATCGGTTTGCGATTGGATTTGGATCGTCAGAAGATGTGGTTTGCGGCATCGTTGCGTCCTGCCAAGGAAGCTGGCATGTTGAATGCCGCATTTGGACTGCGTGTGAAGGAAACCGACACGATAGGGGACCCCACGCGTTACGGCTATTTCATCGACCTCAACGGTGGCTTTGGATTTCCACTCGGGCAGACCTCAGTATTTGGACCTAGCCTGGAGATCGGTCTGAATATTCAGATGGGTCGCCACGATCGATTGGCATTCCGCAACGACACCGTGCGTGTTTCGCCCGGCCCATTCTGGCAAGACGAGGGCAATTACAACGACCACTTGGACTCCAAAATCAAACCCAATGGTCCGCAAGGACTCAGGGGTACCACGAAGGTAAACCCCTCCAGCGTAGTGCTTACCTATACGTTTGATGACAACAGTTATCAATATGTAGGCAACACACCACAACTTGAAAATGATACGCTTTTCAGTGAGCTCGGTCCGGAATGGATAGGTGTCGATGCATTACTTGAAAACATGGTGCGTACCGTGATCGGTGATGGCTTGCGCCCCGATACGAATAACGTTGTGAATCCGGAGGTTTTGGAGCCGCTCAAGGACTTGGTGAACATCGAGCTTTCCACCAACTTGATCGTGGACGAGGTTGGTGCCAATATGGAGGCAAAAGGCATGTTGTATGAGGGAGAAATGGGCGTGAACAATCGTTACAAAGACTCCCTGATGATCAAAGTGGTGTACAACGACGCCGACACCGTGATCGGTATCGGCTTGGATCAAAGCGTCACCAACTTGGAGTTGGCTGCGCTCAAGTTGCATGCCATGCGCAAAAAATTGCAGTATGAATTGAACCTCAAGTATGGCGAAGACTGGGCAATTTTGTGGGATGGAGAGGAACCGACAGAGGAACGAGTGGGTTCAAAGCTGAAGGTGATCTATTTGAAGACTCCACGTATCACGCCAAATAACCCCAATCAGCCGGCCTATCAGGTGAGCACGATCAAGTTGAAGTTTACCCGTGGCAACACTGTGGTCGCCTCCAACGTGGACGACTCTGGTAGTCGCCGCAAAAATTTGGATCGTCGCAAGCGCAGGGCTGCGCACGGGGCTCGCATTCGGGATCGCGTCTATTGACCCAAAATTGAAGGAAAATGGAAGCGTCAAGGAGAATTGATATGAACGCAAAAGGGATCGTAGGAGATATGAAAATGGTGAGTAAAAAGCTCTTACTCTTGCTATTACTGGTTATTGGTTGCTGGGGAGGCCAGGTATTTGGGCAGGCTGTTGTAAACGGCCTTGCGCCGGCCGTTCCCTCTTATCAGCGTGGACAATCGATCAGGATTTATGGAACAAGGGTTTACGATTGGAACAACAATAATTGTGATTCTTTGGTTTTTAAGAAGTTGCCCTCGGGCCCTTACTTTCGTTACCGGTCCAATAACCAACTTCAAAACTATGATTACACCGGTTTTGATGGAGCGACTGACTCGATTTACTTTAGGATTCCTTGCACGTTTGGCGATGGGTCCTATGAGGTCTATGTCTTTGATGACGAAAATTGCGACAACTATCCGTCCTGTGGAGCCTGTGTGCTTTGTGTGAGTTGTGGATATTCGCCACCTGTAACGATGACAATTGCTGGGCAGCAAACGATCGACTACGGCTCCAACAATATTTTTTGCCTCGGGCAAGCAAATCCTAGCCCGCTGCAACAGCTTGGCACAGGCACCTATTCCGATTTGACGGCGACAGGACCTGCCAACAATGCCATCTTGAACCCAAGCAACGGTACACTTGTGCTGCACAGCGGCTGGGCAGATGGCCTCTTTCACACGATCAGGCTGCAAACGACATTGGGTTGTCCATTTTTTGGTTCCGTCAAGGTGAAGCAAATGCAATCACCAACCATCGCATACGGTGCCGCAAGCTATTGTAAATCATTGGACTCCGTCCCAAGGCCCACCATCTCGATTCCCAATCTCAATGGTGTTTTCAGTGCCAGCCCTAGTTTGACAGGCCTGAATACCGGTACGGGAAGTGTGATTTTGTCGCCGTCGACGGCTGCGGGCAACTACTTGATTACCTATACCCCAAACGCTGACTCTTGTGGTTATGCTGCCACCACCAATCTCTCGATCATTGATTTGGACTCGGCGATCTTTACCTATGATTCTGTTTACTGCAGCGGTCAAGCCTCTGGCGGATTTCCCTCCTCGATCACATACTTGCCCGCAAACGGTGGCGCATTTGAGCAAACTGCAGGCTTGGGCTTGGTGATCGACTCTACCAGTGGTCAGATCAATCTGCTCACGTCGACGCCGGGCACCTATACGATCCAATTCGATCCAGCAGGCTCGGGTTGCCAAGTGCTCAAAACTGAGACGGTCGTGATTAGGCAGCCAATCGCTTCGCTTTTCACCGTGCCAAGCCCATCGCCTTGTATAGGTTCTGGCACCGCCGCATGTAACCTTATATCTGCGAATACGGGAATTTTTTATTGCCCGTCACCCGCTATCATCTTTACCAACAACTCCACTGGGGTCATCAATACCAATACCTCGACGGTGGGTGGCCCCTATCAGATCTGGAGGACCAATGGCGATGCTTTTTGCCCAGACTCGACCTCTGGTTTTGTATCGATCTTGCAGCAATCGTCGGCGACGATCGTGTACCAGCCTACCGACTATTGCGAGAATGGGATCAATCCTTTTCCGATATTTCAATCGGGCGCTGCTGGCGGCGTTTTTACTGCCCAAAGCGGATTGGTTATCGACGACTCTACAGGTGAGATTGACCTCATCGCCAGCAATACCGGTACCTTCGAAGTCTACTACTCATCGGGAGGTGGGGGCTGTGCTGGTGTGGATACGATCGTCGGTATCAAGATATTTCAAGCGCCAATCGCAGATTTTGCCTTGGCGGATGACACCATCTGCCAAAACAGTGGGCAATATACAATTGGCATAAGTTCAAGCAATGGTATCGATACTTGGAGCATCGAGACGATGTCGGGCAGTCCGTTTCCTGGCGGAATGAGCGCCAATGCGATAGAAACCGACTCATTGCCTTTTGGTGGGCCCTACAGGGTGATACGCAGCTCAGTGTTGGCCACTTGTACTGATGTTGCCGAAGACTATGTCACCATCTCTCCTGAAGAGGATCCGAGCTTTGCTTACATCCCGCGTGCCTACTGTCAAGCAGACCCCAATCCCTTCCCGGCAATCTTGGGTACAGGTGGGGGAACCTTCTCCAATCTGCCGCTAAGTGGATTGTCCATCAGCCCCACAGGCTTGATCAACTTGGATGCCAGCCTCGGTGGAGCACATATTGTACAATACCGCACAGGCGGATTTTGCCCAGCTACGGATACGTTTTCGATAACGATCCTTGATGTGTTTAATCCCTATTTCACCTATTCGACCTACAATTTCTGTGAAAACGATAGTTCGATTTTGATTCCTGGAAATATTCCGCCCAATATTCTACCCGGCACTTATTCGTTTTATTCAATACCCCCGATTTTGGGCCTATCTCAGCAAACTGGCCAACTCGATTTGGGAGCCAATGTGCTCACAGATACCTCCATTACGATCGTGATGGAATTGCTCAACACCACAGGAGCATGCGTCGGTGATTTTCGCAATGTGATTACCATCGAGTCTGTTGATTCGCTCACCGGCAGTCTGAACTTCATTGCACCACCACCCAATCCTTCACAAGACAATATTTTCTGTAGTTCAGAGGATTCTTGCTGGGCAGTACTCACACCATCCTCCTTGTTTGGCCAGGGTCGCTTTTACAGCAGTCCAGCTAGCTTGGCTTGGCTCGATCGCGATACAGGTCGCGTATCGCTCACAGCTACCCCAGAGGGTACCTACAACATTTCCTTTGTGCGATCCAATATTTGCAACGACGTCTTGCGCTATGTACTGCAAGTGGACGAGCCCACACCCGACTTTTTGCAGTACATGACCTCAGATAGCACGATTACTACAGAGTTTTGTAAAAGCGATCTGGGCAATGCGTTACCGCTGCTGCAGTCAGGTTCCTCGGGTATTTATTCGTTTGATCCCGACGTTGCGCAAGACACCTTGGTATTTACGAATGATAGTACCGGTGTGGTCAGCCTCGCCAATACATCGCCAGGTTTCTTCACCATTTCCTTTACTGAAAATTCTGGTTGTCCTGGTACCGCCTCGACCCTGATCAGAGTTTTGCCTGGACCTACCAACACCGCACTTTTTGTGGAGCCCAATGATACTTTTTGCGCAGGATCAGACATCATCGTGCGCGGTGGCGGTGGTGTGGTTTATTCGTGGTACGTGAACGGCGTTTTGGTGGATTCTGTCAAAACTGATACCGTAGATTGGTTGCAAGACAACGATATCATAAAGTTTGTAATCGCAGATGCAGCGGGTTGTACTGTCGAGGAATTGAGGACGGTAACCGTATTCCCGGTACCAGATGGTTTGCCATTGCAGTTGCCCGGCACTGTGAGTGGAAATGACTCGATCAGGTTTCTCATGTTGTCAGACGCTCCAGCAACGCAGTTTTTTTGGAGTGTGACAGGACAGGGGAGCGTGACCTTTTCACAACTCGAGGACAGTACTGCACTCATCGATGCGGGACTCACAGCTGCGATTACCAATCTCGCGACCCTCACCAGTAGTTATACGCCGGGTATTGCGACGTTTTTGATTGTGCCAAAGGCAAAGATTTGCACCGGCACAACCGACACGGTTATCGTCAAAATCAATCCGGCAAACCTTCCGATATTCATCCCAGAAGTCTTCACGCCAGACCACAATGGCAAGAACGACACATGGCTGATCCAATGGAGGAGTGATATCAACCCGGCAGATTACACCGTATTGCTTTACAACCGAGCTGGCGGCGAGGTGCATTTCATGGATGGACTCACCGATCGCTGGAATGGTGAGGACGTGCCTGATGGCGTTTACTGGTATGTATTGTCGTCTCGCAATGGCAACTACAAGGATCAAGGGGCCGTCACGATCAGGAGGAAATGAGCATGAAACACATCTATAAACGCTTGAATTCCTTTGGAAGCGCGACGATTTTGCTCGCAGTGGTACTCTTATTCACGGCTAGGACTGCATCTGCCCAGCAGATCCCGATGTCTGACATGTACATCGCGAGTTCGCACTGGTTCAACCCCGCCGCCGTCGGCACTGCCAACTTGAATCAAGTATTGTTTTCCCATCAGCAACGCAAGCTCAGTTGGGGTCATGCCAACTCGATGAGTCAGTTTCTGAACTATCAAAGCGGGCCACAAGGGCGCAAAAGGAATTTTGGTTGGGGATTGTTTGTGAACAATGACATCGAGCATACCGAAAACCGTATCTCGGTGAACGGTGCAATTGCCGTGCAACTTGTGCGCAATCAATTCAGCCAATTGTCTGTCGGCATCAATGGGGGCTTGCTTACCTGGGGCTCTTCCTACGGTCTCAAAAATGTCTTTGACCGTACAGATGACTTGCTTGCCACGGGTTCCAACTTTGCAGAATTGGACGCTGG
>JANPHP010000527.1:0-6826 GCA_031424495.1 Bacteroidota bacterium | reverse complement strand
GGCGGCCTTGCATTTGCGCAGCTGTACACCGAGCAAACCTATGACATGAAATGGCATGTGACCAATCCAGCTAAGGCCTTCATGGTCAAGAACAATCCGACGCTGATCCAACAAGAGTTTTTCACGAGCAATGACAGCGGGGCGACCTGGCAATTGCAAAGCAATGGCTGGTACAGCAGCACCGACCCCAACCGCATCGACTACGGCGCCCGCCTAGCCGTGACGCCCGCCGATCCCAACCGCGTCTATGCCTACCTCATCGGCGAGGCCAAGGCCAATGATGTCGGCTTCATCGGCCTCTACCGCAGCGACGACGGCGGCCTCACCTGGACCCTGCCCAATGGTCCCACGGGTGGACCCTATACGGCCACGCACCGGAACTTGGCGCGGGGCACCGACACATGGCAGTACCACCAAGGCTTTTACAATTGCGCCCTCATGTGCAGCGCCACCAATGCCGACTCCATCCTCATCGGCGGACTCAACCTCTGGCGCTCAGACGATGGCGGCTTTACCTTCACATCGGTGTCGGGCTATATTGGCGGCCCGCTGAGCATGCACGTTGACAATCAGGATTTTCGTGCATTTGGCAACCAATATTGGATCACGACCGATGGTGGCATCTACCACGGTTCTGACTTTTTCGTGACCCAACCTACAGTCAAAATGAAAGGCGTGCATGGAGCCGATTATTGGGGATTTGGCATGGGGTGGAATGAAGATGTACTGGTAGGCGGCATGTACCACAACGGCAACAATGCTTATTACCAAAACTATGTGCCCGGTGACTTCTTGAATTTGGGTGGCGGTGAGGCGTCAACGGGTTATGTGAATCCGGGAATCAACCGCAAGACCTATTTCAGCGACATTGGCGGTCGGTTGATTCCGCTCAGCATCACCGGAGCCATCACGGGCGTACCATTTGGATTGGCACCGAATGAGACCTACTATTCTGCAGAAAGCAGCGAGATGGAGTGGCATCCCAACTGTTACAATATTGCGGTCTTGGGCAATGAAAACAAGCTCTGGCGCACGACAGATGGAGGCGGCAGCTTTAACATGGTGCATGCATTTGGTACCGACGTGAATTCGCAGGTGAAATACATTGAGATTTCACGCAGCAATCCCGATGTCATGTACCTGAGTCAGCAGCCGAGCAGCGGCAACAATGGCCAAATCTGGCGCACATCCGACGGCGGCACCACCTGGGCCACGATCGGCATGCCTGCCACCGGCAATCGCCGCCGCATCTTGCTCGCCCTTGATCCTGAGCATGAAAACACCCTTTGGATCGCGTTGCCCCAAGCCGCCAATGGCAGCAACGTCTGGAAAACGACCAACGCAGGCACCACCTGGACCAATCTCACGACGACAGTGCTCGATGGCGAGAGCGTTCACAGCCTTGTGCACGTAGGCGGCACCGCAAACGGCATCTATTATTGCACCGACAATACGGTGTATTACCGCGATGACAACCTCGCTGATTGGGACATTTTCAACAGCAACCTTCCACTGAATTTCAATACGAATATTGCGCGGCCGTTTTACCGTGATGGCAAACTCAGGAGCGCCTCTTACGGCAAAGGCATCTGGGAAAGTCCCCTTCACACCCAGCCCACGCGCCCCATCTGCACCCCGATGGCCAATGCATTGAGCGCCATTTGCAGCGCAGACACCTTCTTTTTTGAAGACCATTCGATGCTGAACCATGCAGGTGCCTCCTGGAGCTGGACGTTTCAAGGCGGCACGCCTGCGACATCGAGCCTGCGCAATCCTGCGGTGACTTTCAGCGGCAATGGCGCCCACCTCGTGACCCTGCGGGTCACCGACGGCCTCGGCAACAGCGACCTTGACAGCATGGTCGTGACGCTCACGGGCGTGAGCGCGACCAACATCGCCACCGATTTTGAAAGCAGCTTCCCTCCCACTGGTTATACCACGGCTGCCACTGGCAACCTCGCGTGGGCCCAAGCCGCAGGCGTGGGTGGCTATGGCAATAGTGCGACAAGCTCAAAGTGCGACAACTACAATGTCGATGGTGGAGGCTCATCTGCCGACATGCGTGCCTACGTGAATCTCAATCTCGTAGGCTCCACAAAAGTGACCTTTGATGTCGCTTATGCAGAGTATGGCGGCATCTATACCGACACACTGGAGGTGCTCGCCTCCAACGATTGTGGGCTCACGTTTACCCGGCTTTACCGCAAGGGTGGGCAGAGTTTGGCCACCGCGCCCAATCTTACTTCAGGAGAATTTACCCCCACGAATACGCAGTGGCGCACCGATACGGTGGATTTGGCAGCATACACTGGCAGTTCAGAGGTGGTGGTCGCATTCAGGAGCATCGGCCACTATGGGCAAACGATGTATGTCGACAACATCAACATCGCCGGGTCTGTGATCATCGGCGTCGCGCCTGAGCAAGTCGGTGATTATGTGCAATTGGTGCCCAACCCTGTGCTGCAAGATGGGACAATCTCGCTGCGCAGCAACCGCGACGAGACTTTCAAGCTGCGCTTGTATGACTTGCAGGGCAAGCTGCTCACCGAGCGGTGGCTACACAATGGCGATGCATTGCCGGTCGCTCAGCTGGGGCTCGCAGCTGGCAATTACTATTACATGATCGCTGGCGAGACGATGCTGCAACGCGGCAAAATGCTGGTGTTGAGCGGTCGTTGATCCCGGGACAGCTGGGTTGATCCAATTGGGGAAATCCATGGGATAAGATCATGTTTCCATGTTTGTTTCGTCGAGGACTATCGCCTAGATTCGCCTTCAAATCTAAACACCTAGAAAAAATGGGACACTACAAGACGATCGACGGCATCAAGTATGAGCAAGAGCTGCTCGATTTGGCCGCAGCCTCCACAGAAGGAAAAGGCGAAAGCCGCATCAGCTATGACGAAGCCAAGGCACTGATCGAGAGCGCCATGGACGGCGGTCGCATCACTCGTACCGAGCGCCGCACGCTGCATTACATTTTTGAAAACCACCCCTTCACCGACAAGGCAAAGGACTATTTCGTTGCTGAGCTCTTCAGATTGCAAGACAGCGTGCACTATGACAGCGTGCTCATCGACGCAGCAGATCTCGCAGTAGAGGGTCGTGGCGACGGACGCATTTCGCTGGATGATGCCGAGCTCATCTGGAAAATGATCGAGAGCGACAGCAAAGTCACAGCCGTGGAGCGCCGCACATTGGGCTATATTTTGGAAGCCTACAAGTGCACTGAGCCTGCAACAGCATTCCTGAACGGAAAACTGGGCTGATTGCCGGCAGTCATCGGTCGATGACGATGCCAAACCAAGGGATTTCTTAGAGGCTGAGCCTGTAAGAAATCCCTTTTTGTTTTTGGATCAATCCCTTTTGATAGCAGTGCAAAAATCTGGTTGTGAATGCAGCATTGAAATGATAGGGCGGTTTTATGGAAAAAAGCCTATTTGTTCGTCTTGTATTGGAGATGAAAAATGTTAGCTTAGTAGTGTAGAAAACTTGTCCCCGCCATGAGTGACCTCCAAGTAATCAAGCGCGTCAGACATCAGGAAGAATTACTCGCGCTCGCCTCAGCGAGTCTTGTAGGCAAGGGCGATGGCCGCATCAGCTATGCCAATGCCAAACGGCTGTTTGTGCATGCGATGCAACGCGGTCACATTACGCGCACTGAGCGTCGCACACTCAAGCACATCCTACACACATACAATATCACCAGCAAGGCGCGCAAGTATTTGGAAACGCAATTGTCACGCATCGACGGCACGAAACACTATGACCTGGATCTGATTCATGCCGCTGATGCCGCAACGCAGGGCCGTAGTGACGGGCGTATCTCGATGGAAGACGCATTGCCAATGATGGATATGCTGCACGAGAAGTTTGGAAAAATGACCAATGCCGACCGTCGCACGATGCAATATATCTTGGCGAGCTACAAGTGCACGTGGCCCGCAATTGCATTGATGAAAGCCACCATGGGCGATTAATTCATTCGCTCAGGTGGATGCAGGACGCACCTAACACGCGGCAAACGAATACAGCATTTTGTATCCGAATCAATCAAAAATATCGATTTGCAGGTCGTCAAAGTAGCATTCCGACTGCGCATTGGACCAGAAATAGATTTTGATGCGGTCTTCTGGATCCTTGATCTCAGGCACTTTCACCAAAATGCTGCAATCCGCCCAAGTGCCGGGCTTGAGCATGGGTTCGAGGTCATAGCCTCCCCAATTGTAGGATTCCTCGCCATGCTCCATCACAAACACCATTTGTAAATGCTTGCCAATCGTTGTTGCGTTTGCCCTAAACTTGATCTCGACAAAGTTGAATTGGCCGTCGTATGCCTCTTTTGCCTGAAAATTATAGCTCGCACTGTAATCTGTGCCGGGTTTTACAAAAGTGATGCGGTTGCCGGGCTGCTGTGGATCATCAATGATTTTGGGGATGTCTAGTTCATTCATCGAGACATCATAGGGCCATTCAAAGTGACCGCTGCCCTCGAGTTCGCAGGGCGAATTTTGGTAAACCAATACCTTGATGCCCGGCAATAATAGCCGATAATTGAGGCAATACTTGCGAGCCATATAGTCCAGCAAGATTCCTTGCGGATCGGCCAATTTTTCGTGCGACAATACCAAGATCACATCGGTGACCTTGTCGCCATCTATTTTGGGCACGATCAGGGTATCCTTGCCGAGGTGTATATTGTCATTGCCCAATAAGGACATCGTGTGCTCATAATCCTTGAAATAATCCAAGTTGTAATAGTAGCAAAACGGGGTAAATTGGTAATAAGCATTGATCACCATGCCAGTATGCTTGCTTTGGAGCTCTTTGACTTTTGCGGTCGCAGCACGCCAATCCTGAGATTTGGCGGGGTTGATGTCCAAAGAGGCAATCGCCATGCCGATATAGAGTGCAATGAGTCCGTTGCGGATCATCGCCGCCCCTGGCAAACTCGCAACCACCGCTCCCAAAAGCAGGCATGCTCCCGGAAATGCATACAAGGCATACCGCAGCTCAAAGACGGGCATGTAATAATAGGAAACCAATATTTGCAAGCCCGTTGCACCCAAAAACCACAAGGCAAATGTCGAAAGTGCAAATCCATCCGCCAAGGGCGTTTTGTGCATCGCATAGCGCCATGCAACCAAGGCGCCGCCCACGAGCAATAGGATGCCTGCCAGCAGAGGCAACCATTCTGGGCCAGCAAATCCATAATAAACAAAGCGCAAGGTGAGCCAATCGGGTGGCCCAAGCCAAGAGGTCACTTTGGAATCTGGGATGCGCGCGCGGTTCATCATCA
The DNA here is from genome assembly GCA_031424495.1 of Bacteroidota bacterium. GTDB lineage: Bacteria > Bacteroidota > Bacteroidia > J057 > JADKCL01 > JADKCL01. The sequence continues at coordinate 1,527 of JANPHP010000527.1, read as the reverse complement.
GCCAAGGCAACCAAACCAAGAGCACCAAAACCTGCGAACCGACATAATATGCAAATGCTCGCAGGCGTCCGCGCAACAGCCACAGGCTCATCAGGGCCTGTGCAGCGATTCCCATCGATGTGAGGTAGTGGGTATAGAGCAGGGCTGCATTCACCAAGGTCAATGCCAGCGCAAGCCGCCACAAGGAGGCCTTGTCGGAAGCCAAACGCAGGAATAAATAATAGGAAAAGCTCATGAGCATGCCTGCGAGCGCGTAGGCGCGCGCCTCATGCGAGAAATTGATGGCCGTGTTGGAAAATGTGAACAACCATGCCGCATAAAACCCTGATTGTACACTGAAAAAGCGTCGCCCGATGCTGAAGATCATGCAAGCTGTGATCGCGCTGAACAACAGCGAAGGGAAGCGCGCGCTTGCCTCTGAGATGCCAAAAACCTTGCACCATTGCCCCAAAACGAGGTAAAAAAGCGGTGGTGTCGGATCCGATGCCGAGAATTCAACCGTCCTTGCAATGCTGCCTTGGGTTTCGTGGATCGCAACCGCCTCATCCAAAAACAGGCTCGCGCCACTTAAGTAAGGCAACTTCAAGGCGACGTTCACTGCAAAAATGCAGAGCAATACCAACAGTCCATTTTTGGAAATCCAATTCCAAAAGGCAGCCTCACGGCCCTCGCCACTGACTACAACACTTTGATCAAGCATGCTTTCCCCGCAACAACTTAGATGCCATTGATATACATGGTCCTGGTGCCACGACGTGGCGCGATCACAATCGACCTGTGCTTGGGATATTTGACCGAAAATCCAAATTCCACGGTACGCGTTTCCTTGGGTTGTAGGTTCATGTTCCAAGTGAGCAAACCGATTTTGTCTTCCAGCGTGGCCTCCCCGACTTCGTCGATCGTCACCACGACCTCCTTGTCAGCAGAGATGGGCACCTGATCCTCCACTTGGATTGCGATCGGGTACTCGTGGTTGTTGCGCACAGAGATGTTGTAGGCTGTGCTCCATTTTTTGGTGCCGCCCAGCAATTGGTTGCTCGTCTTGCCCTTCACCTTGACCAATGTGACGACGACATCCTTGTCGCGCCCCATGCTCAGGGCCAGCGTGTCGCTCAGGTTGCGGATGTCGAGGTTGCTTTGGCCCACATATTTGCGGCCTTGGTAGATATTGAGCGGGCCGCTCACGAGGTTCAGGTCTTCCCAACCCACGACTTGCGCCGTGAGGAAAGGGTCCTTGTCCATCTTGGGCACGGCAAAATATTTATAGTTGACGGGCAGACTGAAGGAGTCGATCTCGACCATGTAGGGTTTTTTGTCGGCTGGGATCGAGTAGGGCGCGGCGATCGCAAACTCGGCCTTGAGTTCTGGCACGTCGAGATAACCCTGTGCCACGATGGGTTCATTGATGCGGTCCACTTGATACCTGCGGTACAGGTCGGTTTCATAGTCGACATTTTCGTTCCAGTCTGCACCTAAAATCTTTTGCGTCTCTGTCAATTGGCGGCCCTTGTCTCCTGCGACTTGATT
>JANPHP010000526.1:0-2422 GCA_031424495.1 Bacteroidota bacterium | reverse complement strand
AGCGGAAAGAAATTCAAGAACTGCTGCGGCCGCGGCGCGTAACGCGGCCAACGTGGCGGCGCCGCCGCCCAAGATTCCAGTGCGCCGCTGGAAAATCTCCTTGCGGACGCGTGCGCACTCATTGCGCTTCCGGGAAACCTCATTGTCGGCCCGCTGATTCCCGATGCCCCCGCAATCCGCCCGATTGCACCGGACGAAAAACTCATCCCCGGAGCCATCCCCCCGAATGCGCCCGCGCAAAAATTCATTGCCGCCGCGTTAAGGTTCATTGTCTGCGTCCTCAATCTGAATGCGCCAGCCTGCCAATTCATTGTCCCCGCACCCATTCCCATTGCGACCGTGCTAATCCCCCCTGTTTTATGTCGGAACTTCCCGCGCGAATCCGTGAAAAACCAACATCGGCACGAAAACCCGCTTTGCGCCGGGCGCAATCTCCGCAGCAGCTCGCTTGCGCCCTATCCATCCCACCACAAGCCACCATACTCACCCACGCTGCCCAATCAGTTCGAAAAAATGCGCCCGATAGGTCTCTGAAATCGGAATGCGTACATCGCCAATCACAATGCGGTCGCGCTCGACCGAGTCGATCTTGCCCAGGGCGACCATCCACGACTTGTGTACGCGGCAGGCGATCGGCACCGGAATGGCTTGCTCCAGGTCGCCAAAAGTCTGCAAGGTCATGATGCGCTTGTCGGTCATGTGAATGCGGCGATAGTCCCGCATGCCCTCGATGTAAAGCAATTCTTGCAGCATGATTTTTTCCAGGCGATGCTCCGTTTTTACAAAGATGAATTTCTTTTCAGGAGCGATTTCTTTCTTGCTGAGGTGGGTTTCCACACGCTCGACCGCCTGCAAAAAACGCTCAAACGTGTAGGGCTTGAGCAAATAATCGGCGACTTGCAATTCGTAGCCCTTCAGCGCATATTCATCATAGGCGGTGGTGATCACTACCTGCGCATCGAGCTTGGTCGCCTCCAGCAATTGTATGCCCGAGAGCTCGCCCAGGTTGATGTCGAGAAAGATCAAATCGACGGGATGCTGCTTCAAAAACATCAATGCGTCGATGCCATTTTCGAAGGTCGCCAGGAGTTGGAGATTGGGCAATTTCAAGGCATAAGCCCTTGCACGCTCACGCGCCAAGGGCTCATCCTCTACAATGATGCAGGTAATTTTCATGCTTGAGCAATCGTGAGCTGGACTTGGTAAATGCCATCTGCTGCGTTGTGGGCGAGTTTGTAGCGACCGGGATAGAGCAGGGCAATGCGTTTCTCGATCAATTCGTTGCCCAAGCCGCTGTTTTCAGCGGCGGCGGCGGCTGCATTGTAGGAGTTTTTGCATTCAAAAATGATTGCTTGGGCGCTGATCTTGAAACTGATCGCGATGGTGGCCTCAGACTTGATGCCCTCCGCAAACTTGAAGGCATTTTCGATGAAGGGAATGAACAGCATCGGCGCAATCTGTAGCTGCCCAGCGTCTCCTGAGATGCTGAATTGCACTTTTTCAGGCTTGGAATAGCGCAGCTTTTGCAGCGCAATATACTGCTCGATGTAGTCGAGCTCGCGGCTGAGGGCAATCTGAGCCGGCTGGGTTTCATAGAGCATGAAACGCATGATGCCGCTCAGTTTGTTGAGGTAGGCCGATGCCTTGGGCGGATCGGTCTCGATCAACACGTCGATATTGGCGATGGTATTGAACAAGAAGTGGGGATTGAGCTGTGCTTTGATCAGGGCCATTTCCATTTCATGGTTTTTTTGCTCGAGCACCTGTTTGGTCTGAATGTCTGCAAACCAGCCGACAAAGGCACGCATGCCCAGGCCAAGCAATACATTGGGCGCCCCAACCATCAGGCTCATGAAGACGGTGACCTCGGCAAAGGAGCGCATCCCGTCGGCGAAGAGAATCTGCGGACCTTTTGCGAGCATCAGCGCCACATCGCCCATCAATGCACCTGCGATGGCGACCAAACTCCCCAAAAGCAGGGTGGCTACAACCTGCTTGCGCAGCAAATAGCGATCAAAGATCAATTGATAGGAGGCATAAAATGCGAGGACACCGGGCACGATCCCCATCAGGTAGACCACAAGGGAAACCTCGCTCAGATGATGGGCTGGCACCACGTTGCTCAGCACGGCAACCATCACCACTGTCAAAAACAAAAGATACACCGTCCAATAGGCAAGGTGAAGCGCAACGACATAGGATTTTTTCATAGAAATACTTCGGTTAAGATACACAATGATCCAAATGTACTGGCAGCAAATGGGCTGGAAAATTGCATTATGCCATCTCCGCAGCCGCCTCTGCGAAATCGGGAAATTGTCCTGCAAGTGCTGAGGACTCATTTACAGTTACCGCATTTTGCACCGCCATTCAAGCCACTCATTCACCCAACACAACCACTCATGCAGCGCCGAGAAGCTGG
>JANPHP010000525.1:0-37807 GCA_031424495.1 Bacteroidota bacterium | reverse complement strand
TCCTGGAAGGCAAACGGAGCAAGGAGGAGCTCCTCTCGGAAATATGGCTCTCGCTCACCAAGGCGTGCGTAAAGGAGGCCAAGAAGGGCGACATCACACCGTTCAAAATCATACAATATTATGCTTAACCGAACGGCTATGGGGTGGATGGGTTGTTGGTGAATGCAAATACTTGCCCGCTACTCGGATTCCGCGCCGACAAAGATTACCTTTGCCGCATTGTTTTCGCGTTTGATTCATTTGATTGTATTGTTATGGAGGATCTAAAACCCTGTCCGAAATGTGGTTCTGAATATACTTACCTCGCAGATCCCTTAATGAACTGCCCCGACTGCGGCCATGAGTGGGATCCCAATGAAGTCGTGGAAGCGACGGGTTTGGTGGTGAAGGACGCCAACGGCACTGTGCTGCAAAACGGCGACAGCGTGGTGATCATGAAAAACCTGCCGGTGAAGGGTGCGCCCAAGCCGATCAAAGCAGGCACCAAAGTCAAAAACATTCGCCTCGTCGATGGGGATCACAACATTGATTGCAAGATCGAGGGCTTTGGCTCCATGGCCTTGAAGTCAGAGTTTGTGAGGAAGGCTTGAGCGGGGATGAATGGGCGCGGCTTCAATTTTCATTGGGGTCCATTTGCTGCTTCACGTCCTTGCTATTGCCCTCCCAGATATGCTTGAGCAGGTAAAAGAGGCCTACCGTGGAGAGTACTCCAAATGGCAGGGCCATCAATCCCAACACTAAATCGCTCATGCCAGCGACGGTGCCGGGACTCACAATCTCGAGTGTGGTGCCGATCAACAGCCCAAATATGAAGGTGGACGCATAATAGGAGACGATGCCCAAGGTGGCAAAACCCCATTTGCTTTTCTCATGTGCGCGGGCCAGTTGGTAGAATCTCTGCCCGATGAAAAAAATGACAATTAATCCTAGCATGATGTTATTATTTTAGTGTGTGGTCAATTTCAGATGGTCATCGTTGCAAGCATATCAGCGGTGAAGTTGGTGAATGTAATCGGTTATCAACGCCTTGCCTTGATGTAGGAGATCAGGCAACCAAATCATCAGCCATCTTCACTGCATGGTGGATTACCTGCCGCGTAGACGAATCTACATTGTTTTTCACGAATTACAAGCTAGGACATCGTTCACGATATAGATGGGTTCTTTTGATTGGCGTATGTGCAACCCGCCGCAGGCGGCGTCGCACTCCGCGCACCCTATATCCACCTCAATAGGTCAGCAATTTAGAAAATGAGGTACTCGTTTCATACCATTTCTGCTTGCGCATGCTCGGCATTTTCAGCTTTTACGATTTGATGTGCATTGCAAAAGCTTATTTGTGATGCGAATGCAAGATCGAGGGCTTTGGCTCTATGCCTTGAAGTCAGAGTTTGTAAGGAAGGCTTGAGCGAGTTGCAAGCCAGCTGCTTGTACAGAAGAACCGCAGGGTTCGTGGGGAATGCAACGCCGATACCGGTCTTTGCGCCCTCCACGAACCCTGCGGCTCTTAAATGATGGTCGAGAGACAGCAGACGGATTCATCACAACCGAATGAACCATCCGCCACCTTCACTCAAATACAGACATGATCACAATATCGCAACTCCAAGCAAGTGTAGAGCCGCCTATGCCGCCGCCTGACTCGCCGTTTTTACGCTCACCTTTTTCCTTGGTCTTGAAATAACCTGCCGCATGCACCGTGCCGAGTCCGTCTTTGGCCTCGTACTGATGGCGCTCTTGAGACAGGCTCATGTGCAGCAAATTGGGTAGGGCAGCTGTGTTGCTGCAATTGGGAACGGCGTTCACAAAGGGGAGCTTGCCGACGAGGTCGCCATCCACATACAAGTCCCATTGGGCATCGTTGGTGGCGCTCGTTGTGCAGAAATAGTAGTCTATTGGGTCATCTTGCTCTTGTTCGCAAGCTGTGAAAAGCAACAAAAACAAAGCGGAAAGCACAAACAATAATTTGGTTTTCATAGTGTATCAATTGAGGGGGCTATTTCAAGGAGCAGCGTAGAGTCGCACCGCATGATGCCAAGATACAGACATTCGCAACGTGATAGGGTGCAAAAAACGGTGGATATTTGAGGGAATTGTAAAGGGTGAATCCATGCCAAATTGATGTGCATGGTAGTCCCCATATAAGCAGCAACCTTTTGGAAATATATCGGAACTCCGCGAGCTTGATGACCTAAACACCAACGGCTTCAAATGACTACCAAGACTAGCCTTCACTTGCTCGATTTCCCAAAAAGAACTGCGCTCTTGCTCGCCCTTTTTGCCTTGTTTGCGTGCACAGGCATCACATCCTTACGCGCGCAGGTCGCCTCACCCCACAATTACCCCACTTCTATGGATCTCTCAATACCGGAGACTATGGTACTTCGATCTTGAGTTGTGACCAGGCGATGGGGATGAATGGGCAAGTTGTTTATTCTCCTGCTTGTCTTTTTCAATCCGACGCTCATCGCAATAAAACAACAGTTCCTACGCGACTCATCAATGCTCTATGGCAATCGGTAGTTCTGAGGGTATAAAAATAAACACCCTCGGGCATGGGTTCTCCATTCAGCTCACCGCACCATAAGTTTTGGGGATTTGTACTTGCAAAAATCTGTTGTCCCCATCGGTCAAAAATACGCAGCTCATATTCGTCGGAGCTTCGTACCTCGATTTTGAAACATTCATTGATGGCATCATCATTGGGGGTAATTACGTTGGGGACAAATAGGGTACTATCCGTCTCTATGGTGATTTGGAGCGAATCTGAGGCGCTCCCGCAGGCGTTGGTGATTTCGAGCCAATACAATCCAGGATCATTCACAACGATGCTTTGCGTGGTCTCCCCTGTGTTCCACCGAAATTGTGCGGCCTGCACAGCTGCACTCAAAATGATCGTCTCACGCCCGCACAGCAGACGATCATCACCCAATGACGCGAAAGGATCGCCTACGGTTGAAAGTAGCATGCTGTCTGCGACACTGCCGCATCGATTTTCCGCACTCAGCACATACCAACCTGCAACGGAAGCCAGGATTTCGGGCAATGTGTCTCCCGTATTCCAGCTGATACTTGTGGCACCGTTCACGGAAGCCAAAAGCATCACGGAATCAACATCGCAAATCGTGGTGTCGGCGCCCACATTGACCGATGGCAGCGCAAGCTGCCCAATGGCGACGTGGGCCGAGTCCCTGCAGTCGGCATCGGTGACGGTAACGGCATAGATTCCTGGATTGGAAACCACAATTGTTTGCCCTGTGGCGCCACTTGACCACATATAATTTGCGCCTGCATGCCCCGCATCAAGCATGTAGGCATCGCCCACGCACAATATCGTATCAGGGCCCAAATCAACCCATGGGCTGACGGGATCGGCAATTTGGATGGAATCGACACTTGTGCCACAGCTATTGGAGGCCATGGCCCAGTAGTTTCCAGCAGTCGTAATGGTAAAGATGGAATCCGTGGATCCATCTTGCCAAAGATAATTGGCGGGATAGGGCTGCCCTATGTTGAGTGTAAGCATTTGTCCAGGACAGAGGGTGTCTGCCATCGGGAAATTCACGATGGGCAGCGGAATAAACGTCGCCTGCACGGTATCGCTGACTGCGCATGAACCATTGGACGCCTGCACCCAATAATTTCCTGAGCTTATGACGGTGGTTGTTGCAGTGGTGGAACCTGTGGACCAAAGCAACGCAGTATAATTTGTAGCCGTCGCAACCAAGCTCAGGTTTTGTCCACCGCAAAGGATGGTATCGGCCCCTGCCGAGATTTGAGGCGATGAATCCACATTGATGGTAATGTAGAACGTGTCGATGGTTGGGCCATTGCAGTCGCTTCCGGATGCAATCAGGGCGGCTTGGTATGTGCCCGCATTTGGGTAGGTGTGCCCAGGGTTGGCTTGGGTACTCGTGTTGCCATCGCCAAAATTCCAAAGAAAGGAGTTGTAGCTCGCAGACAGGTTGGAAAAATTCACGTTGAGCGGCAAACAACCTGCGGCGGGGCTTGCCGTTGGGCTCACCTGCCCGGTGCTGCTGATCGCGATGCAATTGGAATCGGGTTGAAAGCGCCACATGTCGCATCGTTTCATGCCACCGAGATCGGCTACCCCACCAAAAACCCAAAAATCTCCATTTGCCTGGTGCCATCCCGGACTTCCCGCTCTTGTGCCGGGAAAATTGCTTGGAGCAGGAACGCCCATCGTTCCATAAACTGGTTGAGCCCCATTTATACTGTTGCCGCTAATTCTGGCCCACATGTCGGTGTTGGGATCATAGACCCAAAAATCGTTCAAATACGTGCTGTTCCCTGGGCCTGCAAGGCCGCCGAGTACGTAAAATTTGCCACTGGAATCTGTGTAGCAGGCTTTGTTTTCAAATCTCCCTGATGGGATATTGTCTGGGCAAGGGAGGCAAGATTGCCCAACAACGGTAGGTTGATCAGGGACATTCTGGCCGCTCATCCAAGTCCATTCGCGCGAAATTGGATCATATTTCCAGATATCGTTGTAATAATAGCTGGTTTGAAGTGTTTTAATCTTGCCGCCGAATAGCCAGAGATTTCCTGCACCATCGGTCCAGCGCGCATAGGTGGACCTCCCACCAGGTGTATTGGTGGGAGACGGCACCCCTTTTGTGCCATATACTGGAAATCCAGCAGACGTATTTGAGCCTGACATCCAAGTCCAGTTGTTCGTCGCGACATCATACATCCACATATCGTCTAAAAACGCAGTACCCCCGCCTGCATCCCCGCCAAACATCCACAATTGATTGGATTGCCCTACCCAAGCGCAGGTAGTTTCTTCGCGTGCGCTCGGAAAATTGGCAGGACCGGGCACTCCTTGCGTTCCATAAATGCTTGTGCCATAGGCTGCGCTCAGTCCTTTCATCCAAGTCCATTCGTTTGTTGCGATATTGTATCTCCACAGGTCACTCAGCGGTCCAAAACTATTGGATGCACCGTGGCCGCTACCTCCAAAAAGCCATAAATCTCCTGCTTGATCGACCCAAGTGAGGAACCCAAAGCCCCGACAACCTGGTTTGTTTGCTGGCGAGGGAGTGCCTTGGACCCCGTAGACTCCATCTTGATCGGCGACGCCTGCAAACCCTTTCATATAAGCCCATTGGTTGATTGTAGGGTCATATTTCCAGAGATCGCCATACAAGCCAGTCGTTCCCACGCCTCCAAATAGCCAGAAATTACCTTGATGGTCGATCCATTCGCCAGACTCGTAGAGTGGTCTTGGATGATTTGCAGGGTCGGGAATTCCTTGCGTTCCCAACACCTGCCCGCCATTTGCAAAATTGGGTCCATTCATCCATGTCCAAGTCCCTCCTTGGGCTTTGGCGGCTATGCTACACAAAAGCAAAACGAATGCAAGGACTGAAAAGTATCCCTTTTTCATTTGTATTCCACAATGTTGGATTTATTGAAATTGAATTCCTCAGCCGAGCTTTGCAGGTGACACCTGCAACCGTACACGGGGCGCGACAACGTCCAAACCCAAGCTGGGCCGATTTGCGTCTTCCCATGGTCTTTGTGAGTGACCTGAAAAACCAACGGTTGCCGATGGAGCTTTGATTCATGGGAATCTTGAACATGTGGACCTGAATCATCACCCCGATCCACCGCCAACCCTTTCATCGAGCCCATTCCTCAATTACCGTTGTTCTTGCGTCTGCAGCACCAAACCATTCTCGATCTTGGAGGCATCGATCAGCGTGTACAGGATATTTCTTTGGTTGGAACTTGCCTGCACCTCATGGATGAAGTCCAAATATTGGGCGGCAGGCACATTCATACAGGCTTGCGAATTGGGGTGATCATTGGAGGAAGAGTGGATGTTCATGGCAAAGTTGTCATTGACATACCGGTTGTTGCGATCATACAGGCGATCACGGCTTGTGGTTTCCTCATTTTGGGAGATCGAGAGGTCATTGCCCTCGTGCTCGCGCCAAACCTCTTGGTTGCGGGTAGGCCGCAGGGCCGCATACCTGAGCTTCCCGTCGGTGGTTCTGCGTCCCAAATCATTATTGGGATCACTGATGCCATTGACAGCTGCCTGGTGGCTTCTGCTTTTGGTGCCATGCGTGCCCAATTCATAAGCATATTGCCCATCCATCAAGTGGCCTGTCTGATATTCATCGTCGCGGTACAACTCGTTGGGATCCACGTTGCCGATGCGTTCTTGCACATGCATTGTTCCTGCGGCGTCGACCCACAGCGAAGTGATCATGTCATTGAATCCGTCATGGTCGCCACTCAAATGGGTATTGGCTGTCCCTGCGGCACGGTCAGCCAGAAATTGTTGGGCTGAGGCAGTCTGGTAAATGGCCCCGCTGGGCACGACTACGCCATTAATGGTGTGGGCATCTGAGCCGTCAGAAATTTTCACGCCCCTGATTCCCACAAGGTTGAGCGCCATCGCAGTTTCATTGAACACACCTCCCGCAGACTCTACGATTCCCTTCCAGTAGCCATATCTGGCAGCATTGTCAGCGCCAGCCGGCACCAAGATGCGAGACTCAGTATGTGGGCCCACGATGGTGCTCAACAAGACAGGATAAATCTCCTCCAACTTGCGGCGTGTCGCAGGGCCGATCTTGCCGTCAGGTGTTTGCGTGGGCAAATGCGTCATCTGAAAACGGGCAATGGCATCCACGGTCTCTTGGTCGAAGCTGCCATCTGTAGTCCTGCGCGTGCCCAACAACGACAGTTGCAAGTTGCGCACCCAGTCGATCCTGAATTCACGCGCATTGTTGTAAGTGATCGCCCCAGGACCATCAAAAGGCAGCAGGGGGCCTTGCGCCAAGACTGGAGCCGCAGCAATGGGTGCATTTGGGCTTGAACTGCCGCCGCTGTTGTCGGCAGGTGGAACCTGCCTTTGGATCGGATCTGCACCGAGCGAAAATGCTGGAGGCGCCATGGAAGCGCCGCCTTCGGCTTGCAATCGAGTAGGCTGTTGTTTTTGACTTTCGTGAGCGAATTCTCCCATGGCGATGACGATTAGACAGAAGTGAGATGAGCGAAACAAATTGGCAACTGAAAACCCGAATATAACAGATTTTTCAGAATGCGAGCAGAAAAGATAGCAACATGCATCGGCCCCAACACTTGGCGCGCCTTGCCGACAAGCGCTTGCATAACAAGCCCCACAATGGTCGTATCTGTGTGTTTTCATTTGCGTTCCAATCGCTACAGAGAAGAAATCCAAAAGCCCATGCAGTCTGAGAAGTTTTCCACTTCAACAAAACTGCGGCAAAAATTTACTATGTTGCATCTACAAAGGGCCAAAACGCATCTGTTCGGCCCAAATGAATATCACTATGTCTGATTCGCCAACATTCGCCCAAGAAACCAAAAAAGAGAGTGCACAGCTTACCAGCGAGGGCTCTGCCTCGATGGCTCCTCCTGCATTCCAACTCACTGCTGCACCTGTTACGCAACTTGCATCAGAAACCGACCCAGACAGCACGACCTACAACGAGGGCCATTTTGAAATTGCGTCCACATCGGCGGTCATCCGTGACAAAGGCGCCGCTTGGGCCGGTATCAAATACAAAAAGGGCGATACCGACCTCCCCAAAAAGAAGGTAGGCGACAAAGAAGTGCCTGATGAATCATTTGTCGGGAAGGACAAAACGATCAAAAACGGCACCAAGGTCGATATTGATGACGTTTACATCCAAAAAGCGGCCTCCAAGACCGATCAGGATTCCATACTCTATGTGCATTGTGTGGGCTTTGGCTGGACCGCTGTCGGCAACATCAAAGGCGGGCTCAAAAATGAATCTGTTGGCGTGATGACGGCAGCGAAACCACTTTCTACCGATCCCTCCCATTACACCGTGGCGGTTGAGAAAGCTGTGATTCTCCAGTCCGGCAATCGCTACCCTGGCCGCGCCGACAACAGCGTGATTCCGATCAATTCCGAAATCATCGTGGAGGAAACCCTCACCGGCTATTACCTCGACAATGCGCCCCATCCCATCGCAAAAGTCACCTTTGCGGGAAATACCGTCTATACCTCCACCGGAAACTACAGCACCAAGGCTCACGACAAGGCGAATCCCAAAAAACGGAAGATCACCGCTGCCGACGCGACGATACGCGATGCCGTGTCATCCTATGTTCCCGCAACGGGCACGCTCGCCTTGGGCAAGCACGTCGTCATTGGCACGCCAGACGCAAAAACAACTGGGACTTATGTAGAGGTATTTGAAGCCGCAAAAGCTGAGGGAGCGAGCACGTATACGAAAGGCGCATCGCTCGGCTACACGAATATGCTGAACCTTACCCAAGGCTTCCACACCGACCTGAAAGGAAAAAATGGCATGTGGAATCAAGTCGCTCCCGACGGCCGATATGACCGCGCCAAAGGCAAAGACACCGAGGGCACAGCCAAATTCACTGGAAATGATGACATGATCGAAATGGTGGACTCCAATGGTAATATCGAACATGTCGCCAAGGAAATTTGGCCTGGACTCAAGGGGATGCTCGATGCTGCGAGCGCAGCTGGGCAGGATCTGCAACTCAATACCGGTTTCAGGGATTGGCAATATCAGATCGACATGATCAATGCGGGATACAAAGCAAATCCAGTAGGGTACAGTACCCACCAACGAGGGATCGCCGTCGATCTGAACAACAAAAACAATACCGACACCGGCGGCGTCAATTGGTGGATGGAGCGCAATGCCTACAAGTATGGATTTGCGCGGACCTACAAGGGATACGCCGAGGGACACCACTGGGAGTATCGCCCTGCACAGGTCAAGGCACCTGTCGAGATAGAAAAGGCAGGTAAAAAGTACACCAAATATACATTTGCCACGTTTACCTCTGAATCCCAAGACGTCTGGGACAGGAGCTATGTACTTGATCCTGTAAAATAACCGTAATCATGATCCAATTCTTGCATGCAAGTGGCCTCATTCGGGGTCACGCTCGGGCTTTTGGCTACCTTTTTCTTTTTTTGGCAATGGGAATGTTCGCATCGTGCCATCCCCCCCAAAACAAAAAGAACCAAACGGTTCAGGCCACCCAACTCTCCAAGGAAGATTCGCTATTGGGCGAGCAATTTCCCTTGGCGGAGTATTTCCTGGCCGAAAAGGAATTGCTTTACGAGTTTTCCAAACCAGCTAAAGGAATCGTCGCACCCGACGGCAAAGCATTTATAGGGAAATTCAGCAGTGGTACGATAGCATTGATCTTGGACGAAATCGACGGAGAACCCAACAATTTTTATGGCCATCTGGAAGAACCCAATTCCCAGAAACCACTGGAGTTCATCATTTATGGCATCCCCACGGAACAACTGGACAAGCTTGTAGCTGGACAAAAATACCGCGTGCATTGGATGGAGACCGTGGTGAATACGGAGCCTTTTGACGATGACCGGTACCGGCAATTTCTCACCTACCGCATCGACGAGCTTTAGGCTTTGGAGGATGTAAGCTGCATTTATAAAGCAAGGGGTTAATGTTCGCGTCAGCGAGGATTTTTCGGTTGTCATTCGAGCATTGCTCCTTCTGCTCCGCATTCGCCATGTCTTCCGTCCACACCACCACGATGCCGCACGGCAGTGATGCATCAGCACCACCCAAAAGCATCACGCTGCACACTGATACTTGCTTGAGCGACCGGAAGATTGCCTAAATTGCCCGTTACAGTATGATGAAAAAGTCGCTCAAAAATACCCCCAGAAAATTCCGCCTTCGGCTCAAAAGGTGCATCACCCTGCTGCTCTGCTTTCTGCTCACAAGCATGGTTTATGCACAGCCGACCCTGATCACTTCGACCGAGGCCATCTTCCACAATCCAGAATCTGCGGCCTATGACGCCGCGCGCAGCTGCATCTATATCTCCAACTTGGACAAGGCCACCCCTGTGGAGGCGTTGCATACAGACTTCATTTCCAGAATGCTGACGGATGGAACAGTGACGGACCTGCGCTTCATTGATGGCCTGTCTTCACCTACGGGATTGGCCATGCATGGGGGGCTATTGTATGCGGTAGAACGTGACGGGGTCGCCGCGATCGATCCTGAGACGCGCAGCATTGTGCGGCGCTACCCGATTCCAAATGCAGGTTTTCTCAACGACATCGCCATCGACCCGCGCGACGGCACATTGTATATCAGCGAGACCGATTCTGCTGGGCGGATTTACCGCATTCGCGAGGGAGTTGCGGAGGTTTGGGTGCAAGATTCGTTGCTGGCTTTGAACAATGGCTTGCTGGTGTTGGGCAATCGCCTGGCCGTGGGTGTAAATCGGGACAATTTTCTGAAATCAGTTGATCTTGAGACGCGGGCGATCGAGAACTTTGTTTTCTTGGGTGCAGGGAATATTGATGGGATTCAGGCGACATCCCAACGGTTGTTGGTTTCTCATTTTCTGGGGAATCTTTATGCGATTGACCAGGACCGTCAGGTTCAGGAACTTCTAAATACCCGTACGCAGGACATTTTTATTGCAGACTTTGCTTACCTCTCCTTGCAGCGGCTGCTGGTCGTGCCTTCGTTGCGGACCAACCGTGTTTATATTTACGAATATGATGCCGAGGCCGATGTCGTGGATACTGTGCTGATGGTGGCGGCGCATCCGCAAGCAGCGCGTTCAACGGGTCCGTCTTGGGTCGATTCGCTCGACGATTATGCCCGCAACAAATTTCTCCCCGCCAACAAGTACAACTGGACCTGGCAACAGTCCGCCTTGCTGCGTGCGATGACGGCGCAATATGATCACAAAGTCGGTCCCAACCCTGCGGTTTACCTCGAATACGTGCGCACCGCCATCGACAAGTCCATGGATGCGGCCTGGGCCGGCCACAACCCCAATGGCGTCGCCTCAGGCGCAGGGCTCGCCTGGCTAGCACGCCTGACAGGCGAGGCAAAATACCGCACAGCAGCCGAGCAGCTCTATCAAAAATACCTCCAAATTCCCCGCATGCCCAATGGCGCGATCTGGCATTTGCGACGATTCGGCGAATTGTGGGACGATACGATTTTCATGGTCGGCACCTATTTGCTGGAAATGTACCTGCTCACCGACGATGAAAAATACCTCGACGAATTGCTCCTGCAAGTCCAAACGCACCGCGAAAAGCTGCAAGTCACCGACCCAAATGCGGCCGGCGCTGGCCTCTGGGTACACGGCTGGGACGGCGACGACAAAGATCATTGCCGGCTCTGCAGTCAGCAAAACTGGGACGAAAACGCAGGCCATCGCAGCACCCAAATCTGGGGCCGAGGCAACGGCTGGGTCATCGTGACCCTGACGCAATTGGTCGAATCGCTCCCCAAAACGCATCCGAAATGGCCGACCTTCGCGGGCTACCTGCGCGAAATGCTGGTTCATTTACCCGAATTGCAGGATACTGCCACTGGGCATTGGTTTCAGCTGCCCGCTTATCCGCAAGCGGAGGGCAATTTCATCGAAAGCAGCTGCACGGCCATGTTTGGCTACGGCATCGCGGGCGCATTGCGGCTGGGCATCGTGGAGGGGGACGCGTATCGGCGGAGCGTGGAGCGGGCTTATGCGGGCCTGCGGATGCATAGCATGGAGCCGCGCAGCGGCGGGGCTTGGTTGGGAACCTTGAACGTATGTCAAGGGACTTGCATTGGGGACCAAGGCTATTATTTCAAGCGGAAGGCGAAAGCCGGGACGGCTTTTGGGGTGGGGATGTTTTTGTTGTTTGGGCGGGGGTATTGATAGCGGCACAATTTTATTTCCAACGGAAAAGTATATGCGCAAGAAAAGAGAAAATGAATTAGACGTGGACTTCATCGGTGGCGACGGTCCTTTGACCGCCGAGGAAGAAAAACTAATCAGTGCATACATTCAGCAGCAGAAATTGGAAAGGCAAAGACTAGCAGATGAGAAGAAGACAGCTGCAAAGGCCAAAAGGGCCAAAGCGAGTGCTTGAATATGCGAAGTATAGCACGTTTCACATAACGCTGTGAGCTGTCGCGGTAGGATGGCTCTTACCTCACCGCAATAAAAATCTGCCAGGGGACTTGCATTGGGGATCAAGGCGATTATTTCAAGCGGAAGGCGAAAGCCGGGACGGCTTTTGGGGTGGGGATGTTTTTGTTGTTTGGGCGGGCGGATTGATCGCTGACAATATTTGCGGTCAAAGCTCTATCGTGATGCTTCCATGCGCTTGGGTATTGCCCTGCAATAGCCTTCCACAAACATTGTAAGCAATATGCAAATAAGGAAGCATCAGATTGGGGCTGTGACTAGGCCAATCCAATTGGTATCGGTCCTAATTTGGACAGGGCTGATGCGCCCAGAGAACTCCAAAGGACGCTCAGGGCTGCAAAGGTTTCGCAAAGGGCTGGTTGGGCTGCACTTGATTTTGGTGTGACGACGGCGCATTGAAAGGTCGAACAACAAAAAACGGAAGACCGAAGCCTTCCGTTTTTCACAAATAAGATGAGCATGCAGTTTATTACCAAAAAGATATCATGTGCTTTGCACGCTTGCGGGAAATAAGGAGCTGGCCGCTATGATTATCTCTGTATGAAATCTCAACCTCGACGGTTCCCGGTGCTGAGTATGTCCCCTTTTCCTTCAGCGGAACCGTCACTGAAAAGACTGTACCTGCAGTTGCACCCGTAAGATCACCGGCGAATCCACCATTGATCACAACGTCACCTTCGACGACAAACGTTTTGAGCTCAATCGTTGAGGGCAGGTCGGCAGAAATTTTCAGCTCCAAGATTCCATTGCCCTCACCATCGTCATACAATACCGCGCCGGAAAATACATCTATTTCACCGTTACCTTGTGCATTCACTTGTGCAGCAAAAAAGCACACCATCATCAAAGCCAAAAACATTTTTACAGTTCTCATTTTTAGTCGTTCTTAAATTGATAAATTAGAAACTGCTGCAATATTATGCTGCCATTGCAAGTCGCTCCAAACGCGTTATAAGAATGGACATGTTTGGTTTACGAATGGAAATTACAGCATTGATAATGAATAGAAAACCATAATATTTTCCGGGAATTAAAAACGGAAGACCGAGGCCTTCCGTTTTTAAAAACAAGGTGGTATGATTGCTGTGTTTACCTGATCATTTCACCACTTGACAACTTTTGCCAATCTAAATGACCATTTTATTCGGCAATCTGAACCACTCTATTAGAAGCAACCGGGACATTTGCCTGTAACCAATTTGGGCATACGTGCCTTCTTGATCCACTTTTTGGGGCCACCTGAGACATCGCTGTAGATCACCTCAACATCCACCCAATCGTTTGGATTGCCACCATTGCTGTTCACCTCTTGGATAGGAACAGTGGTGATGAAGACCGGATCTGGGGCCAAATATTTGCTGTGATCGATTATGGTGCTGAAGCTGCCGCCTTGGATCACATCGCCAGTCACAAAAACCTTCACATCGTCCACCGTTCCAGCAAGATTGCCAGAGATTTTCATAGCGATCGTTGCCGTTCCATTACCGTTGTTAACGATATCTACCTCAGACAATACAGCATTCCCGTTTGGATTTTGCGAATTGCCTTGCGCATTGACTTGTGCAGCAAAAAAGCACACCATCATCAAAGCCAAAAACATTTTTACAGTTCTCATTTTTAGTCGTTCTTAAATTGATAAATTAGAAACTGATGCAATGATAGGCCGCCATTGCATGCCACTCCAAACGCGATATAAGAACGGGCAGGTTTGCTTTACGAATGGAAATTTCAGCCCCGGATGGCTGCTTCAAAGTCTGCTTTCTGGTATTTGGAAAGCTTGGCGACGAGTCCGCCTTTCAATTGAATGAGCATCTCGGATTTGGAATAATTCAGGATATGACGCTTGTTGATCAGCCAAGATTTGTGCACACGCAAAAAATCTTCACATCCTTCGAGCATGGTTTCAAAATGCTTGAGGTTCTTGCTTGCGACGAGTTGCCGGTCTTCGGTGTACAGGGTGCAGTAGGCCGCTTGCGCCTCGATCGCGATCAAAGCATCCAAAGCAATCAAGTGCTGCTGCCCTTTGTCATTGACGATCAGGTTTTTGATCTGTTGTTTCTCTAGGGTTTGGCTGAGCAAGTCCATGCGTTGCGCGCGGTCCTTCATGTCACACTTCATGCATGCACGGGTGATCGCCTGCTTGAGACGCTCGATTTCGACGGGCTTGAGCAGGTAATCGATAGCAGCGAGCTCAAATGCTTTGAGCGCATACTGATCATAGGCGGTGACAAAAATGATCTCAAAATCCACCTCCTTGAAGAAATTGACCAACTCAAAACCCGCATAGTTGGGCATTTCAATGTCGAGCAAGACCAAATCTGGATGATGGGTTTTGATGGCCTCCACGGCGTCCAAGACATTGCTGCACTGTGCTACAAGCTCGACCTCGGGACAAAACCGGAGCAACAGGTTCTCCAACACCGCGCGTGCGCGGCGTTCGTCATCCACAATGATCGTTTTGAGCTTTTGCATTGCTTCGAAAGTAGCTGGTTTTGGTGGCATTGTTTGGAGGAATTTACGAATGGACGAGTTTTGCGAAGGAATGGAAGGCGAGGCTAAAAACGACGACGCACAGGGATTTGCAAAGTGATGCGCGTGCCGATCGGCTCGCCGTCTGTCATCAAATCTTCAAGTACATAGCCAAATTCTCTTTTGTGCACGTCGCTGAGGATATCAAAACGGGTGCGGATGGCCTTGCCGGAAAAGGACTCGTGTTCGCCGCGCTGTCGCTCCCTGATCTCCATGGCCCGCTGCCGACCAATGCCATTGTCTTCGATCGTGCAGATCAGCGCTTCCCGCAATTCAAAGCGAATCATCAGCTGCTTGACACCCGCTTTGTGCAACAAGCCGTGAAGCAAGGCATTTTCCACAAAGGGCTGAATGAGCAGGGGCGGCAGCTGTATGTCGTCATCGACCACATTGGTGATGGTATATTCCAGCTCGTCTTCAAAGCGCAGCTTTTCCAATGACAAATACAGACGCAACAGTTCGAGCTCCTGCTCAAAGTCGATGAAATCCTTTTCAGAATATTTCAGTGTGCTGCGGACGAGGTTGGAAAATGTGGTGACGTAGGAATAGGAATTTTCGACATCGCCTTTCAGGATCAGATCCTGGATCGAGTTCATCGCATTGAAAATAAAATGCGGATTCATCTGCGATTGAATCGCCGCGAGTTTGGAGGCATTCAGCTCATTGATTTGCTTGGCTTTCCTGCTTTGCAGCGTGATTTGTCTCCGGTAGATGGCCCCGATGCCACCTGCAGCGACTAAGAGCACCAATGCCGAGAACCACCATCGACGGTAGATCGGTGCCGCAATGGAAAAGGAATAAGTCACCGGTTCACTGAATTGCCCTTGGTTTTCTGCTTTGGCACGAAACGTATAATCTCCCGGCTCCAAGGCATTGTAAACGATGGCAAATTCGTCGTCGAGCTTCAACATCCAAGCATTGTCATAGCCCTCCAATTGGTAATGGATGCGCAATGTTTCGCGGTTGCGCAGGCTCGGGAAGGCGATATCAAACCTGATCTTGCGTTCATCGGATGCCAAAGCCCCCGCGGTGGCGGTGGAAACGGTTTTGTCATTGACGGTGACTTGGACCAAGCGGAGCTGCGGAGGCACCTGTCGCGATGCTGAAAATGAGAGGTCAATTGCCTGCACACCTCCGGAATGGCTCACCCATAGGCGGTCGCCGTCCAAGGCAAAGTCAAAAACACGCGACTTGAGAAATCCGAAGGCCTTGCCGATATTGCGTTCCATGCGGCCATCCATTCCCAGCTGATAAATGCCGTGGGAAGACTTCACAAAAATCCTGTGCTTGTCGATCACCAATTTGCTGATGGCCTCCATGCGCCCGATTTCAGGAACAATGCGGGCAATGAATCGATCTTCTTCCAAGACGAGAATGCCGTGCCGCCTGCTCGCGGCGAATACCTTGTTTCCGGCAGCATGCATCGCCGTCGGGAAGAGGTCTTCGCCAGCAAGCTGAATGCGTGTTGCAGGGCCATTCAGGGGAATGTGGTACAAACCACGGGAAGTGGATGCCACCAAGGCATTTCCCTGCTTGTCCGCCACCATATGGTGAATGCGGAAGGCGAAATCAGGCAAAGGCATCACAGTGGGCAGGCGAGCCGACTTCCATTCACAGCGAAAAATCCCCCGGCTCGTTGCCAAAAATGCCAAATCTGGTTCGAAAAAGACGACATCCTTTAAGGCCGACTTGACCCCGAAGGACATTTTACCTGCCTGCTGATCCAAAACCATGACCTCATCTCCGCCCTGAAAAATCAGCCTTTCCGATGAAGGCGTGCCAAAGATCCCTTCGACAGGTCGATTGCCGTCCTGAACCAATTGTCGCAATTGCCCGTCGTGGAATTCCAGCAAGTTCCCTCTCGTGGTCCCCAGGTACAAGCGACCGTTCCTAGGCGCGATATGCAGTGCCGTGATCGGCTCAGCGAAAAAGGGATCAATCACATCGGGAATTGCGAGGTTGGGAATGACCAAAATCCCTTGGTCAAACGTGCTGAGCAGGATATTGCCTTCGCGGTCTTGAAACACATCGGAAATGAAATATTTCCCGTATTGCAACAAGGGCGGTACACGACCGAGCCGCCCTTGCAACCAAACAATGCCCGGCAAACTGCCGCCGACCCAAGTGGATTTTCCCGTCGGATAGAATCGTAGCGGCTGACTCCGGTCCAGCATATACTTTTCGGGCAGCAATTGCATCGCAAAACTCGAATCTTCGACCCTAAATACTGTGGTGCTCATCAAATCGATGGCATACTTTTCGTCCTCAACGGCAAAGAAATTAATCAACCCCTTTTCCGCGAGCTGAGCGGCAGGTCCGGTGAGCCTATGCACCGAAAATTGTCCATCGTGAAACTCGAAAATGGAATCTGAATTTGGAAAATGCAAAATGATCTGGCCATTTGGCGCCTTGAAAGGTCGGGCCCAAGGGTCGCCTTTGGTTTCTCGCCGCTCTAGAACCTCTCCTGCCGCCGATAGTCGAATGATCTTTTTTGAGCAGGCCAAAAGTTCACCTTCTTCGTCGCAAATCAGGCTCAAGTCGGGGCTGTCCTCATCGGGCAGCAACGCATAAAAAAGGTTGCATTCCTTGTCTTTGATCCTGAATATTTGATGGTTCAGGTTTGAGCAATAAATAGTACCCAACGGATCGGCAACAAAATTGAACATGGCATTGCTCTTGGCCATGTCGCAACCAATCGGTTCAAAATGCAGGAAATCGTAATAAAAAAGGCCCTCATTGGTCGAAAACAGGTAATTGTCCAGCCCGTCCTGTATGACGTCATAGACTTGCAAACCCTTGAATTGCTCTTCGCCCAAGATGAAATAGGCGGGTTGTTGCGATCGTATCGTGCCCAAGGGGAGCAGCCACAGCAGAAAAGCAGCGAGCAAAATGCGATGGGGATAGGACGGATGCTGCACAAAGATTGGATTTGGGACGGCGAAGATAATGAAGTTACCACAGCATTTTCAATCTCCCCTTGTAGCTCAGGAACATCTTTGGGGATGATGCCTGCTGGCCAATTGAAATAAAGCAGGCATCATTGCACAAAAGGAAAGACAGCATGATCGATGTATTGATCTCAGCGCATCACCGGCTCATCATTGTCCCCATGAAAAGCGCCTATCCCTTGCTACCCGAGCATTCCCCCCTACCTTACTTTCCGCAATTCGCTTTCAACATAGCTTTCCAACTGATCCTTGCTGGGTAGCCGAATGAGGTATTCTTGAATGAAGAGATTCTCATCCATGCCCGCAGTTGCGTATTTGACGAGGGCGTGGTCTTTGTCTGCGACCAATAAGATGCCAACCGGTGGATTCTCATTTGCCTGCATGATTTCGAACTTGTAATAGTTCACGTAGGTGTTCAGTTGCCCAATATCGTTGTGGTCAAAGGCGCCGATCTTGAGCTCGATCAAGACGTGGCATCTGAGGAAGCGATGGTAAAACACCAAATCGATAAAATAGTAATTTTCGCCGATGAGGATTCTTTTTTGCCTCGCTTCCAGGCAAAATCCATTTCCAAGTTCCATGATGAAGGCTTGCAAATTGTCGAGCAAGGCCGACTCGATGTCAGACTCTTCCAGGATGGCTTTTGTGGAAAGGCCGAGAAATTCAAAGGCATAAATGTTTTTGATAATGTCTTTGGGCGCTTGGGGTGTCGTTTTTTGATGAACCAATTCCGACAGCAACTCTGGCTTTTCTGAAAGTCCGCTTCGCTCAAAATAGAGGCTATTGATCTGCCGCTTGAGTTCACGCACACTCCAGGTGCCTTTGATGCATTCGAGCTCGTAAAAGGTTCTTTTGAGTGGTTCGTTGATTTTGAGGAGTTCTACCAAGTGGGTGAAAGACAATCTTGTGATGATCTTATCTGGCGGCACCTGAAGACGTACCGGCAGTTGCGACGTTCCTGCTCCTTCAATTTTTTTCATTTCGAATTCCTGGGTCAGTGACCCAAGAATTGATGTTGGGAGCCTATGTTGAAATTCTTGGGTCACTGACCCAAGAATCTGCGGATAGATGAGATAGAACTGTCTGCACCTAGACAATTCGGGAGCAGTAAGCCCCTTGATGGCAATTCTGGCTGCAATTGTAGCGAGCAAATGTGCACCATATCCCGCACGATCTTTGCCTTCTTGCTCAAACTCCACGATGTAATAACCGATCAGCCAGTTGCGAATGGTCAAAGCCTGATTGACCGCATTGGCTGCCGAGGCCTGCAAGTGCTCATGCACCTGCTCGATTGTCGTGATGAGTTGTTGAAAATCCTTCATATCATTCTGCCACATTCCGTTATGCCAGCAAAGATACTAAAATCCCAACGAAACAGGAACAAAAAGAACAAAAAGCTTTCAAAAATGGAATATTGATTCTTCTTAGACGAGTCTATGCATTAAAATGCCCCCTACTCCACCACAACCCGCAAAAAATCACTCCGCCTACCGCTTCGCACCTCCAGCCCATAAATCCCGCTCGCAAGTCCCAAAGCCCGCAGATCCAATTCCGAATGAAAAATCCCGCCGCCGTGGTGCAAAACACGCGTCGTCAAAACCCGTCCATTCAAGTCCATCAGCCGCAGCGTGACAGGGCCCGCATCAGGCAGTTCGCCCTCGATGGACACGCGGTCCCGCGCCGGATTTGGATAAACTTTGAAGACATTTTCATTGGCTGAAACTGGATCGATGCGCGCTGTCAGCAAGGAATCCCTGCCCCAGGCATGCGCGACGGACGTGGTGTCAAAGGAAAACATTGCCCAATAAACCCACTGATCGACGCCGTTGTGGTACCAACTTTCGGTGAATTGAGACTGGGAAATGAGGTCCTGAAAATGGGCGAAGCTGCCATACATGGTCGAATCGCCCACGACGCAGGCCCACGCTTGCCCATCCGTAGAATCGAATGTGCAGCCGCGCACGCCATTGACCGTGTCGAGGCAGGTGCGGCGCACGGCAACATAGTCGTCGGCTTGCCGCCCGATGATCCACAAGCTATCCTCCACAATCTCGTCAAAGTCGCCATCCTTCCAATGGAGCGCAACCGTCGGATCCGCAATCCTGAGCAGGCCATGGAAAAGCGAGGTCTTCACCTCGGGCCAATACATGATGAGCGCGACATTGTGCCGCTGCTCGACAAAGGGCAAATGCGCATTGTTATTGTCCTCGGGCCGCGCGTACCAATCCGAATCGGGCGCACCCGAGGCCGTGTAGACAGCGGTGGTACCGACATTGGCCATCCAAGGAAATTGCTGATAACCGACCTTGCCGGGCCAGAAATCGCGCGCTGAGGAGAGCGTGACGCCCCCGCGCTTGAAGACCGAGAGCGCTGCTCTAGAAATGACGGAGCTCTGGGACATGAAACTGAGCTTGGCGGCGACCGAGGCGAATGAATCCACGGGAAAAAATGTGACGAAGGCCTTGAGCGTCGCAAAATCGACGTGGTCCCACATATTGTAATCCTCGATCAGACGCCCCGTCTCCAAGGCCACGTCGGGGTGGAAATAGGCGCCTGAGCTCCACTGGAATACGACGCGGTCCACATGAACTTGGCTAGCGTTGAGGGTGAAGCCGCTGTCGAGCGTATGACCCATGACATATTGGCGATCCTCGTCGGCGTGCCAAGCGTTCATGATGTCGTCCACAGGGATGGACGAGGTCGACAGGAAGGCCCCCGAATGGCTTGCACCACTGGGCATAGGCCCCAAGCCAGTGAGCAGCCATATCAGGCTGTTGTGGTTTTGGCCGTAGGGATTGTCGTATTTGCTGTAATAATTGCGGCCCGCAGCGGGAAAAAAGACGCCCCGATCGTTGGTATAGAGCAAAATCTCCTCCTTGAGCAAACGTGCCGCAGCGCTCGTCGCGAGGGATTTTATAGTCGTATCCGCTGCGAAATCGGCCAAGTTGAGCAAGCCCGACAGCGCGTAGGGCGCGTAGGTGGAGGAGTTGAATTCGTAGAAACCGAATTGATTTTTGAGTTGCAGGTAATGCAGCAAACGATCGTGGAGCGTGGAGTCGACGGGCCGGCCATACTTCTCGTGCAGCAGCCAATCCGACGATGTCCACATAATCATATGGTTTTCAGACCAGAAATTCCGCACAGTATCATCGTTGTTGATCCAATAGGGCACCGAATTGAGCGCAGGCAAGAGCAGGGCGTCATGCTGCCCATTCGTGAGAAACAAGACCCGCACAAGCTGCACGATTTTGAAATCGATGGTGTTGTCAGTGCTGATCGTGGACACGATGCTGCTGAGCGCAGGCACATCCACAGGCAAGCCATCGTAAGCCTGTATGCAGGTGGCATTCGAATTGAACTGCGCCAAAGCCATGTTGTTGTAAGCCAAGCGCCGCGCCTCAAAGGCCGGGTTTTGGGCGATGGCTGATTGGGCGAAGCCGAGCATTGCGATGAGCAGGCAGAGCAGCATGGCGATGCGCTGCGGATGTGTCGATATTTTCATGGTGTTGTGCACTTTTGAGGGTTACAAGATAGCATGTGTTTTTGGGATTTTTGGTATGGGGGGCGCAGAGGGCAATCACCTGAAAATTGCTAGCGATCCAGATCTTTGGTTGCTGGGGGCCGTATGTTGATCCGAAACGCTCCTACCTCCCGAGCGAGATTGCGAATGCAGGTAGAAATTAAGTACCTATGATTGGTCGAAAAATTGGCCGAAAATTTAGAACTCATCCATTCTATCTGTAGGCCCGAGTTTTTTTGAAAATTGGATTCCACACACTATCTTCGAATGCAGAATTCAATCGTGACACTAATTTTCCTAAGCCAAAGACAATGACCAGACTTCGTGATTTTTTCCCTACGAAACTACCTTTCAAGCAGTTTACCTTGTGGATTGCCATCGTTTTCTGCCTACATTTAGGTGGATTTTCGCAACTAAGTGGTATCAAGACAATCCCGGGCACCTATCCGACCTTTGTTGCGGCGGTAGCTGCACTCAATGCCCAAGGAGTGGCGATAGGAGGAGTTGAATTCCAAATCGCAGCAGGTTATGTGGAGCAAAACGTGCTCAACGTCACTATCAATCCCACGTCCAACCGGCCATCTAAACTGAGGCCAGTCGTATTCAAAAAGCAGGGTGTGGGAAGCGATCCCTTATTTGTCTCTGGTGCCGGAACTTCCCAGTTTACAGATGCGATGATCAAGCTCTTGGGGGTGGAAAATGTAACCTTTGACGGGATCAGCTTGCAAGAAACCCCGTCAAATAGCAGTACCAGCAACTGGGTCGAAACCGGATTCTTGCTTGATGTCTACTCCCCGGTACTTTATACCGTGTATGGTTGCAAATACAATACGATCAAGAATTGTCACGTTGCGCTGCATCAGACCAATTCTTCATCGGTGGGCATAAAAATGAATATCCCATCAACCTTCGTTGCCCCGATTTTCAATCATGAACGACTTGGTCATTCTTTCAACCAATTCTTGAGCAATACCGTTGAGGATGTGGCACGTGGTTACCTCTTCCTATCTAGAGCTGGTTCTGCCCTCAAGGCAGCATGTGTCGGCAATCGCATCGACAAAGACCCGGGCAGCGGGCGTCCAAGCCTTATAAAGAACTTTAGCACGATCCAAATGTATTCCTGTGGCATCGAAATCGTGGGCATGGACGGTACCACGATTGCGAATACCAAGATCGATAGCAGAGGCAATACGCCGACCAATCGCAATCTATTTGGCATCAAGATCGGAGGTGCGCAGGGGTATTCCACCGAAATTGTCAAAGATACAATAACCGTTTGGGGAGGAATACAAGCAGATTCTGTGTCGGCAATCAACCACAGCGCGAGTGGTGCCTCCAATGGATCACTTGTCCATGTACATGAAAATTTGATCACAGGTTGTCGGCAGCTTGCTTATTCTCCATCGATGTCATTCGTCAGCTCGATGAGCAAACTGCTCATCGAGAACAACAAGATTATCAACAACGGAGATTCCGTCTACGCAAATGGCCGCACCAATTGCATTCAGATTTCGGGCTTTGTGGACGAGATTCACATCAAAAACAACTTATTGGAGCACAATTACTTTAGTTACAATTTTGTCGGAATCAACCTCACGGCAAGATTTGGATTTGCAGAAGTGGCCGACAATTTGATCCAGTACAATTACGTAACTGGTGGTGGCTATGGATCGTGCACGGGTATCCAATTCAGTGAAATTTCTTCCTTTTACCAGCAACCAAAAGCTAGAATAGTAGGCAACAAAATTATGAACAATGGTAGATGCTCCAGTGTGATTGGGATAAGCCTAATGGACGGAAGTACAACCTTCAATGGTGAGATAGTGGTGGATTCAAACGAGGTTTCAAACTTGACAGGTGCCTCTATTACAGGAATGAGCCTAGGCAAAGTTTCTGTTGTACAAGCATTTAGAAATCAAATCCATGATCTCGTAGGTAAAGGTGTGGTTATAGGTATCTATGCAGCAGGGGAAGGGGACTACATCATCCATGACAATTACATCAACGGCCTAGACGGATCACTTAGCAATAGCATCAATTCAATATGGGGGATCTACCTCGATGGCGGGGCTGGAATGACAACCAGGATCTATCAAAATACGGTCTACCTCAACAGTCCCCCGTCGGGTCTCCCATTCCAATCCGCTGCGATTAGGTATTGGGGCAGTGCAACCGATCATTATCTCTCCGGCAATATTCTTGTCAATCTTACCAACCCGGTAAGTACTCCCGGTTTTACAAATGCGATCTTCGTTACAAGCGGCAGTCCACTGCAACTCCATCCCCAATCTGGCGGCAATTGTCTTTATGCTGGTCCGGCCGGGCCATACACCAGGCTCATGTCTGTCTTGAACGGAGCCGTGTACACGACCCTGGACCAGTACCGGTCAATTTTGTCACCTGCCGAGCAAAATTCTTTCACGGAGTTGCCACCGTTCCTCAATACTACAGTGCTACCTTATGATTTGCACCTGCTCACCACAGTTCCGACACGTTGCGAACAAGGTTCGCTCAATCGCAGCAAGTCGGGAATCGACTGGGATGGAGATATACGTCAAGGATATCCCGGTTTTGTGCAACCCACGTCGGGGGGATTGGCCTGTGATGTGGGAGCAGATGAATTTGATGGGATTCCCCTCAATGGTACTGCGCCTCGTATTGAATACGAGCCATTGACCGCTGGATTGGCGGGTACCTCACGCGTCTTGACACAATGGGCTACGATAAAAGATCCCGAAGGCATCGACACGAGTCCCGGCAACCTGCCGCGGCTGTATTACAAGCGATCAACCGATCAGGACACATGGGCCGGCAATACGAACCTCAACCCCGGATGGAAATATGTTGAGGCTACCGTTTCAGGCAACCAATTCAGTTTCACGTTGGATTATACACAGCTTTTGGGTGGAACTGTGACGCCTGGCACGGTGATCAATTACTTTGTGGTAGCGCAAGACCTAGGAAGCCCCAAGATCGTCGGTACCAACAAGGTCACACTGGCAACCGCACCTAGCTCCGTGCAACTGCTCGCTACGCAATTCCCAGTCAGCGGCCAAATCCGAAGCTTTATATTGTCCTCCAACGGCCTCTCAGGGACCATGCTCGTGGGAGCAGGGCAAACCTATTCCTCACTGACCAACGCTGGTGGAGCATTCGCAATGATCAATTCGTCGGTGCTGACGGGTGATGTTGAAATCAAGGTGACCAGCGACCTCGTGAACGAGCAGGGCTTGGTGGATCTGAATCCTTGGCCAGAAGAAGATATGCGCGGAATCTATCATGTAAGGATTTCGTCAGATGCTCCCATCCAGCGACTCATCGAGGGCAGAGATGCCACCAATGCGCTTTTGAGCTTGAATCATGTGGACCGCGTGATCCTCGATGGTCTCGTCAACGGCCAGAGAGGGTATCTTTTGATCAGGAACAAGGCTTGGAGGCAGCCTGCCATTCATATCACAAACGGCGCGCAAGACATACACGTGACCGGCTGCATCGTCGAGAACCTGATTCCCGGCACCAACTCACCACAGCGTCCCCTAGGTATCGCGATCGATCAGCTCGAGACACCAGCCTCCTTAATGGAGCGTGGGTGCGACGGAGTCGTGATCGACCAAAATGAATTCAGGAAGCGCACAGATACGATTGTACCGGGCGGTTCCTCTATCCCAGCCATCGAAATTCGAGGAAATGCGAATGAAGGATACGACCATGATTCGATTTTGATCACCAACAACTATTTCTCAAGCCTTCAATATCCTAGTTATGGGTTTGACGTTGCCCCAATAGATATCTATGCCCGCTGTGATGGAATGCGCATAGATTCCAACCATTTCTATTTCCCTCAGACCAATATTAACGTCGATGTCGATCAATATCAGATGATTGCGTTCAGTGCCCCTGTCGGAACCACGCGTGGGAAATTGCACATCGGAGGAAATTACATTGGTGGATCACAGCCATTTTGCCAAGGTGCCGTCATGCCCAAATTCAATCTCGTTTGCAGATATTTTCAGGGAATCGGCGTTTCCTATCCAGCAGGTGATGTCATTATTGAAGACAATCATTTTCAAAATGTCAATTTCAATTTCACCGATTTTGGCAATATCTATTACTCCAACCTGCCCAATTTTGCATTTATCCATGCGCGATGGGGCGATTTCTCGATCCTGAACAACCAAGTCGGTGCCTCGGGCGCGACCGGAAAATTGAAAATCAAATGGAACAATATCTACGATGATAAGGCCGTGAGTGGCATCATGTTGGGGGATTCGACATCGGCGGGGACCTCAGGTACCATAGAAAACAACCACATTATGAATGTGGAGGCCTATGACAGCAGTAGTTCCAATCCAAAAATCACAGGAGGCTGGATATCGGCCTATTCCCGCTGGCACGAGGGGGATATTGTGATCAGCGACAACCAAATCGGTGACACCTTGGGCCTGGGCCCAATATCCTTTTTGGGTGGCGTCTCCAGACTTTCTGGCGTTCATATCGGGTCACGAACGAGCAAGATTCGTGTTAGCAACAACCTGTTTGGCAATTTGCACACTGGGAGCTTGGTCCGAAGCGATCCCTTTGTGATTTCAGCGGGATTGGCTACAGGTAGCTGCGGCACCGTTGAGATCACTCAGAATTACATCGAAAACAGCGGCCAAGTCAATCCATTTTCCACCCCTGGCATTTCTAAGAATGGTTTCCCGTCATCGATCCGCGTTTTTTCAAGTGGACATGACAACCTCGTTGCCAGAAACCATATCCGGCTGAGCACCAGGGATATCCAAGGACGGCAACAAGGGATGACGGTAATCGGCATACTGATTCAAGCACCACTTACTAGCAGTGGCAAGGTGTTTGGAAACACGATCGACGCTGCAGGTTTGAGGTTCGGGGAAATCAGTGCGACATTTGCTGGGATCAAGATAAAATCGGCAAATGACTGGACTGTTCATAGCAATACCATTCTTGTGGGGGATTCAGGGACTTTCCATCCCGCGATGGTCAGTGGCATCATGGATTCTGCTTGGGCAGGGGAAAATCTGATCAGCAACAATACCGTATTGTTAACCGCAACATTGGTAGGCAGTAGCGCAACCGCTTCCTATCTCAAAATGGGCAAGGCCTATAGTCGCCTGCGAAACAACTTACTTGCCAACGCCATCCCGGCAGGTGCGCCTGGTCCTGACTATGCCATTTCCATCGCCTTGGACGATCCGGGTGCAGCCTGGGACGCCAATGCCTCTAACTATAACTTATTTTTGCGTGGAGACTCTACGCGTGTCGCAAAGTTCACCAATGGTGGTGCCAATCTTGGATTCTCACTATGGAAGACAAATGCTTTGTGTGACAGGGAGAGCTATGCAGCGACGACCGCCACATTGCCCCTCAATACCTTGTTTTCAAATTACTTGCAAAAAGACCTCCACATCAATCCAAACACCCAAAGCTGTTGGTATGTGAATGGGAAGGGCATCGCTGGAGAGGAAAGTGGATTTGAGGTGAATGACATAGACTTTGACAGCACAAGAGCTACGACATTGGGAATCCCCGTGGACATCGGTGCTGATGAATTTTCACCCGCAGCCAATGTATTGCCCTTGTCTTGCCAAGCCTCGGGCCCGCCTGTTGCTGGAACAACCACCTCCTATTTGTTTGCAGGAAGGACTATTGGTGAAATCACATGGCCGCTGGGCGTCAGTGTCCCTCAGGCCGTAGATTGGAAATACCATTCGAGTGTTCCCCCGATCGGAACGGGGGGCCAAGACATCAACTCCTACTGGAAATTGGACTTCGGAGGTACCACCGGTTGGAATTGCGGAATTCGCTCCTACTATTCTATTCATGAGCAGGCAGGCATGGCTGACCAATCTCTGAATCTCGGCCAGCGCGTTTCGCCTGGCACTTGGTATTATCACCTAGGAACAATTGGTCAAAATGGTCGTGGCAAGTACTTTGACAAGTCTGGATTGAACACGATCGATGAATTCACCTTGGGAATTCAAGCTCCTTCCAATCCTTTTCTAATCACCACGACGGTCACCTCGGGCCAAGGTGCTGCCTTGCCAAGCAACAGTGTGGCTGTCGCTCCCTTGACGGATCAAACGATTTCTTTTGTTGGAAATGGATGCTTTTGGG
This sequence comes from Bacteroidota bacterium, assembly GCA_031424495.1. Classification (GTDB taxonomy): domain Bacteria; phylum Bacteroidota; class Bacteroidia; order J057; family JADKCL01; genus JADKCL01. The sequence goes on along the minus strand of JANPHP010000525.1, from coordinate 10,681 downwards.
TCGATTCTCTTTGGGTCGATGGGATTTATGTCGGCAATCCTATCACGTATACGTTCAACTCGGTGCAGAGCAACCATCAGGTGCAAGTCAAGTTTCGTCATGCTTTGCTTCCCCCAGTGGTTACCATCGCACAAACCTCAGGCGGTTACTGCCCAAATTCAGCGATCGGTCTGGCAGCAACAACTTTCCTTGGGGGCACGGCACCAGCTTTTCAATGGTATCTCAATAACTTGCCGATAGGAACCAATAGCCCGGCCCTGACGGGTTCCTTCCAAAATGGCGATATTGTGAAGTGTGTCATGACGAGCAACGATACCTGCGCGATTTGGCCGATGGATACCAGCAACATTTATGTCGTCTCCCAAGTGGACACCGTGCCGCCGACCGCGACCTGCACTGCCTATCAGGTGATGCTTGGTCCCCTTGGAACGGCAACGATTGTGCCGCAAAACATTGCCAGCAGTAGTTTTGATCTCTGCGGAATTGCCTCCTGGACCTTGAGCCAAACCGCTTTTGATTGCGCGGATGTTGGAACCCAATCTGTAATCGTAACGGTTACAGATTCCAGCGGTAATTATTCCAGCTGTACTGCAGCCGTCACAGTTAGTTCTAGTCCCGTTTCTACGATTTTTACACCCGTTACAAATATCTGCGGCATGCATGTATCATGCAGTGGAGGACAGGATGGTAGCGTGACTGCGCAAGGTGTCGGGGGATGCCCGCCCTATACCTATCAGTGGTCGAATGGAGCCAATACCTCCACAATTTCTAATCTATCAGCAGGCATCTATTCACTTACTGTGGTCGATGCCCTCGGCAGCGCCAACACGACTTTCACCCAATTGCTTCAACCACTGCCACTATTCCTTTTCCTCACGAGTGCGGACAGTTCCTGCGTGGGAGGCTCCAATGGGAATATCGTTTTTTACATCAACCATGGCAACACTTGCATGCCCTATTCCACGCTTTGGACATACCCCAATGGAAATCAATCTATACAGCAAAATTTGTCAGGGATCGGCCCCGGCAACTATGAAGTGTTGGTGACAGATGTGCTTGGATGTGCGGATTCGATGACTGTTCAGGTGGGAACCCTTCCGACCCCGCAGCCGAGCATCACCCAAAACGGAAATGTGCTAAGTACTGCCTCTGGTTTCCCAAGTTACCAATGGCTGTTTTTTGGAGCCCCAATCCCAGGCGCCACAGGGAATTCCTACACTGCTATTGGGCTAGGAGAATATCAAGTGGAAGTAACTGGCCCTAACGGTTGTGTAGGAAGATCCACGGTATTTCTGCTCGTGGGTTCACCAGAGCCATTGAACGTATTGAATGGCCTTGAACTTTATCCCAATCCCGCTAATGGAAGCGTGCGACTGAGCGCGTTGGAAGGGATCAAGGGAAAGATAAAGGTTCAAATGCGCAACCAAGTAGGACAATTGGTGCGCGCCTTTGAGCTGCCAGATCTTTTGTCTCCACAACTATTGAATATTTCAGGCCTTAGCGCAGGGTGCTACTTTTTGCGTGTGGAAGATGAAAAATTGCGTGCAAAGGTTTTGAAATTGGATATCCAATAGGGGTGCCAAAGCGACCCTTGCAAAGTTGATCTGTGGTGTCAGTTGCTATTGTTTATTGGCCTGTGCCAATTTACGATTTCTATATGGAAGCCTTCGGCGATATTAAAGGCAATGCTCAACGAGGATCGCTGCAATTGATCTTGTGCAACCGAATCAATACCTTGGTTTTGGAGAAGCAATCAAATGATCTCAAGATGGAAAGCCTTGGCCCATTGATAAACAACAAGTTTCTCGAAGTCTAATATTTATTTTCCTTGCTAGGTAGTTGGGTGATCAGCAAACAAAAAGAGTGAGTTCCAAATTGAGACCGAGCACAGAGTGAGTGAAAAGTTTAGTTCGTCGTCGAACTCGCTTCGCTGCTTCTCCTCTCTCACACTCCTCACTCACTCTGTCTAGTACCCTGAGTGGGCAATTACGCAACACTTTGCCGGAGGATTTTCAGAGGTTGTTCTCTTTGCACGAGCATTTCCTAACTGTTGCTAGGAAAGAGGCAGGATAGCCCCGTTTCTCCCGCCGCCACACTGAAGTCTCGGTGGGGCGGCGGGGTTGGGAAGTACCTACTCGGAAAGGCATACAAATGATGGCGCTACTCTGAGGCTTAGGATGCACATAAATCAATTGAAAGGAAATTAGAGCATGCTAATCATTCCTTTTTGAATATGATACGGGTGCGTTGATCTTGTCGGCCTGTACCTGGAGTCGATGTGATTCCTGCCAATACAGAACCCTTTTGGGCAAATTCATTGAGCTTTTGAGTGATAACCTTCTGATTTTCATCACATTATTTCCCCCAATCTTTCATATCCTGTGACAATGTTCCACTAATAAGCGGAGTCGTCGTAACACCTCCTTTCTCATCAACAAATTTGAAGTAGCTTCGATCATTATACCCCTCATTTTCGGGTTTCCGAAACTTTGGGTGTCACAATTTGGAATTTGAGGGTGAGCAATGTCGCGAGTTCCTCGGCATAATCTTGTAGCCTTTCAAAGAAATCAAGTGTTGCATCCCTCATTTTGCCAAGGTTGGGATAATATTGCTGATATAGGATTTTCTTCTTGTAGAATTTCCAAAGCCGCTCTTTCAAATTTAGGTTCGGGCAGTAGGAAGGCAAGTGGATGAATACGATTCTGGGATTGTCCACCAAGTACTCGGTCATCGCCTTGCATTTGTAGTAGCGTGCATTGTCGGCAAAGACGATGATCTTCCCCAAGGGTTGTTTTTTCTTGATCTTTTCGCACAATTCGATTGTCGATTGGGCATTGATCCATTCGGAATCATGGACGATTGCCTCATGTGTCACGGCGTTGATCACCCCGTTGATATTGAGGTGCTCGCGACCTGTATGCGATGGAATTTCCTTGCGTTCTCCTTTGCGAATCCAGCCATAGCCGGCGATCGGGTTCAACCTTGGATGGACGCCATCGGCAAAATAGGCTTGGTCGTCAGGCCCCTTTTTTGCAATGGTTTCGACGATTCTGGAGGCAAAAGCGCGCTGCAACTCTTCTGTCGGGGCTTTGCCGGGTGTGACCGTCGGCTTCTTGTAAGCGAAGCCAAGCGCATGGAGCAGGCCTGTCATTCCCGATTCGGTGTAGTCGATGCCCCACTGCGATTTTACCCAATGACATACCGCCTTGGAGGTGAGGAAAAGGTTTTCCTCGACATGCACCGCCAGCGCCTCCAATTGCCCATCGTCCAGCTTGGAAATCCCGCCCTTGTAGAGGTCGCGTTGCAGCCCCTCAATCCCTTCGTCATCAAAAATATGGTACCACCTGCGGATTGTATCATCATCCAGAATCAGGATTTCAGCCACCTCAGCAAAAGAATGCCCCTTGTTCAACAGCAACATCGCCTTAAGCCGATCGGCATACCGCTTCACCTGGCATTGCTGATGCTGTTTCTTGATCTCAACGACCTCATCGTCCCATAAAAAGTCCTTGACTGCCATCGTGAACAAACATCGATACAATTCACAGACGTAGCAACAGAATCAATCAACCAACAGACGTGGAAAGTTCGTAAAATAGATCACGAGGGCTATAATGATTGTTTCTACAATCTCCACAGTGGCGTAGCTCACTGGTTTCTGGGCTAACGAAGACAAGGAAAGCAACAAGCCAAGCATCAGCAATATGAAATTCTTTTTCCTGTAAAATGTTTTAGACAAATATAGGTCGGGGTATCGTTCAAAAGGCACTTGATCCCAAACAAAAAATCAGCTTGGAGCCTCAAATGATTCCTAGCTGATTCTGTCCTGCTTTTGTACGGGCAGCGGGCATCGAACCCGCACCAGCTGATTTAGAGTCGGCCGTTCTGACCATTTGAACTATGCCCGCAAGTGCCGCTTGGCTGAGCCAAGCGGCAGCGCCTCACACGGAGCGCATGTAAAAATTACCTTTTTCTGCGAGATATGCCAATCTCAGGGCTTCGGCCTCGTTTCGGGCCTTCACCCAAGCCTTGCGGGCTGCCTGAATCGCGGCTTCCTTTTCCGAGAGGTTCACCCGAGCGACCTGTGCATCAGGCCCGTATCCGAGCAATCGCACACACAGGAGGTGCAGAAATTGATTGGCAATACGCAAATTTGTTTTCTTGTGGACTTGCTCCGCGCGCTTCAGAATGCGCTTGCGTAGTGTCTGCGTGGCGGCTTGCAAGCCCGCCTCAAGCGCCTGCGCAGTGGGCTTGTCGCCCGACAGGATGTAGCCACGCGCCCAGGCATACGCTTGTACATGCGCGATGCCTTGCATCAATTGGTCGGTGATCGCCCTTGCATCGCAATTGCGGTAGGTATAGGGATGTATTTTCGTAATCATTGTAATGTTTTTTGAAGAAATAATTGAATTGTGGAACGATGGATGCAATCCCATAGGACTGCGGCTGGCAAACAAGCGGCCACCTCGGGGGATCCCGGATTTTAACCTATTTCGGCGTCATAATCCCTTCGTTTCTTGTTGGTATTCAGCGAGAATGGCGCGTCCGAAGATCGTCTTGGTCCAGCCATTTTCATGCCCATGGTTGTTGGCGATCAGGTAGCCGCGCTGCGGATGTGCCTTGATGATTTTGTGCGCATCGATGAAGCGCCCCTTGACCTTGCAAAACACAATATCGCCGATGGCGTAGCTGTCTTGTTTTTGGAAAGTGAGCAGCGAGCCGCTTTTGAGAATGGGCAGCATCGATTGGCCATAGCATTTCATTTTGCCTTGACCGCTAGTTTCCAGCTCGTGGTGGAGGTGATGGTATTTGTTCATGTTTTTGAAATTGTATAAATGGAGGTTGGTGAATTGGAGATCAGCGAATTGCATTCCTTGAGGCACAAGGGCAAGCCACCGCAATATTTGCGCACGATCGGAGAAGGCTCCACCGCAAAGGCGGTTAGCGCATCGCCGATATCGGGTTCATAAAAAGCGGCGCATCGCAAGCCGGCCATGCACAGGCGATCCTGCAAGTCCTGCAAGGCTGGCAAATCGGCTACAGAGAGGAAAATAAGGTAGTTTGAATGGAGGTGCCAACGCGCAGCCACTTGCGGATAGCGCATCAAAAATTCAACAACGGCATGTCCAGATTGAACGGCTTGATATCCCGGCGAGAGGTCACGACGGGTAATGACAGTGAGTCTGCTTGTAAATTTCTCGTGTGGAACCTATGTCTCTTTCATCTTGATTAAATTCTTAAAGCTGCCTACGGCGGATGCGCCCGCAGGGTTACATGGCAGCAAAAGAAAACGAGAACTTGTGATTTGAGACAAAATTTGTTCGAATGGTCGTTTTTGGAGGGTTGTTGGTTCTGAATGCTAGCCGAACAGACCTTGTCGGAACATCTATCCCGATACTTCATCTTGCCTCAATGCCAAAAGCCCAACGCAGGTACTTGCGTTGGGCTTTTGACATTAAGAGAAACTGGGTATGCTACTCCTTCACGATGCGTCGGCTGATAACGACGTCTTGAAGCTGGATGCGCACAATATAGATGCCCTGCGCAATGCCGTGAAGGTCGATCTCGCCGGCTTGTCCATCAAATTCTAGAACGACCCTGCCCAACTGATCGAGTACCATGCCGCCCAAGGCTTCTTGGTCGCCGTAGCTAAGGTGCAAGATGTCTCCGACTGGATTGGGATAGAGCACAAGCGTTGGTTCCAACTGCGCTTCGATTACCTCATCCTGCTTTTGTGGACCGGCGCATGGCCCCAGCATCGCTGAGCCACTGGATATCAAGGCATTTGCTTCTGCGACCGAAACACAGACAGTATTCCCACCACCATTGCAAATGACCACTCCCTGTTGATTGTTGCGGCGCTGGCAAGCGACATTGATCACTTCAATTTTGCTTTCCGCTTGCAAAACCAAGCCCTGCGCGTCGGTGACCGTGACCTGATATGCGGTCGTTTGCGCGGGCTGCACGGTGATGTCTGCGGTTGTGGCGCCAGTGCTCCAAGCATAGGTGTAAGGAGCTGTGCCGCCGTCCACCAGGCTTTGGAGCAAGGCCGTGCCCGGCCCAAATCCCGCATAGACTTTGGGGGTTTGGGTATTGATGTACACCGCAGGGCGCATCATGCCCGGGAAGTTTTCATAACAACCCATGTCTACCTGCCCACCGGCAAAGATGCGGGCATTGCCAGCCAGGTCGGTCGTGGTACCGAGCGGGATCAAGGCATTGGAGCCACTGTTGATCGCGGGCGAGGTCAGTGCCAGGCGGTAATTGCCCGATGCAGGATTCAAAAACTGCGGATTTTGGTTGTAGAGCATGCCTGTGAGGCAGTTTGCTACAGAAGACCCGTATAGCCGGATGGCTGGGTCCACGCAGGAAGCCACATCAATCAACGTATTTCGAAAATTGTTCACAGCTATACCCTGGTTAATCATAATCCGCCCATTGCCAGTAGATGCATTGTCCCAAATGATGCAATTGTTGAAATTCACCACCTCAGTATTGAAGCCGCCGCAGCTCCCAAATCCAGCCAATTGCGCGCGGTGACCAGAAAAGGTGCAATTGTTAAAATCAACTATGATCGAACTATTCGTTGCATAGGCTGTGGTGAGGTAGCATCCTCCCTGCACATTGGTACGGTTGTCGTAGAAAAGGCAATTGTTAAACTTTGAGCGCTGCGCGGTATTTGGGGAATTAAATGGCATGTTAAAATAAATCGCACCGCCACCTCCACTGGTAGTCGTGGCCATTCCTGCCCTATTGTTCTCAAAGATGCATTCATCAAAGACTGGACTCACCTGGCCAGTTACCTGCAATGCTCCACCAAAACTCCTTGCTTCATTTCGAGAAAATGTACAGTTCTTGAAGTAAGGGATACATTGACTGGTAGGTGCGGCCACCAAGTTCAGGAGATTTACTGCTCCGCCGCTGAGCGTGTTGTAGTTATCATAGAACTGGCAACGTTCAAATGTAGGAGCGATATGCGTAATCGATGCCGAAGGCCAATGATAGATTGAAACCTGACCAGCAAAACCTCCACCAGTGGAATTTGCGCCATAGAATCGAACGTCGCGAAACACTGTTTCACAATTTGCACCATTGATAGATGGCCTGATCCAATAGCCTGTCGTGCCCCCGATGATCGATAAGCCATCCACGATCGTGCCGCTATTCAGATTGATGGCAATGTTCACGGGTGGCACACCACCGGCCGTAATTACTGCAAGGCTATTGTCATTGGGATTGCCCAGCACGCCGATATCAGATGACAAGATCGTCTCGTGCAAGACCAGGTCGCGCTGAGGGAACCAAGGATTTCCGGTGTTGGGAAAGCCGCCATAAATCTCGATGTCGTTCACGAGCTCAAAGGAAATGCTCATGTTGGTGGTGCTTGTGGGATAATAGGTGCCCTTGGCGATGAGGATGGTGTCGATGCAGGAATTGATTCTGGCCTCGGCCAAGGCGCTTTGGAGACTCAAATAGGCATCTGCCCAAGAGGTGCCATTGTTGGCGCCGGTTGCGATTTTGTTCACATACAAGACGCTTGGGCAGGGCGGCGCGCCTACTGTCTCATAAGCCCCCAAATCGATCGTGCCGCCTTGGATGCGCACATTGCCACCCAAGTCCAGCGGATACAGGGGCAGGAAATAGACGTTGTCGCCGACGTCGACGGCGGGCGAGCTTGGCGGAATGGTCAAGTCGTCTGCGGCAGGATTGGTAAAAAGCGGGTTTTGCCCCACAAGGCAATTGCCGCTGCATGTTGCTGGTGTGCCAGCTTCGTAGATGCCGGATTCTATTTCCATCATGGCGCCGCCGTTGAGGCTCACGATCGTGCCCGCGTGGGCATGAGAAGCCATGTTGTATTGCCTGAAATTGCAGACTCCGCCATTGGCCTGAGTCAGATAAAACAGTGATCCTGTCGGGGCGACGTTGCCCGAGAAGCTACAACTTGCAAAGGCTTGGGCGCTCTGCCCATCGTTGGCCACGCCATAGCCCGCGCCGCCTTCCAAACTCGCTTGATTGCGGGAGAATAGGCAATTGTAGTACAAGTCTTGAGCGTCTCCACCTGCGGCTGAGCCATCGGCATAAATCGCGCCACCCCAGGAAGCAGCGTTGAGGATATACTTGCTGTAGATCGACTGGGACTCCGTGAGCCCAGCCAAGGCATTGTTGTACATCGCGCCGCCACGGCCGCTTGCAATATTTTGGCGCAGGATGCAGCTGATGAGCCGTGGACCTGCCTGCAGGCCTTGGGATCCCTCATTGTACACCCCACCACCATTCTTGGCGGTATTTTCCTGAATCAGACAGTTGGTAAACCATGGGCTCGCCCCATTGTTCCACATACCCCCGCCGCCGGAGGTCGCACGGTTCCGCAGCAGGCTGCAATTGTTAAAAGTGGACTTGGCATCACCATTTACACCATGAGAGGCAAGTCCGCCGCCAAACTGAGTCGCGGAATTGTCGATGATGGTGCAACGCAGGAACTCGCCACGCGTGGTGCCGTTGTTGGCATAGTTATAGACCGCGCCACCATGATTGGCTTCATTTCGATTAAAGTTGCAGTCTGTATAGTGCCCATTGGATTGCCCCATCTCTCCATTGTTGTACATGCCGCCGCCTTCACCAGCATCGTTTTGCGAAAAAGTGCAATTGTTGAGCTGCGGCGAGGCATCGCCCGCGAAACCGTTGTTGTAGAGGCCACCCCCGATCTCGGCAATATTATCCGAGAAGGTGCAATAGCCAAAAGCGGGATTGGCCACGCCACCATTGCTGCCATCATTGTAGAAGCCCCCGCCCAAACCGCCGCGGTTGTTGATGAAGTTGCAGTTTTGGAAACTGGGGCTGCACGATGCGCCCTGCCCATCGTTGTACCAACCCCCACCACTTTCCAGCGCCAGCCCGTCGGTGCCATTGCCATCGCGAATCGTGAAGCAGTCCATCACAAAGGAAGCGCTCAAGCCCTTGGCGTAGCAGACGTGTATGGCATTGTCCACGGGATTGCCGAGCACACCCAGGTCTCCGCTCAGCACCGTCGGGTTCAATGCATTGCAATTGCGCTGTACCAGCGCGGTCTCAGTTCCCACAAACCCGCCATAGAGCTGCACATTCTTACGGAAGCTGAAGCTCCCTGTGCGGCCGCCTAGGCTGGGTAGCCCACTCGTGTCTTTGGTGGGGTAATAGGTGCCCCCTTTTACCCAGAGGGCATCGCCAGGATTGGCGGCGTCAAGGGCGTCTTGCAGATTCACAAAGGCATTGCTCCACGAGCTGCCATTGTTTGCTCCCGTCGCGGTGCTGCTCACATACCTAGTCGTTTGCCCCCAAGCTGTAAACCAACTAAGGCAGAGGAACCCTAGCAAAAGCACAGCAGTTTTCCTGCTCTGCGCCCTCCTAGGATTCCGAAAATTGTTGATCGCAAATAAGTTTTTCATACAATAGATTGAATCATTTTGAAACTCGCTGGCATGCAAAACCGGTTGCCTAGACCATCCGATCACACCACCATCGGACCAAAGATGCCAGCTCTACAGCAATCGGCATGGGGTTATCTAATGAATGGCGAACTTGACTTATTGAACCGTGGACTTCAATTATTGAACCGTGTACAGGGCCTGCGATGCCGCATCGGGCTTCGTGGCCTAGCATTGAGGGCCAATGATCCGATTCGTTAACTCAAATCCACAATTCGTTAGTTGGCCTTGGGACGCATCAGGCAAAACAGAGTATCATTGTGGTTTAATCGGAGGAATGGTTTATCAAGCAGTCATCATTGAAGACGAAGAAAACGCGGCTGCCGCCTTGGAGCTGCTGCTGCGCGCTTGCTGCCCCGAAATTGCCGTGGCGGCCTCATGCCGCTCGGTACCCGAAGGCGTCTTGAGCATCCATAAATGCAAGCCAGACATCGTCTTTTTGGATATCGAGATGCCGATTTACAATGGTTTTGACCTGTTTAAATTCATCCCTGAGCCGGAATTTGGTGTCATCTTCACCACAGCTTACAGCAACTATGCCATCAAGGCCTTTGAGGTGAGCGCGGTGGACTACCTACTCAAGCCATTGGAAGCCGAAGCCTTGGTGGCAGCGGTGAAAAAGGCTTGCATTCGCCAAGACAAAGAGGTCATGCTCAAGAAGCTGGCGGCAGTCAAGGAAAACTTGGAGTCTGAGAAGCTGAAAAAAATTGCCCTGCCGATCTCAGACGGCTTGGCATTTGTGGAGGTCGATTCCATCGAGTATTTTGAGGCCGAGGGCGTCTATACCCGGATTTTCCTCAAGGACAAGTCACAGCTTTTCATCAGCAAAAACATCAAAGTGTTTGACGATATCCTTTGCAAGCAAGGCAACTTCCTGCGCATACACCGCACGCACATTGTGAATTCTGGATTCATTTTGCAGTACCATCGCGGCGAAGGCTTGCTCACGATGGCTTCGGGGGCCCACCTGCGCATCGCACGGGAAAAAAAGCCATGGTTTGAGGAAACGGTAAAAACCATTCGCCTCGGCAATGGCGGCTAGGGCCGACCAATCGCAGCTATGATCCAGAGACTCCTCACGATATGCGCCTTCTTACTGGCTGTGAATGGATTGCAGGGCCAAGACCCGCAATATTTCAGCTATGGCATCGCCGAGGGCCTGCCGACCAACCAGATCTATGAACTCAAGCTCGCCCACGACGGCTACCTCTGGCTCG